>CAYTNQ010000034.1:0-24983 GCA_964439175.1 uncultured Anaerolineales bacterium | reverse complement strand
CCGCCACCCTGGGGCCCTCATCGTCGCCACTACGAACCGTATACCAGTTTTGATCCTTGCTCTTGCCGAAAAGCGCATCGCGGTTCACGTGGACGAAGTTCTGGCCGAGCAAGAGGTCCTGGTGAAAGGACTGGGCAAGCAATTGAGCCGCGTGCGCAACATCGCCGGCGCTACCGTGCTGGGCAGCGGCCAGGTGGTGCCCGTGCTCAACGTCTCTGACCTGATGAAATCGGCGGTGCGATCTGTCGCAGCAGCCCGGGCGCCGGCGGCGGTCGAAAAGATCCCGGCGCGGACCGGTAGAATCCTGGTGGCGGAAGATTCGATCACGGCGCGCGCGCTGCTCAAGAATATCCTGCAAACGGCCGGCTATCAGGTAACAACCGCTGTAGACGGCGCGGATGCCTTCACACAAGCGCGCAGCGGCGAATTCGATCTGGTTGTATCGGATGTGGACATGCCGCGCATGAGCGGCTTTGAGCTCACGACCAAGATTCGCGGTGACAAGAAACTTGGCGAGTTGCCGGTGGTGTTGGTGACGGCGCTCGAGTCGCGCGAGGACCGCGAGCACGGCATCGAAGTCGGCGCGAATGCCTACATCGTCAAGAGCAGTTTCGATCAGAGCAATTTGTTGGAAGTGATCCATAGACTGCTTTGAACGTAACATGGCCCGCTTCGCGCTGCAGCCAAACCATTTTTAACGCAAGGACGCAAAGAAACCACAGAAAACCTTTGTGTCTTTGCAACCTGGCGTCTTTGCGTTAAAACCTTTGCGGTTATGATAGTTTTTCAAAGGTAATCCTATTTCATCACGGAGACAGAGATGGTCAAGGTGCTCATCGTCGAGGATTCGCGTGTGGTGCAGGAATTCCTGGCCTACCTTCTCACTTCCGACCCAGCCATCCAGGTGGTGGGCGTCGCCAGCAACGGCGAAGAAGCTCTGAAAGCCGTCAGGCAAAAGCGCCCCGATGTCATTACGATGGACATTCACTTGCCCGGGATAGATGGTTTTGAAGCGACCCGCGCCATCATGGAAACCCTGCCGACGCCGATTGTCATCGTGAGCGCCAGTGCCAATGCCAGGGAGATTGCCTCCACATTCCGCGCGATGGAAGCCGGCGCGCTGGCTGTGATTCCCTGCCCGCCAGGGATGGGCCACCCAGAGCATCAGGCAGCCGCCAGGGAACTGATTCGGATGGTAAAACTGATGTCCGAGGTCAAGGTGGTGAAGCGCATCCGGCGCACGGCGAAAGAGCACTTGCCCGTGTCGCCACTCACCCGACCAGCGCTCAAGGCAGCCGCAGGCATCCAGGTCGCTGCAATTGGCGCTTCCACCGGGGGACCTCCGGTGTTGCAAAAGATCCTGGCGGGGTTGCCGCAGGATTTGCCTTTTCCTGTGCTCGTCGTCCAGCACATCGCGCCGGGGTTTGTCGGAGGTTTTGTAGAGTGGCTTGCCAGCGCGTCCCGCTTCCCGGTGCACATTGCATCGCACGGGGAGCAGCCCTTGCCCGGCCACGCCTACGTGGCACCGGGTGGTTTTCATATGGGGGTGGGGAGCGGTCCGCGCATCATGCTCAGCGACCATGCGCCAGAGAATGGCTTGCGACCCTCGGTCGCCTATCTCTTTCGCACCGTTGCGCAGATCCTGGGGCCACGCGCAGTGGGTGTGTTGCTGACCGGCATGGGGAGAGATGGAGCAAAGGAGTTGAAAGCTATGAAAGACAGGGGCGCCATCACCATAGTCCAGGATGAGGAAAGTTCCGTGGTGCATGGTATGCCGGGCGAAGCCATCAAGCTCGACGCGGCAACGTACGTGCTTCCGCCAGACGGTATAGTCGCCGCCCTGGCTGCTTTGATGAAAGAAGATAAATGAGAGGGATTTATGGAAATCAAGAAGGGTCTCCCAAGAGACACGGTTGATATCCTCATCGTCGAGGATAGTCCCACGCAGGCCGAGCAACTGAAGTACGTGCTGGAGCAGCATCATTACCGCGTCACAGCGGCCAACAGCGGCCGGCAAGCCCTGGCCCTTGTGGACAAACACAAGCCGGCGCTGGTCATCAGCGATATCGTTATGATGGAGATGAATGGCTTCGAGCTCTGTCAACAGATCAAATCGAATGAAAGCACCCGGGACATTCCGGTGATTCTACTGACTGCTCTCTCCAGCTCAGAGGATGTGCTGGAGGGTCTGGCCTGTGGCGCCGATAGTTTTATCACCAAGCCCTACAGCGAAGAATACCTCCTGCTGCACGTCGAACACATCTTGGCCAACAAGAAACTGTGGCAAGACGAGCGCGTGTGCGTGGGGATGGAAGTCCTGTTTGCCGGGAAGAGACGTTTCATCACCTCCAACGTGCAGCAAATGCTGACCCTGCTCCTCTCCACGTATGAGGAGGCCGTCCATCGAAACACCGATCTGATCCAGGCGCAGGATGAGTTGAGATCGTTGAACGAGCGATTGGAAGACCTGGTCGAGGCAAGAACGGCGGCGCTATCGGCAGAGATCGCCGAGCGCAAGCAGGCCGAAGCCCGCGTCCGCAGATTGAGTCAGGTGTATGCCGTATTGAGCGACACCAACCAGGCCATCGTCCGCGTCCGCGAGCCGCAGGCGCTGTTCGAAACGGCCTGCCGCATCGCTGTGGAGAAGGGCAACTTCCGCATGACGTGGATCGGCCTGCTCGACCTGCAGACAAAAGAAATCAGGCCCGCCGCGCACGCGGGCGAGACCGATGGCTATTTGGAGAAACTGCGCATCGTGCTGGACGATAGCCCGCGCGGGCGCGGCCCCACTGCCAACGCCCTGCGCATTGGCCAGCACGTAATCGTCAACGACATCGAGCAGGACCCGCGTATGGCTCCGTGGCGCGAGGATGCCTTACGGCGGGGGTATAGATCATCGGCGGCCTTTCCGCTGAGGGTCAACGGCGAGACGAGGGGGACAATCAATCTGTACGCCAGCGAGCCGGACTTTTTCGACGAGGAGGAGATCAAACTGCTGGACGAACTGGCTTTGGACATTTCCTTCGCCATGGAATTCGCTGAGAAAGAAGCCGATCACAGGCGGGCGGAGGCGGCGTTGCGTGCCTTGGCCGCCCGCCAGGAAGCGCTTCTCGCGGCCATCCCCGACATCATTATGGAAGTGGACAACAACAAAGTGTACGTGTGGGCGAATCAGGCAGGTATCGAGTTCTTCGGCGAGGATGTGATCGGCAAGGAAGCTGCTTTCTACTTTGAAGGCGAACAGGATACCTATGCCGTGGTGCAGCCGCTCTTCAACGGCGATGAAAGCACAATCTATGTGGAGAGCTGGCAGCGGCGCAAGGATGGTCAAAAGCGCCTGCTTGCCTGGTGGTGCGGGGTGCTCAAGGATGACCATGGAAACGCAATCGGCGCGCTATCATCGGCGCGCGACATCACTGAGAGCAAGCGGGTGGAAGTGGCCCTGCGCGAGAGTGAGGAACGCTTTCGCAGTCTGTATGAGAATAGCACCGTCGGCCTTTACCGAACGACTCCAGATGGCCGAATCCTTTTAGCCAATCCCACGCTGGTCAGGATACTGGGTTACTCGTCTCTCGACGAACTTGCAACCAGGGAACTTGAGAAGCATGGCTTTGAGCCTTCGTATGACCGCGCCCAATTCCTTGAAAGGATCGAAAGAGACGGTGAGGTCGAGGGCTTAGAGTCCAGTTGGACGCGGCGAGATGGAACTGCCATTTTTGTCAGAGAAAGCGCCCGCGCTATTCGCGACCTGCAGGGGAAGACCCTGTACTATGACGGGACCGTTGAGGACATCACCGAGCGCAAGCGGGCGGAGGATGAAATCCGCAGACTCAACGCCGAACTCGAACAGCGCGTGCGTGAGCGCACCGCCCAACTGGAAGCCGCCAACAAGGAACTGGAAGCGTTTGCCTACTCAGTCTCGCACGACCTGCGCGCGCCGCTGCGCGGCATTGACGGCTGGAGCCTGGCCCTGCTGGAAGACTATTATGACCAACTCGACGAGCAAGCGCGCCAATACCTCGACTACGTTCGCTCCGAAGCGCAGCGCATGGGGCGCTTGATTGACGACCTGTTGCAGCTTTCGCGCGTAACCCGCGCCGAGATGCAAACAAGCGCCGTGGATCTCACCGCCCTCGCGCAGACCGTCGCCGCCCGCTTACGAGCGACGCAGCCCGAGCGCCAGGTCGAGGTGGTCATTCAACCGGGCTTGATGGCCTATGGCGACGCCGCGCTGCTCGAAATCGTGTTGACCAACCTGCTCGGCAACGCCTGGAAGTTCAGCGGTACGCGCTGCCCGGCGCGCATCGAGTTCGGCTGTCTCACTCATCCCACCCCTCCTCCGAAAGTGAGGGAGGGCAAGGAGGGGGTTATCTATTTCGTGCGCGACAACGGGGTGGGCTTTGACATGGCCTACGCGCAAAATCTATTCGGCGCGTTCCAACGCATGCACAGAGCGTCCGAGTTCCCCGGCACGGGCATCGGCCTGGCGACGGTGCAGCGCATCGTCCACCGCCACGGCGGGCGGGTGTGGGCCGAGGCGCACGTTAATCAGGGCGCGACGTTTTATTTTACCCTCGAGGAGGTCACATGAATTCCAAAATCATCCTTCTGGTCGAAGACAACCCGAGCGACGTTGGGCTGACCCAACGGGCGCTGGACAAAAGCCACGTCGCCAACGAGCTGGTCGTCGCCGAGGACGGGCAGACAGCGCTGGATTACATCTTTGGCACCGGCGCGTATGCGGGCCGGGATATCACCCAGTGGCCCACGCTCGTCTTGCTGGACCTCAAGCTGCCCAGAGTAGATGGCCTGGAGGTCTTGCGGCGGATTCGCGCCGACGAGCGGACGCGGCGACTACCGGTGGTGGTCTTGACCACCTCCAAGGAAGAGCAGGACATAGCAGCCAGCTATGACCTGGGTGTCAACAGCTACATCCGCAAACCGGTTGACTTTTCACAATTCGCGCAGGCCGTCCAGCAATTGGGCCTGTATTGGCTGGTCTGGAACGAGGCGCCGCCGAAAGTGAGGTAGTGATGAGCAACCCGCTGAATGTTCTAATCGTCGAAGATTCCGAAAGCGATGCTGCCATGGTCGTCCGCCAGTTGCGCAAGTCGGGCTATGACGTCCACGACGATCGGGTGGAAACTGCCAGCGAGATGCGGGCGGCGTTGGAAAAGCAGGCGTGGGACGTGGTGATCGCCGACTATCGCCTGCCGCAGTTTGACGCGCCGGCCGCCTTAGCGTTACTGCAAGGGAGCGGCCTGGATATCCCCTTCATCGTCGTCTCCGGCACGGTCGGCGAAGATACCGCCGTGGCAACGATGAAGGCCGGCGCGCATGACTATTTGATGAAGGACAGGCTGGCGCGCTTGCCGCCGGCCGTGGAGCGAGAGATTCGGGAGGCGCAAACGCGGCGGGAGCGCAAGCGGGCGAAGGAGGCGCTGGGACGGCGCGCCGCGCAATTGGCGCTCATCAACGAGGTTGGCAGCCAAATCGCCGCCGTACTGGAGTTGGAGGGCGTGCTGGACAGAGCGGCTCACCTGCTTCAGGAGAGCTTTAGCTACCATCACGTGGCCCTTTTCACCCTGGATCGCGAGCAGGGCGTGCTGGTGATGAGGGCCACGGCCGGCGACTTCGCTCACCTTTTCCCCCCCGACCATCGCCTGAAGCTGGGCCAGGGCGTGGTGGGCTGGGTCGGTCAGCACGGCCAGACGCTGCTGGTCAACGATGTAGACGCTGAGCCTCGTTACCTCAACCTTTATCCTGGTGTCATAGCGACTCGCTCCGAGCTGAGCGTGCCCATCCGGGTGGGTGGGGAAGTCGTCGGGGTGCTCGATATCCAAAGTCCGCAAACCAACGCCTTCGATGAGAACGACGTGAAGGTGAAGGAGACTCTGGCCGACCAGATCGCCGTGGCCATTGAGAACGCACGATTGTACGAGGCGGTCCAGCGAGAGCTGGCCGAGCGGGGGCGGGCGGAAGAAGCGCTCCGCCGCCGCAACCGCGAGCTGACCCTGCTCAACCATATCATCGCCGCCTCAGCCACCAGCGCGGAACCGGAGGCCATCCTGGAAGTTGCCTGCCGCGAACTGGCCCAAGCCTTTGACGTGCCCCACGCCACCGCCTGCACACTCAACCAGGAGAAAACGACGGCGGTCGTGGTCGCCGAATACGCTTCGGCAGTCCTTCGGCAGAGCTCAGGACAAGGCTCAGGGCAACGCCGGGCCGAGGGCTGGTGGCCATCGGCGTTGAACACGACCATTCCCGTGGGCGATGACCCCACCCTCCAATACCTGCTCACCCGCAAAACGCCGCTGGTCGTGACCGGCACCCAGAGCGATCGGGGCCTGGCCCCTCTCCACGAGGCGATGAACGAGCGGGGGATTGCCTCTTTACTTGGTCTCCCTCTCGTCATCAAAGGAGAAGTGGTGGGCAGCCTGTACCTGAACGACAGCGAGCCATACCCTTTCTCTGCCGAGGAGGTTAACCTGGCCTGGAGCGTGGCCGACCAGGTGTCTGGCACTCTGGCCCGGTCCCAGGTGGATCGGGAACGCCAGCGCCTGGAAGAGCAATATCACCATGCGCAGAAAATGGAAGCGGTCGGCCAGTTGACGGCTGGCATCGCCCACGACTTCAACAACCTGCTGACGGCCATCAACGGCTTCGCCGAACTGATGCAGTTTGAACTATCTCCGGACGACCCGCTCCAGAAATCGCTGAGTAAGATTCTAAACTCAGGCCAGCACGCCGCCGACCTGATCCGCCAACTGCTGGCCTTCTCCCGCAAGCAGATTATGGAGCCACAGGTGTTGGACCTCAATGGGGTGGCGGCTGACATAGACAAGATGCTGCGGCGCATCATCGGCGAACACATCGAGTTGAAAACCAGCCTGGCGCCGGGCCTGTGGCCTGTGGAAGTAGACCCAACCCAAGTCGGGCAGGTCATTGTCAACCTGGCGGTCAATGCCCAGGATGCCATGCCCAAGGGGGGTAGCCTGACCATCGAAACGGCCAATGTAGTGCTGGACGAGGATTACGTGGCCGACCACCTGGGGGTGGAACCGGGTGAATACGTCTTGCTGTCCGTCAGCGACACGGGTATCGGTATGAGCCAGGAGGTGAAAGCACACATTTTTGAACCCTTCTTCACCACCAAGGAGCGGGGCAGGGGCACGGGCCTGGGGCTGTCCACCGCCTATGGGATTGTCAAGCAGAGTGGTGGCCACATCTGGGTCCACAGCGAAGAGGAGGTCGGCACTACCTTCAAGATTTACCTGCCGCGTGCCGAAGGGACTGCACAGCCCTTGATTCGTCCAGAGATGAGGGAACCCATGCCTGGCGGGGAGGAGACGATTCTCCTGGTCGAAGACGACGCTGGCGTACGTGACCTGGCGCGGCACGTGCTGCAAAGCCAGGGTTACACCCTGTTAGAAGCGGAGAATGGGCAGGAGGCGTTGCACCTGGTCGCCCGCCACCCTGGCGTCGTCCACTTGCTATTAACCGACGTGGTGATGCCCGGTATGAGCGGCAGGGATCTGGCCGAGCAACTGGCCCAGGCTCATCCCAACCTGAAAACCCTCTTCATGTCCGGCTACGCCGACGACATGGTTGCACATCATGGGGTGCTAAACCCCGGTACTCCCTTTCTGCAAAAGCCATTCAGCCTTATGGCCCTGGCCCGCAAGGTGCGGGCAGTCCTGGACAGTTGATTGAGCCCCTGGCTGCAATCCAACTGTTACGCACATTGGGCACGTTAGTATGCATTTTGCCGCTATATCTAGTAGTTAGTTTTCTTTGGACACAACATCTGGGCATGGTCAGGTTGACTTTCGGCCTGATTGGTGTTATTCTCTTCTTGGCTAAGAAGGCCCAACGCCAGGTCCTCCAGGAGCATGCGTTATGATGATAGAATTAGGGTGCATTCAATTTCGGTTGTAGGGGCGGGCCTTCCCCGCAGGGGACCTACAGGTGCGCCCGCCTTGGGCACCCGCGAGGGGTGCCCCTACAACCGGTTTGAATACGCCCATAGAATTAACGCTAAGGGCGCTCAGCCAACTTTTCTGGTTTCAAGCGCTGTGAGGAGGTCAGTTTCAATGCACGGAAGCGTTGAACAGGCCCGACAAATGGGCCTGGGGAGTCAACTTAAGTTCGCTATCCCGTCCACGTTTGCTCTTGAGAATAGGGTGACCCTACATCACGGCGACTGTATGGAGTTTCTGCAGACGGTCCCCGACGAAAGCGTTCAGCTAGTGGTTACCTCACCACCCTATAACATCGGCAAAGAGTACGAGGACGTTCTAGATATTGAGGTATATAAAGCCCAGCAACGACAGATCATTAAGGAGTGTGTTCGAGTTCTCAAGCCGGAAGGAAGTATCTGCTGGGAGGTGGGCAACTACGTAAACAACGGTGAAATCATCCCGCTCGATATCCTGCTGTACGATTGCTTCAAGGAGAACGGTCTAAAACTCCGGAATCGGATCGTCTGGCAATTCGGCCACGGGTTGCATTGTGCTAATCGGTTCTCGGGACGATACGAAACCATTAACTGGTTCACAAAGTCGGATAGCTATGTTTTCAACCTTGACCCTGTTCGGGTGCCTCAGAAGTATCCGGGCAAACGGCACTTCAAGGGGCCCAATAGGGGGGAATACTCCGGCAATCCCAAGGGCAAAAACCCTTCAGACGTCTGGGATATACCCAACGTAAAGGCCAACCATGTCGAGAAGACCGACCATCCGTGTCAATTTCCGATAGCCCTCGTTCAAAGGCTTGTCCTCTCTATGACGAATGAGGATGACCTGGTGTTCGATCCCTTCATGGGTGTAGGCACGACCGCTGTTGCAGCAGTCATCAATGACCGCCGTGCCGCGGGCGCCGAAATCGTCAAGCACTACTACGAGCAGGCAGTGAACAGAGTCAAGCAAGCCTTCACAGGTGAATTGAGAATCAGGCCCGACAAGCCCGTGTATGAACCTCCCAAAAACTCAACGCTGACCGTCAATCCATTTCCCCCTGCTTATCATGGGCGTTGAGCCTTGAGCAGCCTCTGCCGGCCTCTTCGTACGACCTCACGGCATAGCCTCAGCCAACTTACCGGGGAAGGGGTGATCCTATGAGCAGTGCCTTGGACTACAAAAAAGAACTGAAACACCTGTACCGGCCTTCAGCTAAGAAGATTGGGGTGGTCGACGTACCACCTATGAACTTCCTGATGATTGACGGTCACGGCGACCCTAACACGGCCCAGGTGTATCAGGAAGCAATCGAAGCCTTGTATGCCGTGGCCTATGCCCTCAAGTTCACGAGTAAGAGAGAAAAAGAAATGGATTACGTCGTCCCGCCTCTGGAGGGGCTGTGGTGGGCCGAAAACATGGAGGCGTTCACCGCAGAGGATAAAAGCGCCTGGGATTGGACGATGATGATCATGCAGCCCGAGTGGGTGACCCGGGACATGTTTGAAAAGGCCCTCAAACAGGTGGAAAAGAAGAAAGATCTGCCTGCCTTGCCCATGCTCCGGCTGGAAACGTATCACGAGGGCCTTTCAGTACAGATACTCCACATCGGTCCGTACGATGCGGAAGCCCCCACGATAGCCAGGATGCACGCCTTCGCCGCCGAAAACGGCTACCAGTTGGCAGGCAAACATCACGAGGTTTACCTGGGCGACCCGCGCAGGGTGGCGCCGGAGAAGCTCAAGACCGTGCTCAGGCAGCCCGTCAGGAAGATCGAGAGAGTTTAATAGAGAATCTCTTGTGCATAATGGTCCTCGTGCTCGTCCAATAGGCAATCCCTGCAGATCAGCACTTCCTCTTGTTGCTCGTTAGAGCATTTGATGCAGATCCAGGCGGCCACTGTTTTGCGCCCTTGGGCCTGGCACGATTGGCAATAGCGGTATTTCGGTTTGTTTTGACCCACGATGCAGGGGTATTTCGCTTTGGCTTCTGGCTCGACGACCTCCTCCAGGCTGACCCGGTGCTCGATCCAGTCTCCAAAGTCGTAGACGTACTTGAGTTGGTCTCCCGGATTCAACCTCAGGCCGGCCACGTGCAAATCTGCCCCGCTCCCGCCGCCAAAGGGATCGATGTCCCCCAGGTCGACCTCGCGGAAACGCTTTCCTGTACCCCGCCGCACGCGTTTCCAGAAGCCGCTGAGATGATCGCTCATATCGTGCTCGAAGGCACGACGCAAGATGTGGTCAAAGTCGGCCAATGTTTGCTTGCCCTGGATCTCGATCCGGCGCCACAGACCCCGCCGGTGCCATAGGGCAGCTTTGAAGCGGTAGACCTGGTTGGCCTGGGCAGGGGTATAAGGTGTCTCTGGCGGAGCTTCATCTTCTGGGGACAGTACCCGCTCGAAGAGCGTACGAGATTCGCTGTAACGGATGGTAAATCCATCCCACTTCATGCGGGGGTCCTGCTCAAGGACATCAAACCAGTGATCGCCTGGATAGCCCCTCGGATCTGACAGGCGGGCATAGGCTGCGGGAATGGCTTGGTGAGAATAGATCTCTTCGTTGCGAGCCGATTCCAGCATATCGAACAGCAAGTCGGCCAGCTCCTGGTTCTTGCGCTCAACCTCCTGTTTGTCTCGGCGGCGGGCCGGCTCGTGTTCCAGGCGGAAGCGGCCCAGCTCCCAGTCCTCAATCGTGACCAGAACGCTGTCGTTGCGGCGCACCCGGTTGGCACGGAACCAGTCAAGCAACTCGAAAGCCAGAGTCTCCTGCGTGTATGGACCGAATAGACTTGAAGCTCGCTGCGTAAGGGTCACAACGTGGACGGCTAGCGAATGTCCGGCACCATTCACCAGTTGTACGTTCTCATACCCAATCCCCCGGCGCAGGAAGTAATGGAAGGCAGGTTCTATGAACAGCATCCCATGGGTAGCTTCCTGGCGCGTGACAGGGATGCGGAAACGAATGCCCTTCATCGCTATACGCAGTGGAACGATTGTCTGGCGGTCCAGATAGGTTATGCTTGTCCCATACTCGTCCCACCGAAGGTGATTGCGTACCCTGGCCGCTGGATTCTTGGCCTTGGATGGGTAAATTGCCAGCACACGGTCCGCGAACTCTGATACGGTGATAGGCCTATCGAGCTCGTTTACTACCTGGAGAATCGCTTCGCTTAAGGTAATTGACTTTTTATTCGTCATAGGATGTCCCTCCTACGTGAAACGTCAAACGTGAGGAGCTTATTGCGGATCACGTTTGACGTTTGACGTTTCACGCCTGACGTTTGACGCTTCACGTTTCATTCCAGCTTGTAGCCAATCTGGCGCAGGAAGCCTTTGCGCCAGGCGATACCCTCGTCGCCTTCGACACCCTTAGGCTTGAACCCATCCACCACGCCCAGCACCGCCCGCCCCTGATCGGTCTTGGCCACGATCACCTGGGTGGGGTTGGCCGTGGCGCAGAAGATGCGACACACCTCCGGCACCAACTTGACGGCGTTCAGCACGTTGATGGGGTAAAAGCCTTCGGCCAGGAAGATGATGAAACTGTGACCGGCCGACAAGGCCATGGCGTTTTTCCTGGCCAGCGCGATCATCGCCTCATCGGTGCCCGTCCAGCGCACCAGGCACGCTCCGGATGCCTCGCAAAAGGCCAGGCCAAACTTGATGCCCGGCACGGCGGTGACCATGGCCTCGTGCAGATCCTCGACGGACTTGATAAAGTGAGTCTGGCCCAGGACGAAGTTGATCGCTTCCGGCTTTTCGATGGTAACGGTGATGAGCTCCATTAGCTATCCTCTCCTTTGCAGTTCTTACTTACGTAGCCGTTCAGTTGGGGGCTGGATGACTCTTGCAACGCCTACTTAGCCTGTTTTCGACACTTAATCGTTTTGGAAGCTTGATTCCTGGCAGAATATCCCCAACAAGTTGGGGAGTCCGCAATTGGAGTCCTCAACTCGTTGGGGTATGTCGAAAACAGGCTTAGCTACGGCTAGCCCCACGCATCCTGCTCCGCATCATCAGCATGCTGCCGGCTGCGGTGAGAAAAGCCAGCGCGATCTTGGTGACGTCCCGCACCGGCTCCACCCGCACACCGTCCGGGCCGATGCTGATCACTGCCACCGGCCGCCCTGCGGAGAAGCCGCCACCGCCGCCACCGCTACCAAAGCCCTTGGCCCCCTCGCCCTGGTCCTCAGGCTCGTCCGGGCTCGTCGCCTCACCTTCGGCCGCTTCAGGGGCGCTCCCACCGCCCATACCAAAGCCAAATCCCATGCCGACTGAGACCTCAGAGGCGGTAATGACCGTGTAGTCCCCAGAAGTGATGGGGTCACCGTACACTGCGCCCGGTTGGGCCACGGCAACGAGCTTTTCCAACAGTTCCTGGCCTTGTTGTTGGTCCTTCACCGCCTTGATAACCATATTGTCGAATTCCTCATTCATCTCGATTCCTCCTTCGTCGAGCTGTTAGAACAACGGTAACCATGCCAAAAACCAAAGTGCAGCTTAGCAATCCCAGTTGGACAGCCCGGGTGACATCCACAATTGGGACGCGCTCTGTTTGTCCGCCTCGTTCAACCAGAATCGCAACGGGCCGGTTCCAAACCCAACCCCCATAGGGCCAGCGAAGGGTGAGCGATTGGGACTGGGGCGTCAATGTGACGTCACCTGCAGTCACCGGGCTGCCCGAAATTGTTTGCCACTGAACGATCCTTTTGAGTCTTCGCATAACGCCTCCTACGAACTTTAGGGTCCATAAAAGAATAAGTTCCTGCACTTCCACCAGTTTTGCCAAAGAAATCCGCCTCAAATTCGGGAAGTTGTTTATTTACGGACCCTTAAATATCGATGCGCTGGTTCACCGCCTCAGCGATTCGCTTCAAATCGGCTTCTGTCTCGATCTGGTTGGCGCACCACACCGCCAGGCGCGCCAGTTCGGAATCGGTGACGCCGCGCAGTTCCTGCTCTACCCTGTCAATAACCCGCGACACCTGCACTCCTGCTTTAAGAGGCAAGCGTGCTGCGCTGCGCAGTGTCAATTCGGGAGGACTGGGCCGCGGGCCGGTCTCCGCCAGCTCCCACACCAGGTCCGCCACCCCGTAGGCCGCCTGGGGACGACCTGCCCGGCGAGCATTGGCCGTACGTTCGGCCAGGGTAGTCCCGCCGTCAGCCAACCAGCGCACCAGGTGGGTCAGCACCTCGCGGGGCGTGGGTGCCCAGTCGCCGGCGCCCATCGAGGTGACGTGCTCTACGTTGCCTGTCTCCTGGCCTGAGATGGCACTGGACAAAATGAGAGGGCGTCCGCACGCCAGTGTCTCGCTGACAATCAGCCCCCCCGCCTTGGTCACCACCAGGTCGCTGGCATGGATCAGGGCCGGCATGTTTTCCACAAAACTGTAGACGTGTACCTGGCCACGCCAGGTCGTGGCCGCAAGCCGGGCATATAAGTCTTCGTCGCCACCGGCCACGACGGCCAACTGCAATTTTAGTCCAGATCGGTCAATGAGTCGAGCGATTTCGGGAACGTTGGGGACCCGCGTGCCCCCGACGATGAGCACGGTTGGCATATCTGTCCATCCCAACTCGGCCCGAATCTCGGCTGGTGGGCGAGTTTCGGCGCCGAACTGGGGATGTACTGGAAGGCCGGTGACGTGGATGCGGTCGGCAGGCACGCTACTGCGCAGCGCTTTCTTGCGCGCCCGCTCCGTCGGTACCAGGCATAGGTCCACCTGGGGGTTAAACCAAAGCGTGTGCACCGTCACCAGGTCGGTGATCACACTGACCAGCGGCAAGGCCTCCTCCACTTGGTCAAAGACAAAGGTGAGCGGCTCCAGGTAGAATGGGTAGGTGGAGACCACGACATGCGGCTGATACCGGTCCAGCAAATCTTTAAGGGGGTCGTTCAATAACGCCGAAAACACTTGCTCTATGAGCGTGGTAGCTGGCGTAGCGTCAGTGATGCGATAGCCCAACTCGTAGAGAGCCATGTCGTTTTGAACCCAGTCGTCGTAGCGATCTTCGGCCACGGTCTGCAAGATGCCAGGCGATCCCGCTTCGCGTAAAGGGTTGACGATGGTAATAATGCAGCGGCCGCTATATCGTTCCTGCAGCGCTGCCTGGATGGCCAGGGCTGCACTGCGGTGTCCAAACCCGGCGTCGGCGGTCAGAATCAATATTTTTCGTTTGCGGTCATCAGGCTCAGAAGTCTCCGGCATGACACACTACCCTCATGGCTCCAAGTCCCGAACTTCAGGCATAAGCGTGCAGAGAGTGATCCGGAAACTCGGTTTTTGACCATCGTGCGAAAAAACCAGGGTTATTTGCCCCCAACTGGACGCCCTACCAGGTAATGCGAAAGCGGCTGAACTCACCGCTCGGCTGTTCGTGGTTGACTTCGACACGGGTCACCTGGGCCGCAGGGGGGCCGACACGGCACCAGTCCACTGCCCGCTGCACCAGCTTCCCTTCCCCCTCAAAAATTGCTTCCACACGGCCATCCCACAAATTACGTACCCATCCAGTCACTCCCAACTCTTGGGCTTTGCGCTGGGTGTACCAACGAAAGTTCACGCCCTGCACCCGGCCAGAGATAAACACATGGGCGCGAGCCAGGTGTCTTTCAGATTCGGTTGCCATAGCTGCCTTCCTTAAACTAATGGGTGCGTGAACAATAGGTTGCCAATGCGGACGTTGGTCAACCCCACAGCGCGAGCGGCTGACAGGGCCACCTCGCCATGGCCCACCAACGTGCACGGCAGATCTGGGACGTAGAAATTCGGTGCGAAGCCAAGGAGCGTGTAGGGAAGCGGGTATTATATTCTGAAACACAGGTGCCCGGCACCTTAAAAGTGCCGGGCACCTCTAACTCTGGCTGGCAGCAATACATCTGGCGCTCGGCACCAATTCAAATCGTAAATCAAGAGCGCATAATGTCCAAAGCCAGCAAGCGATAAGTAGCAACCGATGCTCTTTGCACTTGTCCAGAAATAACTTGTTACTTTTGCAATTAGTTTACGCCTGATTTGCCGATTAAAGTGCAAAGTTATACCCAACGCACGGGTATTATATTATTGGACAAGCACTTTGCTACCCACTCCCTTGCCCGCCTGCTATCCGCTATGGCACTACCACCTGCGTCGCCAGTAAACACAAACAACCCAATACCGCCACATTTCCCCACAGCAAGAGGGCCAAAAGCAACATCTGGCGACGAGTAAGCGCGCCCCGATCCTCGGTTGGACTCTCGACCGCCACTTCAGTGAGACCAGGTTCGACGTCCGGTTCGCTCACATGCGGAGCCGCCGGGTAGGACTCTGGTTCAGTCCTGGGCCTGGCCGGTCGTAAGTCTCGTAGCCATGGTGGACGGTCTTGATCATCGTACATGACGCATCGCCTCCTGTTGCGCCAGGTGTACCCCTCCTTCAGCGATCAGCCCGTCTTTAGCATAACATAAAATTTGTAAATGTCAAGCCCCAGCGTGGGCATGTCCAACATTTTTGGCCATCGCCAAGCGCTTTCAGAAACCCTTGGCGGCTTCTTATGGCAAGCGCGATAGCCGCCGGTTATTTCGGCACAGAGTAGCCCATGCGGCGCAACTCTTCTTCCTTTTTGCGCCACTTGGGCCGGACTTTCACCCATAACTCCAGGAAAACGCGCGTATCCAGCAGCTTCTCGATCTCAGTCCGGGCTGTGCGTCCGATGTCTTTGAGTGTCCGCCCCCCCTGGCCGATGACAATGCCCTTTTGTGAGTCTCGTTCCACGAAGATAGTGGCGCCGATGTAGGTCATATCCTCATCGCGCCGCTTGAATTCGTCGACGACGACGGCGAGCGCGTAGGGTACTTCCTGGCGCAGGCGACGCAATGCAGCCTCGCGGATCAATTCGGCAGCGATGAATCGAGTCTGCTGGTCGGTAATCTGATCTTCTGGGTAATAGCGCGGCCCAAGCGGCAGATGAGCCACGACCAGATCGAGCAATTCGTGCCGATTGTCACCCCGGGTGGCAGAAACAGGCAGCCACGCCGACGGTTGAAGCAGAGCTAAATAGTCATCGGCGGACGGACTCTCGGGTGAAGATAAGAGGTCTACCTTGTTCAATGCCATTACCACCGGCAATTCTTCACCCCCCTCGCGGATAGCGCCGGCGACCAGCGCATCTTCCTCAGTCAGAGGGACGCTGGCGTCTACCATAAAGAGTACCACATCCGCGTCAGGGATAGCCCGCACTGCCGTCTCGACCATCACCTCTCCCAACTTGTGAAGCGGCGCGTGGATGCCCGGCGTATCCACGAAGACAATTTGCGCATCATCTCGGGTGAGGATGCCCAGCAGTCGATTGCGCGTTGTCTGCGGTTTTTCACTGACAATGGCGATTTTCTGACCAAGATAGGCGTTCATCAGCGTGCTCTTGCCCACGTTGGGCTTCCCAACTACCGCCACAAAGCCAGAACGGTGGTTGGGAGGCAGTTCTGTTTCCCCTATATACATCTCATCTAACTCAGTGTCGTTCATTAGATTCGCCCCGGAATCTCCGAGAGGAGACTCCCTAAGCCTGTTTTGACACTTAAACGTTTTGGAAGGCCGATTCCTGGCGAAGTACCCCAACAAGTCGGGGCGTGTCGAAAACAGGCCAAGCAAGACGGCGTCCACGTTAGACGTAAACGCCGCCAGATAACAATCTTCTTCGCTTCTTTTTGGCAGACCCCAGGTCTTATCCCTATTTCAGAGAAGGGAGATATTCGCGCAGAGTGTCCAACAGATCAGCCGGTAAGATAGTCTTCAGCACGAAGCCGTTAATACCGACTGCCTTAGCCTTGGCTTGCATCTTCTCCTCACCATAGGCAGTCAAAGCCAAAACAGGGATATCGGCTGTGCGGGGATCGGCACGCAAGGCCTGGGTAGCCTGGAAACCATCCGTACCGGGCATCATCAAGTCCATCAGGATCAAATCAGGTCGCCATTCTAGCGCGATGGCTACCCCCTCCTCGCCATCTCCGGCCGTTCGCACCTCGAGGCCCTGCCGCTCAAGCAAGAAGGATAGCAGCAGGCGTTGTCCGTGATCATCATCCACGCAAAGAATTTTGGCTCTGGAATCAGTAGTGGACATCGTATCCCCTATGTCGGAGTCCCAGCCGGTATTTCACATCGCCGGCACCTGGCACAATTGTTGAGTCCAAAGGACATCAACAAGTATAGCACAAACTGCGCCAAATAAAAATTTCTGAAATTCATTCCAGATAAGCGACAGGTCATTTGACAAATCCAATGGCTCAAATAGAATATTTACCAGGGGGGTATGTATGCCGACACATATTGCATACCCCCTATCGAATTGTTGACGCAATTGCTCCGAGAGGGTAAGCTGAGTGGTATATTTGACGCCTATTATAAAATAAACGGGCTGTTAGTGCCAACAGCCGGCAGACCGGAGAAAGGGAAGAACATGCCGAGTAAAGCACACATCCAATGGGTGAGCAAGGGCCAATTCACCGGGACCGACAGCAGCAAACACTCTGTGGTCATGTCAACCCAAACCGAGGAGAACGGCGTGGGTATGAAGCCCAGCGATATGTTGTTGGTGGCCCTGGGCGGCTGCAGCGGCGTCGATATCGTGAATATTCTGCACAAGAAGCGACAACACCTTACCGGTCTGGAAATTGAGATAACCGGCAAGCAAGATCCTGATCCTCCCTGGGCCTTTCGCAACATACACATCATGTACACCTTGATCGGACGTGGCCTATCCGAAAAGGCCGTAGCCGATGCCATTAAGCTCTCGGAAGACAAATACTGTTCGGTGAAAGCTACCCTGGACAAAGCCGTGGAAATCTGCACCGAGTATCACATCGTCGAGGTAGAATAGGAGTTATCAGCGACGAAGTTTGCGCGTCCCCCCGACTTGTGCTAAGATGCCTCAACTTGTATCAAAGTTTAAGGAGATATTTTTTTGTTGAAAGTAACGACCGACTCCATGGAGAACTGCGAAGTATTGATGACGGTGGAGGTGGATGAGCCGCAGACGGATAAGCTGCTCAAAGCCGCCGCCCAGCGCATCTCAAAACAGGTAAAAATCCCTGGTTTTCGACCGGGTAAAGCCCCTTACCGCATGGTCGTCCGACGTGTTGGCGAAGAGGCAGTGCAAAACGAAGTGCTGGAAGACTTGAGCCAGTCGGTCTTTAAGCAGGCGCTTGAGCAAGCCGAACTGGAACCTTACGCTCCCGCTTCGATGGAGGATGTTACCTGGGACCCCCTGGTGATGAAAGTCCGGGTGCCAGTTGCTCCCATCATCGAATTAGGCGACTATCAAGCCATGCGTATGGAAGTCGAACCGGTTGAGGTCAGCGAAGCAGAGGTCGATGAGGCTCTGAGAAGTCTGCAAGAAGAATATGCGGTCTGGAATCCAGTAGAACGGCCGGCGCAATTGGGAGACATGGTCACGATGGCCGTTAAAGAGCAGGTCGGTGAGGATGTCTTAGGTGAACAGGAGAACGTCGAATACGAACTGACTGAAAAGGCAGGAGATGACTCTGGCCCGGACTTGACTACACCTTTGACCGGCCTGTCAGCCGGCGACGAGAAAGAATTTAGCGTTGCCTATCCCGAAAGCTTCGGCGACTCCCGCTACGCGGGCAAAGAGGTGGCCGTTTCAGTTAAGGTACACAGCGTCAAGGAAAAAGAGCTCTATCCCCTGGATGACGATTTTGCGCAAACCGTTGGCGATTTCGATACGCTTCAGGGACTCAAGGAGAAGCTGGTCGAGGACATTCGCCAGCAGAAGGGACGCGAGGCAGATAATGATCTGGCTCAAGAGGCATTGAAGCAGCTCCTCGAAAACGCCGAACGCATTGAGTGGCCCAAAGTGCTGGAAGAGGAAGAAATCGACCAGATGCTGGATGAGCAAGATCGCCGGCTGCAGCAATCTGGCCTGAGTCTGGATACTTATCTGACTATAAAAAAGCAGACACGCGAGCAATTGCGCGAAGAATTCCGGCCAGCGGCGCAGGAACGACTGCGACAGTCACTGGCTTTGAGTAAGCTGGTCGAATTGGAGAACCTGTCCGTTGCAGGACACGAAGTCAGCGGCCAGATTGACCGCTTGAGTCTGATGGCGGGTGATCGGGGCAGTGAGTTACGCCAGGCCCTCACCACCCCGGACAACGTACGCTACATCATTAACGATTTGCTCACCTCAAAAGCTTTGGAGCAGTTGGTCCAAATCGTCAAAGGTGAGGCCGAGACAAAGGCAGAGGTAGAGGTAGAGAAAGAAGCAGAGGCAGAAGCGGTAGATAATCGTGAGTAATGGAGGGGGAACGCAGCTTCTCCCGGTCCACAATACCAATTATGGTCTAGCATTTAATGTTTATGAAAGGAGGGGACTGACAATGCAGTCTCTCATCCCACAGGCACTCATTCCCATGGTCATCGAAAGCTCCGGCCGTGGAGAACGGGCGTACGATATCTATTCCCTGCTCCTTAAGGAGCGGATTGTTTTCTTAGGCAGCGGCATCAACGATCAGGTTGCCAACCTCATCGTGGCTCAACTCCTTTACTTGGATAGCCAGGACCCAGAGCGAGAGATTTCTCTTTACATCAACTCACCGGGGGGTATCATCTACCACGGGTTGGCCATCTATGACACGATGCAGCAGGTACGCGCCCCGGTCAGGACGGTTGCTGTTGGCGTGACGGCCAGTATGGGCACGGTGCTACTGGCAGCGGGTACCCATGGTCGGCGCTACGCGCTGCCCCACGCCACCATTCACATGCACCCGGCAGGTGGTGGCGCGCAGGGCTATGCCCCCGACGTGGAGATTCAATACAAAGAACTTCAGCGTATGCAAAATTTGCTGCACGAGCTTCTGGCAAGGCACACCGGCCAGACGGCAAAGAAAATCGCTGACGACTTCGACCGCGACCGGTGGATGAGCGCCGAAGATGCGGTGGAATACGGCATCATAGACGAAGTGCTGCGAACATCCGAGGAGACCGGGGAGGATGGCAAGTAAATTCCGGTCAGAAGTTCAGATTTGCTCTTTCTGCAAGCGCACCCAGGACGAGGTGAATCGGCTAATCGCCGGCCCTGATCGGGTTTTCATCTGTGACGAGTGTGTGGATCTTTGCAAGGAGATTCTGGAAGAAGAGACCGAGCCGGTTATGCCGGCCGAATTCTCAATGGGGCGTATCCCCTCCCCCAAAGAGATTTACCAGAGGCTGAACGAGTGGGTTGTGGGCCAGGACCGGGCCAAAAAAGTGCTCTCGGTCGCCGTTTACAACCATTACAAACGCATTGCTGCTGGCGCCCAAGACGAGGTAGAATTGCAAAAGAGCAATATCTTGCTCATCGGCCCTACCGGCTGCGGTAAAACGTTACTGGCCGAAACTCTGGCCCGCATCCTCGACGTACCTTTTTGTATCGCCGACGCCACCGCTCTCACCGAGGCCGGTTACGTGGGCGAAGATGTGGAAAACATCTTGCTGCGGCTGATTCAAAACGCCGATTATGACGTGCAACGGGCCGAAAAGGGCATCATCTACATTGATGAAATCGACAAGATTGCCCGCAAAACCGGCGACAATCCGTCTATTACCCGCGATGTCTCGGGTGAAGGGGTGCAACAGGCACTTCTGAAAATCATCGAGGGCGCCACTGCCAACGTGCCCCCCCAGGGAGGACGCAAGCACCCCCACCAGGACTTCATTCAGATCAATACTGCCAACGTCCTCTTCATCTGCGGCGGAGCCTTTGACGAATTGGACAACATTGTAGCCGAACGGGTGGGCGTGAAGGGCCAGATTGGCTTCTCCCGAAGCAGCCCAAGCGAACGACAGCGCGAAGCGACCGCCATCGAGTTGCTGCGCCAGGTCATCCCTGACGACTTGTTGACGTACGGCCTCATCCCCGAGTTCGTTGGCCGCCTGCCGGTGACGGTCAGTGTGGACCCGCTGGATCAGGAGACGCTGGTCAAGATCCTCACCGAGCCCAAAAATGCCATCGTCAAACAGTTCCAGCGGCTGTTTGCCCTGGACGGGGTAAACCTTGAATTCACCCCCGATGCGCTGGCCACCGCCGCCCAGGAGGCGTTGAAGCACAAAACCGGCGCGCGTGGCCTGCGCACTATCATCGAAGAAACGCTCCTCGACGTGATGTACGAAATCCCATCCCGCCCCGACATCAAGCGCTGCCTGATCACTGCCGATACCATTCGAGGTATCAACGGCCCCGAGTTGTTCGACGTCCACGGACAACCGATCGGCTGGGGGCTGGACAAGGCGGCCTAGGCCAGCCACGCTTTATCCTCAGCGGGGAATAGGTAATTCGTTTTTTCATTATCCCATGCCAGCCCTCAAAAATGAACGCATCCCTGAAGCTGGGTGTGTCCAGACTTTTGGCAGACCCCCAGGATCTTCAAGATCCTTGGGGTTTTATCCTAAAATTGAGGTAACTACTCAGCCAGGAACATCACAGATAGACCGTCGCCCCATCCAGGCTCGGAGCTGACCGGCTAATCTCGGTCGCTACCTTGTGGCTGGTGGTCGAGCACTCGTGTGACCAAACAGAACATTGGGGGGGTTCAGGATGCTATAACATGAGCGATTTTTATAATGGTCAACTTATAGTGTGGGCGTACCGGCCTGCGGTGCGAGGTTTTGTTGCCATCCTGGTACTTCTTGTCCTGTTAACTGTAGCCTATCCAATCAATGCCCAGACCGGGCAGGTCATCCGGGTTGGGGTCTATAACTTCGAGCCGCTTATCTTTATGGACGAGGACAATGTACCCAAAGGTGTTTATCTGGATGTGCTGGAATATGTTGCCGCCGAGGAGGGCTGGCAAATTGAATATACGTTCTGCTCCTGGGCTGAATGTCTGGCACGTCTTGAAAGCGGCGAGTTGGACCTCTTGCCCAGTATCGGCTACACAGAGGAACGCGCCCAAAAGTTAGATTACACTAACGAGTATCTCTTTCTGGATTGGGGCGTTGTCTATCGCCAAAAAGGGGGCTCCATCGAAACCATCCTCGACCTTGAGGGTAAGCGGGTGGCGGCCTTGAAAGGCAGTATCTACACACTCGGCTTCCGCACCCTCCTGGAGCAGTTTGACATTCACAGCCAGATTGTGGAACTGGACGAATATACCCAGGTTCTGGCGGCGGTGGAGCGGGGAGAAGTGGACGCCGGCATTACCACCAAGCTGTATGGCACACTCCTGGAGGACAACTATCCCCAGGTTGAACCAACCTATATTTTCTTCTCGCCGATTAAAATCTATTATGCGGTTCCCAAAAGAACAAACGCCCGGCTGCTGGCGACGCTTGATCAGTATATTGCCGCCCTCAAAGCCGATAAAGGGTCGGTCTACTACCAATCGCTGAACAAATGGCTGGGAGTTCGTGAGAGACAGGTGCTTCTTCCCCCTTGGTGGCGCTGGGGTCTGGCCGTTGTCCTGGCTTTGCTTGGTTTCTTCTTTGTTTTCAGTATGCTTCTAAGGCGTCAGATGGCAGAAAAAACGCGAACGCTGCGGGAGAGCCAGGCGCGCTTGGACGGGATCATCGTGTCGGCTATGGATGCTATCATCAGCATCGACGCCGAGCAAAAGATTGTGCTGTTTAACCCTGCCGCCGAGCGTGTGTTCCGTTGTCCGGCTAATGAGGCCATCGGCCAACCGCTTGACCGTTTCATCCCGGAGCGGTTTCGCCAGTCACACGAGGAATATATCCAGGCCTTTGGCCGGACTGGCGTCACTAACCGTCCGATGCACGGCTTAACTGTCTCCGGCCTGCGGGCTGACGGCACAGAATTTCCCATCGAAGTCTCTATTTCGCGAGCGGAAATCGCCGGGCAAGAATTTTACACGGCGATTTTGCGCGACATCACCACCCGCAAACAGTTAGAAGCGCAGCTCCTTCAGACGCAGAAAATGGAAGCCATCGGCCAACTGGCCGGCGGTATTGCCCACGATTTCAACAATATCCTGGTGCCTATGATTGGCTACGCCGAATTGGGAATGATGAGCTTACCGCCGGACAGCACACTCTATACCAACCTGAAGCACATCCACGAAGCGGCCCAACGGGGGGCAGCGCTCACCGGGCAGATCTTGGCCTTTAGCCGCAAGCAAACGCTAACAATGGAACCGATTGATTTGAATGAGGTGGTAGCCCAGTTTGAAAAAATGCTGCGGCGGCTGATTGGAGAGAATATTGAACTGCAGCTATTTCTGTCTCCCAAGCTGGGCCTGGTTAAGGCCGACCGGGGGCAGCTTGAGCAAATCTTGCTGAATCTGGCCGTGAACGCTCGCGATGCGATGCCCAACGGGGGCAAGTTGACCCTGGAAACGGCCAATGTCCAACTTGACGAAACTTATACCGAAAAGCATTTGGAGGTGCAGCCTGGCCCGTATGTGATGCTGACCGTCAGCGACACCGGACACGGAATGGATGTCGAAACTCAGCAGCGGATTTTTGAGCCCTTCTTTACCACCAAGCCCCAGGGTAAAGGCACGGGGTTGGGTCTGTCAACTGTTTTTGGCATTGTCAAGCAGCACGGGGGGCACATTTGGGTCTACAGTGAGTCAGGCCGGGGCACAACCTTTAAAATCTACTTACCACAAGCGGAAGATGCACTCCAACCCGTTGGTACACCAACTACAGAACCCCTATCGGTTTATGGAACGGAAACCGTGCTGGTGGTTGAAGATGAAGCGATGGTGCGCAACCTGGTTTGTGAAACCCTTGAGGCGCACGGATACAACGTGCTTGAAGCGCAGCATCCTGATGATGGCCTTCAACTGGCTTCGGCTTACGAGAACACCATCCATCTGCTGCTAACCGATGTCATAATGCCCCACATGAATGGCCGGGAGCTTTACCAAAAAATGGCCGCTATCCGTCCTGGCCTTAAAGTGCTGTTTATGTCAGGGTATACGGATAATGTAATTGCTCATCATGGCATTTTGGATGAGGAGGTAAATTTTCTGCAAAAACCCTTTACGGTGCAGAGCCTCACCCGCAAAGTTAGACAAGTTTTGAGGTAACTACTCCGTGCCCCAGAGGTAGAAACCCTGACATCGGTTTGTACTGGTTCGGTGAGGCACTTAACCCTTGAAATAATACTGAATGTGAGGAGATGACAGAAGATGCTGGAGTCTATAATCTTAAAGATAGAAGAACTCATGCAAACGGCTCGCGACAATTATGGCGTCAATCCAGTTATATTTCTGATCATTTATCTGGTTTGTGCACCATTATTCTATTATTCATTGTTTCGCACCTTTCGGGCTCTCGCAAAAAAGCTGAGAAAAGAAGTAATGCTTTGGAGTGCAAGCTTTCTGTGTTCGATTGTAGCACCGTTTATCTATGTGCTTTTCTTCGGTCGTAACATACCCTGGTGGGTATACGGCATCATTGCTGTATTAATAGGACAAGGTATTTTATCGTTTGTGATGAAGCTACGAAGGAATACAACAGGTGGTGAATAGATAAGATTGAAAGGCTCGTGGCGGCGGCTTGCTTGGCGACACTGAATCGCTTGCCCGTTAGGACGGACGCTGCTTTCCCATGAAATTCTAACTATTTTCTACGAGACGCGTGCCGGAATTTGTGATATAATGAAGGAAATTAGCCTCGGCGGGGCGACCGGCAATTCGTTTCAGCGCAGCGCGCTATCCAGGAGGATAACCATGACCTCGCCTTCCTCACACCGTCTACAGGTCATACCCCGGCGCTGGGTCACGCTGAGCAGTGCTATGTTGATCGGGCTGGCTTGTGTCACCCTACTCCTTTGGGGCAATCAGGCCGGTGCCGCGCCGCCGGCTGTCCCACCGGACACGCTGGCACCGCCATCCGCTCAAATGCCAGACGCGGCTCGTCTGGCTCCCACCGCCCAGATCAGCGCCAGCACCTGCCCGCTGGACGTCGTCCTCGTCTTCGACGTCTCCGGTTCGATGGAGTTCAGCACCATTTGCGCCGATTGCTGGGTGCGAACTGACAGCACCAACCCCGACTATCCCAATAATGGTTATTATAATCCCATCCCGG
>CAYTNQ010000033.1:0-33017 GCA_964439175.1 uncultured Anaerolineales bacterium | reverse complement strand
AGGCTATTGAGCCGATCTTTTCCAGACTCATCCAGATTGCCACGCACGCTTACTTTGAAGCCAATCAGCAGATGCAAGATGCATTGGCCTCCGAAATCGCCCGCCTGCACAGCGAAGCTGAACGGCGGGTAATGGAGCGCACGGCTGATCTGACTCGTGCTAATATCGAACTGAGCAAATTAGAGAAAGCCAGGACCGATTTCATCGGTATTGCTGCTCATGAATTGAAGACGCCACTTACCTTAATTCAAGGGTACGCCAATATGTTGCACGAAATGGGCTTAGAAGCCGATGGTGCTACCGGGACGATACATATTTTGGAAGGTATTTTGCGAGGCACTGAACGACTCAACGCTATCGTCGAAGATATGCTCGACGCATCGGTTATCGATACCAATGCTCTCTCCCTGCACATCGAACAGGTATCTCTGGACCATGCTATTAACCTGGTTGTGAATCAAAACACGCGCCACCTCGAAGAGCGCAATCTGACACTGCACGTGGGGGATCTCACCAGTCTGCCTCAGGTTGAAATGGATCTCCGACGACTGCACCAAATCCTTGTCCATTTGCTGAACAACGCGATCAAATACACGCCTGACGGAGGTCAAGTCTTCATTGAAGGGCGTATCTTGCCCGACATGCGGCCGGTCGGGGAGAATCCACTAACCCAAGCTAAATTTGTGGAGATAACATTTCGCGACACGGGCATTGGAATCGCACCAGAGGATCGGGAACGCATCTTCGAGAAATTCTACCGAGTAGGCAAATCCACTCTCCATTCCAGTGGCAAGGTCAAATTCAAAGGGGCCGGCCCCGGGTTAGGGTTGCCGATCGCGAGAGGATTGGCGGAGGCCCACGGGGGGCGTCTGTGGGTTGAGAGTCCCGGTCACGACGAGGTCAATTGTCCGGGTAGTACTTTCCATTTGCTTCTGCCTATCCGGGCAATGCCCAAGCCAGGTATCAGTGTCAACTGGAGCGAGCCCCCCAATGCATAGGACTTGATAGTGGCGTGTGATCTGTCTACCTTTTGCCTGTTTCGGATTATCTGAAGTGGGAGTGTTCAAAGCGTGACGAGTAGTGGAATCCCTGTCATCACCAGTTCACGTAACCAGCGAGTTGTCGAGGCCCGGAAGCTGGGGCAACGCAAGCACCGGCGACGCCAGGGGCGTTTCCTGGTCGAAGGGTTGCAACTGCTTCACATGGCGCTTGATGCCGGTGCGCAGCCTGTGGAGGTTTTTTATTGCGAGAGACAGTTTGTGGGGAACGAAGCGCCTACCTTGCTGGACCACTTTCGCAACGCTGGCGCCGAGTTGGTGGCCGTATCGTCGAGAGTCATAGAGACCCTATCGGAGCGTGACACTCCTCAAGGCATCGTAGCCACCTTCGCCTTGTTTGAAGCTTCACTCCAGGCATTACGTCTAACCGGACGCGAACTGGTCGTAGTAGTGGATCGGCTGCAGGACCCCGGCAACCTGGGGACTCTCATCCGCACCGCCGATGCCGTCGGTGCAGCATTGATGATTTTGATTGAGCCCTGTGTAGATCCCTTCGATCCCAAAACGGTACGTGGCACAATGGGATCGCTATTCAACGTCCCATTAGTTCAGACAGCAGACGTACCAGGCCTTTCTACGTATTTACGCGAAAAAAGGTTGCGCTTGGTAGGGGCAGATGCCAAACTAGGAAAAGCGTGGGGCGAAGGCCTTTGGGAAGGTGGAGTTGCGCTGATCTTGGGCAATGAGGCGCGCGGGCTTTCGGACGACGTCCGCCCATGTATAGAAGCGTGGGCGGGCCTGCCCATCGTAGGTAAGGCAGAGTCGCTCAACGTTGCCGTGGCCGGGGGCGTGCTGATGTATGCTTGGTTACGGGCGAATCTGGGAGAATAGGGCAGCAGTCAAGAGCAGGCTGCCAACGCACAGCAATACATAGGCCAGGATAACCAGCAAAGTCGCCCCGGTCAACAATAAGCGTTTGACCGGTTTTGGCCAGTCGTGGGGTGCGAGCATTTTTTGACCTCGTGTAGAGTCTTGTGATATCTGCATTACATCACCTTTTGCCGCGTTTTGCTTGACAAATCTCCTGCCCAGCCCCAACGCATTCCCCACTATCACCTGATGGGTAGGCAATGGAAAACCAGGCTCCAGTGGCTATACTGTTGGTACGCGTGCAAGAGAGATTGAATCTATCTTGAGTACAATACTGGCTATATATTAAACGTAACAACCGTGACAAATTCGTCCATAAGATATGTCTCATTAACAAAATTCCCAGGATTTGACAAAGTTACTGCTGTTTGAAAGGCGAGTCAGGTCAATGCCATTGCCAAAAAACTTCCAATTCTCTGCCACCAGCTTGCAAGACTACGTAGATTGCCCAAGGCGCTTTCAACTGCGCTACTTGCTCCAGGTTGCGTGGCCAGCGCCTGAGACGGAGCCAATCAGCGAGCAGGAACGACATGGCCGGCTGGCTCGAGACTTCCATCGGCTCATCCACCAGCACTTGCTAGGCCTCCCGATTGAATCCCTGTCGAATTCGGTGCGCGACCCGGATTTGGAGCGATGGTGGAAGGCCTATCTGGCTTACATTCCTACCTTTGGCGACGCTCGAGTGATACCCGAGCTCGGCTTGTCGGCTCCCTTAGCTGGGCATCGCGTGGTAGCTCAATACGATGCTATCGTGGTGAGTGATCGGCACTTTACTGAGCAAGAGGAAGCACCAGGAATAGCACCCGAACATTCCACCTCGTTTCTCATCATTGATTGGAAAACCTACCACCAGCGTCCCTCCCGGGCATGGCTGGGGCGAAGGTTGCAAACACGTGTTTACCCGGTGATATTGGTCCAGGCGGGGGCATCACTCACCAGTAGATCTGTTGAACCCGACGACGTAGAAATGCACTATTGGCTGGCAGAATATCCTAAGACGCCAGAAAGTTTTGTCTACGACGTAGCTACCTATCAGGCCGATTTGACCTATCTCTCTGCTCTTATCAACGAAATCGTCGAGCGAGCCAGGAGCAGCGAGCCCAGAGCCGAGTCTGCCACGACATCCGCGGCCGGTGAAACTTGGCCTCTCACCGCCGACGTGCGCCGCTGTCGTTTTTGCAATTACCGGTCATTATGTGAGCGAGGGGAGGCCGCCGGCCCACTGACGGAATATGTGGCAAGTGATTACCAGGATCATTCTATAGCCAGTGAGCCTGACCTCGACTTCGATCTGGATTGGGGCCAGGTACAAGAAATCGCCTATTAATGCAGCAATTCTCAGTTTAAGGTGACAGTCACTTTAATCTGACGTAGAGTCGCTCAATTTCTATGGGCGAGGTTGAGTATTCGGCTAAGTGACCGTCACCTGATCGCCAAATTCAGAATTGCTGCATTAACGTCTAGCCCAGAGTCATCCGCCCATGATGAAAGGATGAAATGAACCATTGGATTGATCCTCAACCTGTGGTAGTTCCAGATGCGCTGCGCGACGTCGTCGGCGGACACCCGCTGGTTGCCACGGCGCTGGCTCGCCGTGGCATCACCACGCCCACTGCCGCCCGTGCCTTCTTGGATCCCAACCGCTACACACCAACCGCTGCCACAGATCTACCCGACATGGTCAAAGCTACCGAACGTATTGGGCGTGCATTGATGACGCGCGAACGTATCGCTATCTGGGGCGACTTTGACGCGGATGGTCAGACCGCCACGGCCCTGCTGGTGGAAACGCTTCGAGAGCTCTCCTCGACAGCGGACGCGTCCATCCACTATCGGGTTCCGACGCGTACCCAGGGACACGGCGTCCACCCCTCTACTCTGGATGAACTGTTAGACCAGGGTGTGACGCTACTCATTACCTGCGACACCGGTGTGGACGCCTTTGCCGCCATCGAGCGAGCAATTGCCAGAGGCTGCGATGTGATCGTAACCGATCATCACGATCTGCCCCCAAGTTTGCCTCCCGCATTGGCCATTGTTAACCCTAATCGATTGCCGGCTGATCACCCACTGCATGAGTTACCCGGGGTCGGGGTGGCCTATAAGCTAATCGAGCACTTACTGGATCAAACCAGACACCCCAACAGGGCCAAGGCGGCACTCGACCTGGTGGCGTTGGGCATTGTTGCCGATGTAGCCACCCAAGTTGCCGATGTGCGCTACCTGCTCCAACGTGGATTGGAAGCCTTACACACGACGGATCGGGTAGGCCTGCGGGCTTTGATAGAGCAGGCAGAGCTACGGCCAGACGGTTTAACCGAAGAGCACGTCGGCTATCAGCTTGCGCCCCGGCTGAATGCACTGGGCCGTCTGGATGACGCCAACCGCGGGGTGGACTTGCTCATCACCCATGACATGGGGCGCGCCCGTATCCTGGCTGCTGAAATGGATGGCCTGAACTACCGGCGGCGGCTCATCACCGGCCAAGTGCTCCAGGCAGCTTTGACCCAGGTCGAGCGTGACTCATCGCTGCTAGATTACCGGGCGTTGGTGGTGGTCGGGCAAAATTGGCATCCCGGTATCCTGGGACTGGTCGCTGGCCACCTGGCCAGACAATTCCAGCGACCGGCGGTGGTGTTGTCTCTCTCTAATGATGGCCCGGTACGGGGCTCGGCCCGCTCGGTGCCTGGCTGCGACATCCACGCCGCTCTGAAGCACACTGCTAATTTGCTGCTTCGCTTTGGTGGGCATCCTGCTGCGGCTGGCCTGGCGCTTGATCCATCTAACCTGGAGGCCTTTCGCAAGGCATTGTCGCGGTCGGTAGCGGCGGTGTGGGACCCCAATGCTGCCTCGCCCGGTCTTCAGATTGACGCTTATGTTTCTTTGGGCGAATTGTCGCTAGACCTGGTAAGCGAACTGGAGCGGTTGGCTCCCTTTGGCCCTGGTAATCCTGCGGTGCAGATCGCCACCCGTGATCTGCACATTCTGGAAGATGCTGTCGTCGGGCGTGACGGAGAGCACCGGCGTTTGGTAGTCGCTGACGAAGAGGACACACGGCAGACGGTTCTCTGGTGGCAGGGGGCTGGTCAACCATTGCCCGAAGGTCATTTCGACCTGGCTTATTCGCTGCGAGCCCGTGACTATAGGGGTGAAAGGCAATTGCAGGTGGAATGGATAGACGCTCGCCCTCATGGTCCGGCTGTAGTCTTGCCGTCCCGCCTGGCGCGGACAGTCGTGGATTGGCGACAGAAGGTCGACCCGAGAGCGGCGCTGGCAGAGTTGCCAATTGGCGGAGGAGAGTCACACGGAGTAGTAGTTGTCTGGGTAGAGGCTGCAGATGAGAGCCTCCCGGAGGGGATAGTAGGCACAGACCGCCTGAGTCTAGCCCCAGCGCCCACGTTGGTCATCTGGACCACGCCACCAGGCCCGGCTGAGCTGGCCCGCGGCATACAGGCCGTAGACCCAACCGCGCTGTACCTGGTCGCCGTCGAGACAGTGACCGCCCAATTCCGTCCTTTTGTGACGCGTCTGATGGGGATGGTGAAGCACGATCTTCGCGCCAGGGGCGGTCGGATAGCCATTCCTCGGCTGGCCGCGGCCCTGGGCCATCGTGAGACGACCGTTCGCCTCGGCCTGGAATGGCTTAGGGCGCGCGGTGAAGTGAGTATTGTCGAAAGTGAAAAGGATACGATAACACTACAAGCTGGGGGAGAGCTATCTCCGGATTTAGCGGATCTGGAGACTCGTCTGCGGCACTTGCTAGATGAGACGGCCGCCTACCGCCGTCACCTGCGTTCGGCGCCGATCGAGGCCCTGGGGATATGTTGACTCACAAGATAGCCCGGATCACCACGTCAGTGTCGGTCAAATCGGGGGAGACGTAATCGGCGCCAGCGGCGTTGAGAACCTCTATTGTATTATTGAGACTCGCCGCTGTAAAACGTGAGAACCAATTGACCGCAGCGCACGCTATCGCCGTCCTTCAAAGGCATTGGCTGGGAAGGCTGGACAGGTCGGTTGTTGACATAAGTCCCGTTAGTGCTGCGCAGATCCTCGATGATCCAGTCATTGTCTTTGTACAACAAACGCGCGTGCTGGCGCGAGACGCCAGCAGAGCTACCACCATACATAGACAGGTCTATATCAGGAACGACGTTGCCTCTGGGGTCGGCTCGACCAACGAGTATCTCATCCTTATGGGGAATGGGCAGTGTAGCACCGGTAGCGACAACGACGAATCGAGGACCACTCAGGAAGGACTCCATCAGATCGATTTGCACTGTGGCGTGATGCATCGTCTCATCGCTTTGTAACAGCTTGTGTTGCTGTACAGCGAGGATTGCCTCTCGGGCGGCCTCTAAGTCGGCTACCATATCCCTCATGTGGTCATAGCGGTCCTCGGGGGACTTGGCTAATGCCTTTAAGATAGCATTCTCCAGCACCTCTGGGACATCAGGGACGAGACCACTCGGTTTTTTTGGGGGGTCGTTGACATGCATCAATAGCACATCAAAAGCCCTCTCTGCCTCGAAGGGCAACTGTCCCGTCACTATTTCATACAAGACCACGCCCAATGCATAGATGTCGGCACGATAGTCGATTGTTTCGCCCAGAGCCTGCTCGGGGGAAGTATAGTCTGGGGTGCCCAAGGTCATGCCCGGCTGTGTGAGAGCACGGCGCGCCTGTTGGAGTTTGACCAGGCCAAAGTCTGCCAGCAGAGGCCAGTCTTCTCTTGGCAATAGAATATTGGCCGGCTTTACGTCTCGGTGAATGATACCCCGGTCGTGGGCAAAGGCCAGTGCTCGCCCTACCCCTATACCCAGCTCAAGCGCTCGTTGCCAGTCAAAGGAGCTTCCCTGCAGTTGAGCCTTAAGCGTACCCCCTTCCACGTACTCCATTACAATGTAAGCCAGGCCTTCTTCCTCACCATAATCGTAAACCGTCAGAATGTTGGGGTGGCGCAAGCGAGCGATGGCCTTGGCTTCGCGCCGGAAACGGACAAGCACATCGGACTCTTCAGAGGTATAAACCGGATCCAGGACTTTCACTGCCACCCAGCGCTCCAGTTTAGGTTGATATGCTTTATAGACAACCGCCATAGCACCTCTGCCCAGCTCTTCAACCAGGCTATAGCCGCCAAGCGTCTTGTCGATTAAGCTCTTCATTCGCGAAACCTCATATTTAGCCCGCTGTCCACTGCCTGATCTCTGGTTGCCGCTATCTGCCCGCCTGGACGACAATCACCGTCACGTTATCGTCGCCCCCATTATCGTTGGCGGCCTGGACCAATTGCTCGCATGCTTCCTGAGGTGATCGACCGCGCCTGACGAGTCGCCAAATCTCGACGTCTTCCACTTTGCCACTTAACCCATCCGAGCACAATAGAAGACTGTCGCCTGGATTCAACTGTTGAACGAAGAAATCAATCTCAGCTTCTTCTTTATCGCCGACAGTCCGATAGATGACGTTGCGCTGGGGATGGATGCGTGCCTCATCTGGCGTGATTTGCCCCAGGGAGATCAACCGTTCGACCAGGGAATGATCAGTGGTGATCTGCCGGATACCGTCGCCGTTGATGAGATAAGCCCGGCTGTCGCCGACGTTGGCAATATGCGCCGTATTGCCGATCACGAGCGCAGCAACCAGTGTAGTTCCCATATTCGTGCCCGCTGATTGCCGGTGAGTGTAGACGGCAAAATTGGCAGCCTGCACAGCTCCTGCCAGCCATAGTTGGGCATCAAAAGATTCAGCGTCTGTACCTCCGGTGAGTTCTGGGACCAGCAGGTCGGTAGCCATTTTCTCTGCCATGGTGTTGATGACCAAACCGCTGGCCACATCACCCGCGGCATGGCCCCCCATACCATCGGCTACGGCGTACAGGCCAATGGGTTGGCTGATCGAGCGATGTACGCGGTCCAATTCCAACGTCAACAGGCTATCCTCGTTCAAATCGCGCACCATGCCAACGTCAGTATGTCGCCCCACGCGCAGACGGAGAGTACTCGGGCGGCGGATCGCGGTCACGGCCTCACCGAAAGCTTGGGCCAGAGATTCGGCCGTAGTGATCTCAACACGGCTGCCCAATACCCCTTCAAAAACATTGATCGCCGCTTCGGGAAGATTGACCGTAGGCCGATAGGTACCTTCGCCAGTGGCCAGGTAAAACATCACACTCGCCAAACTCATCACCTCTTGCACCTGTTGCTGTACTGCATCGACTCCATTCGATGGAAGTGGCTGGGCCATGTTGAGATCAAGCCACATCGCTCGTCGTTCGCGTAACGCGATGTGGTTGGCACTGATCTGTTGCCAACCAATATTATGGGCATGCAGATAAGCCAGTGCATCGGCCAGTTGTGCGCCCCAGTCTAATACGCGGGCAGCCTTTTGGGGCACAGATACCCTACTGGCCAGTTTGGGTAAGGGGTCCGGCAAGACCAGGTAGTAACGATCTCGGTTGCCGTAAGGCCGCTCTACGAAATAGTGGTAAAGAAGTAGCCCCGGGTGCCTCAGGCCCAATTCCGCCATGCGGGCAACCATCGCCACGTCGGAGAAATCTCGATGTTCATACAACTGGTGTCGCCGATGGACAGGCACCACCCCATTCAACGGGGTGCCACAAGCAGTACACAGCGACTCCCCAGTCGGGTTCTCCAGGTAGCCACACTCCAGGTTGGGGCATGGAAAGATGGGATGCGTCTCCTCTACCCCATACAGGTTGCAATCAGGTCCTTCGGAGCGGAGACTTGCGACGTAATAAGCCTCGTCTCCCAACAAAGCACCCTCTGGCAATGCCCGAAACCCATCCTCAGAAGTTATTACTGGCACTGTGGGCCGGTTGTCTACTTCTTCCAACGTAGACGGTTGCTGAAACTCGTGTTCACCCGTAAACTCTCTTTTGCTGGAGGGGACATGCGGGTGGGAAGAGGATTTTGTCTTCACTACAGTTGCTCCTGAGATACTGTCAGTCGAGGGGGCCGGTATCCGACTCACCGTCATAATACGTCAACGTTACACGTCCGAGGCCGACGACCCACCCATCCTTCAGCAGATTCTTACGGGGTGCCCGCCGACCATTAATGTATATTCCGTTTGTACTGCCTAGATCTTCGATGATCACGCAACCAGAGGCTGCATCGTAATAAATACGTGCATGCGATTTGGACACCGTGTCGGCGTATGAGTTAGATTCTTCAATCTGAAAATCAACCCCGCGGTTACCGCGACCGATGATCAACCCATCTCCGTCAAGTTTATGCAGCCGGAAATAGAGACTGCCGTCGGAGGACTCAAGAAACGGGATAGACGCCGTTAGCGGAGGAGCAAGAACCAATCGGCGGCGACGTCGGGTATTCAGGAACAACAACGCCACGATCACAAACAGGGCAATGCCTCCGGCTGCCCACAGTAGCATCCCACCGGCAACTGGAAGCAGCCAACCCGGAACCCCTACCCTTTGTCCCGCTACCCTCAATGGCTCATCGTCGGCATCTAATTGGTCAGGAGGGGATACGTTGGCAGCCGCGCCCGCGGTCGAGGGAGTATCCGGCGGAGATGTCGATGAAGGAGGCACGAGAGTTTCAGTAGTAGAGACAGGGGACCGGGAAGAGGCAGGAGAAACTATAACGGTCACCGAGCCAGCTACAATAGGAGTCATGACAAGTTGGCTGGGTATCGAAGATTGGTCCTGGGCATGTTCTGATGCGGTTACCAGCTTGGCGCCTGCCAATGTCATCAGGATAGCTAGGCTGACCACAAGCTCATATCGCACCCACGAAACGCTGGTACCGATTAATCTCCGAGACTGTAGAAGACGGCGGGACTTTTCGATTTGACCTTTGCGCCCATTATCCTGTCTCGGGCGATTCAATCCGAAATCTTCGTGGTGAAGCAATGCGATTCCTCTTTTTGACGCTTGGTGTATTCTGGCATGTCCAATACCATTATCATTTTACCACAATGTGGAGTTTACACCAGAAAACTATAAAAGGCCAACTCTTCTAGTGCCCCATCAAAGTACTTGTTCAAAAACAACTTCCTTTTTTGGGGATGGTTCATAAGGCGCGGAAATCAACTTTACACTTTTGACGAAGGACGAATGACGAACGACGAATTTCTTGCCAAAATCCCTTCGTCCTTCGTCCTTCGTCATTCGTCCGAATACAAAAGTGTCAACCTATTTATGAATCATGCCCTTTTTTTGTCGCAGTTTTACACCTTATTTCTGTTCCAAAATGCGAAGTTATTAATGAACAAGTGCAAAGTGATCTTGATAGACCAGATTCAGCTCAGATCGCCAAAAAAATGGTGGACATTTGCCATCAATCCGAGCAGATGGTATAATCCCCCTCGCGTGTATTTGCATCAGGGAGGACATTTATGAGTGAGCAAGAATTGTCGGTCGCTGCACCAGAGACAGAGAAGATAAATCCGGAGACCGCCAAAACTGAAGATGCATCTGACCATATGTCGATCATGGATCTTCGCCCGGGTATGGAACTGTCAGGCAAGGTGAAAAGCGTCACGGATTTTGGTGCTTTCGTTGACATGGGAATTGCCCAGGATGGGTTAGTCCACATCTCCGAACTGGCCCGTCGCCGCGTCAAAAACGTGACCGACGTTGTGCAGGTGGGCGATGAAGTTAAGGTTTGGGTTAAGAAGGTGGATAAGAAACGCGGCAGAATCAGTTTGACGATGGTCAAACCTACGACCCGCCGCTTTAAAGATCTGAAACCTGACATAGTAGTTGATGGCGTAGTAACCCGCATCGAGCCCTATGGCGTTTTCGTTGATATCGGCACCGGACGTGACGGCCTGGTACATGTCTCGGAACTTACCGAGGGCTACATCAATTCGCCGAGTGAAGTGGTGTCAATGGGCGACAAAGTTCAGGTCAGGGTGCTGAAAGTAGACCGCAAAGCGCGCAAGGTGGACTTGAGCATGAAAGAGTTCATCAAAACGCCTGAGCCCCCGGGGCCTGAGTCTGTTCGAGAAGAAGAGGAAGAGCCTACCCAGACGGTAATGTCGCTGGCGTTTCAGGCTGCGCTTAAAGGCGACAATGGCAGAAAGAAGCAAGGCGGCATCGACAAGCTAATCGCCAAGAGCCTGAAAAACTGATCGTTACCTTACCGGATATCGCTGCCAGACGCCTCCATTAAAGAGCACCCACACTTCACGCTCCAATGGGCTGTAAAGCATTACCCCACCCTGGAAGAACTGCACTACCCCGTAGTTAGTCGATTTGCCGGTGCCATCTTCTGGCTCCCGGGCGGCTCCGATGGCCTGGGCGATTTCGGGGTGGTCGCACCACAGCTTGCCGAAGCCGCGAATCGGACCATTGGGATTGGCCCGCGCTGAGTCACAAGAGAACGGATCACCCTCATCCCAGGTATCCTCGTAAGGGCCGATCCAGTGAAAGCCCTGGCCAGCGGCCGGCTGAGGTATCTCCACGGCCCAGATTAGGCCCGGTCCACCGGGCCGATCCCACCAGTAGAGGTAGCCATGCTCGAAGTACTGCCGGGCGTAGTCCCGGTTGTCGCTGGCCTCGCTGGTCGGGTAACCCAGATAGTCCTTCACCCTCGGTTTTTCCCACACAGGTTTCAAGACTCCATGCGTTTCAATCCCGGTCGGTTCGAAGGAGGGAGGGGTGGCCGTAGGTGTGGGCGTCGCACACTGGGTGCCACACCCACCGGGACAATCACCTGGACAATAGTACACCTCATCTGCCTGGCAGGGCGGTGGGGTGCACATCACGCCTGGCGTGTTGCCAGGCTCAGGCGCTACCGATGTGGGAGCTTCGGTGGTTAAGAGAGGTGGTATTGGCGTCTCCGAGGGCGCCAGCGGCGTGGAAGGGGGCTCTTCTCCGCCAGGAATGGGCGATGCCTGCACGACCGGCGTAGGCTGCGGTAAAGTTTGTGCCGCCGTTTCCAGGGTAATGACCACCGGTTGGGATTGGCCTTCCACGCCTTGCGCGTCGAAGGCCTTGACCAGGATAACGTGTGTCCCGGGCACATCACTCTGCCACGACTGTGATACGATGTAGGGCGAGCTCACCTTGGGGTTGGAGTCCACACGCAGCATTCTGTCATCCACCCAAAGCTCGACGCGCTGAACTCCGTCCGCATCTACGGACGTAGAGTCGACCGAAATCGGCTCCCCAACCGGAGCTGTCTGGCCGGGCAGGGGGTGGGTGAGAGTGACGCTTGGCGCGTTGGCCTCTGGCACGGCGCGCTGTCCGATGCTGCACGCCAGGCTGGCCGCTAACAAAATACCCCACACTGCCAGGATGCGATGGGTCGTAGTCGATGGTTTCTTCATAAGCGCCCTATTTTGCTCAGGTTTGCTCAGGTTTAGCCTGCTTGAGCAGGCTTTAGCTTTCAGCCTGAGGATTTATTCTCAGGCAATTGCTAATATCTATTTGCTTGCCTCACTTCTCCTCGCGTGCCTGTCCCTGCAATTCGTACAGCTTGCTAATAGCTTCCAGCGGGGTGAAACTGTTCACGTCGAGCTGGCGCAGCGCCGTGACCACCGGATGTGGCTCGCTGGGGAAGAGGGAGAGCTGCCGCGCGGCCGGCTCGGAGTGCCTCGCGGAGGGGACGGGACTGCGGACTCCCTCCTGCTCCAGTTCGCCCAGGATCTCCTCGGCACGATGGATCACCGGACGAGGCAGCCCGGCCAGTTGGGCCACGTGGATGCCGTAGCTGCGATCGGCGCCACCGGGGACGATCTTATGCAGAAAGACCACCTGGTCGCCCTCCTCGGCAACAGCCACGTTGTAGTTTCGGACCCGGGGTAGCAGATGGGCCAATTCGGTCAGCTCGTGATAGTGCGTGGCAAAGAGAGTCCTGGCCCGGAGCTCCGGATGGTTATGGATGTATTCCACCACCGCCCAGGCGATGGACAGTCCATCATAGGTGCTGGTGCCGCGTCCAATCTCGTCCAGAATGAGCAGGCTACGATGAGTGGCATGATGCAGAATGTTAGCCGTCTCCACCATCTCGACCATAAAGGTGGATTGACCCGCGTGGATGATATCTTCAGCCCCGATGCGGGTGAAAATGCGATCAACCAAGCCAATGCGCGCTCTGTCGGCCGGCACAAAAGAGCCGATTTGGGCCATCAATACGATAAGCGCTACCTGTCGCAGGAAGGTGGATTTGCCGGCCATATTTGGTCCGGTGATAATCAGAATCAACTCCTCGTCCGACAGGTGAGCATCGTTGGGCACGAAGGGTTCAATGCTGCCATCCAATGCCATTTGCTCGACGACCGGATGACGGCCAGCCACGATTTCGATGCGGGTGTCATCGGTCAGCTCGGGACGGACGTAGTTATTGCGGGCAGCGACTTCGGCCAGGGCAGCACAGGTGTCGAGTTGGGCCACGGCCCGCGCCGTCGTCAGTAACCGGGGCGCAGCCGCCGCAACTTGAGCACACACCTCGCGATACACTCGCGTCTCGATTTCCAGTTGCCGCTCCTCGGCGTTGAGGACGAGCGACTCGTACTCCTTCAGTTCTGGGGTGATGAATCGCTCAGCATTGACTAGCGTCTGCTTGCGGATGTATTCAGGAGGCACCGCGCTTAAATAACTTTTGCTGACCTCCAGGTAATAGCCGAAGACTTTGTTGAAGCCTACCTTGAGGTTCTTGATGCCGGTGCGCTGGCGTTCAGTTTGCTCCAGATTGGCGATCCATGCCTTTGCGTCGTGGGAAGCGACCAGCACGCTGTCGAGCTCGGCCGAGAATCCCCGGCGGATGATGCCAGGCGAGGCAGGGGTGACAGGCGGGTCATCGGCGATGGCCTGGGCAACAAGCTCCACCACTTCCAGGCAGGGATCCAACATATCCCGGATTGTGGGAAGTAGGGAGTTCGGGAGTGGAGCGTGGAGCGTGGAAAGTGGAGCGTGGAGCGTGGGAATGACTTCCAGGCTTTCCCGCAAGGCCAGTAGTTCGCGGGGGCGGATGATCCCTTGCGCCGCCCGATTGGCTAATCGCTCAAGGTCACTCACGCTCTTGAGGGCAGTGCGCAGTTCGGTGCGGATAGGGGTGTTTTGAGTCAACGCCTCAACCCCGTCCAGGCGTTGGTTGAGGGCATCCAGATCCAGCAAGGGTTGTTGTAACCAGTTGCGCAGCAGGCGGGCGCCCATCGGAGTTACCGTCAGATCGAGTACACCCAGCAACGATCCTTGCACCGAGCCGGTTCGCAGAGTCTGCGTCAGCTCCAGGTTGCGGCGGGTGGCCGCGTCGAGGGTCATAAAACCATCACTGGAATAGGTAACAACGCGCGTCAAATGCTCCAGTGCGCCCCTTTGCGTCTCGATCAGGTATTGGACGATTGCCCCAGCGGCGCGAATGGCCAGCGGCTTGCCCCCCAGACCGAAGCCGTCCAGGGTGCTCACATCGAACTGGTCGAGGAGCGCCTGGCGGGCGGTCTCCAAGTTAAAGCGCCAGGCGGCGTAGGGGGTGGTCAGGGAGCCAGGAGTCAGGGAATCAGGACTTGGGGAATGAGGTACTTGAGCCCCTGATGCTCTGCCTCCTGATTTCCTGAGTCCTGATTCTCCGATTTCTTGATCGCTGATCAATAACTCAGCCGGCTGAAGGCGCGCCAGTTCTTCGGCAATAGCTCGCCCTCCATCTGAGGCATCGAGTTGGGTAGCAGCAAATTGGCCGGTGGAGATGTCAACGTAGGCCAGGCCGGCCCGATTTCCCTCGAGGATCAGGGCCGCCAGGTAGTTGTTGCGCCGATCATCCAGCAACGCCGGCTCCACCACAGTGCCGGGGGTGACGACACGTGCTACCTCGCGGTGGACTAAGCCCCCGGACGTGTCCTCAGTAGCTTTCTTGCCGCCGCCCCGGCTCATCTCACTCCTCAAGTGACTGGACACACCGCCTCCCACTTGCTCCACGATGGCCACCTTGTGCCCGGCGGCGACGAGGCGAGCTATATACGTATCGGCTGAGTGGTAGGGGACGCCGGCCAGTGGGACTCGCTGGTTTTTGCCCACGGGGCGTGAGGTGAGGGCGATGTCACACACGTCAGCTACAACTTCAGCGTCCTCGTCAAAGGTCTCGTAAAAGTCGCCCAGGCGGAAGAGGACGATGGCATTGGGATATTGCCTCTTGATTTGGAGGTACTGGCGGCGCATCGGGGTGGTCATCAAGCCTCCGAAGAATCGGCGAATCTGCAAAAAGGTAGTTACCCTATGTATCTTCTCAGAAGGTAGGGGCGAACCCCTGCGGTCGCCCTGGCGGGCAGGCCTTGCGCCTGCCCCTACCGCAGATTATTGAGAAGATGCGTTACCCTATTTTAAGAGAAAGGGAGGAATTGGTCAAAGGGGGATTGTTCACTTCAGGCGGCCGACGCTGCCTCCGCAGCCTCCGCTACAGTCATACTCTCGCGATATGTTTGGCCGAACAGGGCAGCAGCGATGATGGACAGGTAAAAACTAGCCGGTGCTGCCAATAGGGGGATCAGGCAACACAGGATCAGCGTGTAGTAGCTCATAGCGAAAGCAAAATACAAAATAGACATCAAGCCAAAAACTACCACCCAGGCCGCAAAGTAACCCAACTTGTTCGCACGCAGGAGAGGCCACCACTCCCGCACGCGAAAGGCAGCGGCTACCTTGTCCTGGAAGGCGAAGTGGGCGGTGGCCACCGGAAGCGGGATAAGCCCTAATAGAATCAGGAGCGAGCCGATCAGCATGGAGAGCATCATAATCGCCATACTGCCCAACAGGCTGATCGATAAAAGCAAGGCGACTTGCCCGTCGCCCCCTCTTTCGGCGGCGCTGGCCAGCAATGGCCAGGAAAAGATGACAAGGAAGTAGAGAGTGACCCCGCCCAGGAGGACCAGGATACCTGGCAGCAGGTAAACCAGCCCGACCAGCATCAGGCGCAGGCCGTCTACCGCCAGCTTGCCCCAGTCGTCCCAGGGGGGCAGTTCCAGTTCTTGCCCCTCAATCGTCCGGCGCATAATTTGCAGGGCATAGCCGTATACAAAAATTGAAGGCAGCAGCGGCAGGATGAAATTAGCCAGCGTGAGCGCCGCCCCGATGATGAAGTTGTTGCGCCAATTGGGCCCCTGAAACGGGAACTTGAAGAGGGTTTTGAGCGGGGTAACGGCTACGGTTTCTGGCATGGGAGACCTCCGTCAGTACGGCCTGTCGGAAAGGAGTCGCGAATTGACGTAGATGACTGGATTTTACCCCAAGCCACGACTACATGCAAACTCACTCCTGAGGCTGGGTCTGTCCCAAATTTTAGGTATAAGACCCTACGGGTTTCAGAAAACCCGTAGGGTCTGCCAGGAATTTGGGACGCACCCCCTGAGGCCGCTCCGTAGAGAAATATCTTGAATGACCCCCTTCATAGCAAAGAGATGAATCAGGCCTCCGCCTCTGCCAGATCCAACTCAGGCGAGAACTCTTCCTCAGAGGGCTTGCTACCATCCTCGCCCGGCTGGTCGAACTTCAGCTTGGGCAAACTACCCGCCTCGCGGACGTGATTCTCTACCTCCAAGGCCACATCGGGGTTATCGCGCAGGAATTGTTTGCTGTTCTCCCGTCCTTGCCCCAGGCGGGTCTCGCCGTACGAGTAGAACGACCCGCGCTTGTCCACGATTCCCACATCCACCGCGATGTCCAGCACATCCCCCACCTTCGAGATGCCCTCATTGTACATAATGTCAAACTCGACCACCTTGAAGGGTGGTGCCACCTTGTTCTTCTTCACCGTAACCTTGGTCCGGTTGCCGATGACCTCGCCTCCCTCTTTGATGGCCTGCACCCGCCGCATGTCCAGCCGCACCGAGGCATAAAAACGCAAGGCCATCCCCCCCGAGGTCGTCTCCGGATTGCCGAACATCACCCCGATCTTCTGCCGCAACTGGTTGGTGAAGATGAAGGCCGTGTTGCTCTGCTTCACCGCCCCCGACAGCTTGCGCAAGGCTTGACTCATCAGTCGCGCCTGCAAGCCGACGTGGGCATCCCCCATCTCCCCTTCAATCTCGGCCCGGGGCACCAGCGCCGCCACCGAGTCGATGACGACCACGTCAATCGCCCCGCTGCGCACCAACGCCTCGGCAATCTCCAACGCCTGCTCCCCCGTGTCCGGCTGCGAGATGTACAGGTTGTCCACGTCCACCCCGCAGCGGGCAGCATAGACCGGGTCCAGCGCGTGCTCCACGTCCACGAAGGCCGCGATGCCCCCCAGCTTCTGCGCCTCGGCGATGATGTGCTGGCACAGAGTGGTCTTGCCCGACGATTCTGGCCCGTAGATCTCGGTCACCCGCCCGCGCGGCACGCCGCCCACTCCCAGCGCGATGTCCAGAGAGAGGGAGCCACTGGGGATGGCTTCCACGTGTAGGTGGGTGCTCTCCCCCAGCTTCATAATCGCCCCGTCCCCAAACCGCTTGCGCAGGTTGACCAGGGCTGTTTCCAACGCTTTTGCCCGACCAGAATCGTTCATAACTTGTGTTTACTGCATCTACTTGTACACTATTAAGTAGTGTACCTCATTCAAGCTGAAAATGCAAGTAACAGCCGGCAGGCAAATGTCTTGTCAGTTGTTACTCCGCACCTTAATCTCGTCTTGATGGCCCTGCTCGTGTCGATACGGAACACGCAACACGCTGGTCAGAGTGATGGGGTCACCCCATACCGGATGCGAACCGATGCGATTCAATGCCTGCTCAGGTATCTCGTCGAGCAGAGTTAGCAGTTGCTCGCGGGTGGTAGCCAGTTCCTCCAACGTCGCTTCCCAGGTTAGCTTGGCTCGCTGTGCTCGCTGGCGAGCGTTCCAGGTATTAACGTCATAGGCGTTGGCAACTGGCCACTCTTCTGTCAACATTTGCCGGGCAAAGGCAATCACTGCCTCCTCGACAGCGGCCAGGTGGGCTACGTGATCTTTGATAGACCAGGCATCAGGCCACAGTCGCCCCTGTGCCTCTTGTTCGCTGAGGCTCCTTAACAGCGAAAGCGTGGCCTGTCGCTCTTCTATCAGTCGCTGTCGAATTTCAGAAATCGTGTCACGTGCCATAAAGAGCCATTGCACCTGTCAGCATTGACAGCGCATTACGGATGTCTTCTCCTAAGATGAAGTAGCCGGCCACCAGCGCCAGACAACAGCAGCATAAAAGAACTACAATCAAGGTAGAATCAAGGAATGGGGGTTACTTCCAGATCCTGTATGACGTTGGAGAAGACGTTTCCTACGGACGGTCCCATCAACGCCAGGGCAGCCCAGATTGCGATAATGCAACAGCAGCAAAGAACGATGACTACTGCAACGGCGATGATGATATTGCGGGTGGTATTATTCTGTTGTGGCTGTTGGTATTCGGCCATAGTGGAAACTCCTCTGCGAGAAATGGCTATCCTGCGTAGCGGGCGCGGCGTCTACTCCACCACCAACCCAGAGATAAGATGAAGAGCACGATCAAGAAAACGAGCACAATAGGTACCAAAATCGCCAGGATGCTGGTGACAAATGATACCACGTCCTCCACAATGCTGACCAGCCAATTGCCAGTGCCGCCAGTAGCCGCCGTCACCGCCGGGCGGGCAGTCGCTTTGACGGCGTGCACGCCCCCGGCTACAACTAATCCGCAGATAAAAGCCAGCACGGGGTGTAGTTCGCCGACCACACCCGAATTGGCGGCGAAGAGAATCGCCCCGGCTAGCGGCCGGATGAGCGTGTTGATCACGTCGTTGACCGTGTCGGCGGCAGGAATCTTGTCTACCGTCATCTCGATGAGCAGCAAAACCGCCAATGCACCAATAGCCCACCAACTGGTCAGCACATCCCACGGTTCATTGAGCTGGATGAGGTTGGTGAAACGTGCCGCCAGGGCCACGATGAGTAACGGTAGATAGGCGTTCAGCCCGGCTGCCGACGACAGACCAAAAGCTGAAAATACGTTAGTCAGTGCATCCATCTGTTAACCCTGGCAACAGGTATGCTCAAAGGGACGCTCTACCGCGACTCCTTACCCATCTATGTGCCTGGCTGCAGGCCGATTGCAACAAACGGTAGTCAGCTCTTGGGCCGACTACCGTGCTCAGCCGATTGCAACCCTACATAGCAGGTTCAGTGTATTGGTGCTGCGCGGCCAACTGTCCCATCAAATTGCCCGACACCAGGTAGGCCCAGAACTGGGTGAAGATAATTCCCACGATACATAGAATTAATCCCAGCGAGGCAATCAAACTGGCCACCCATGTGAGGAGCATCACGATTACATAGTTGCCGACGTTGGATCTGATGAGGTCGAAAATCTCACTGAATCGGAAGCCAGCCATCAACTCGCCGACCTCCGCATAGCGAATGAGTATCGCCGGATAGAGGATACCCAGCACCAGGCCCCACAAGGCGCTCAGGCAGCTAAGACAGGCTGAAATAATACTATAAGCAGTCGCCTGGTCTTGATTGTCAGCCAGAATCGCCCCACCAATACCCTGGAGGCAGGCCAACACGATGATGGGGATCGCCCAAACTAAAAAGATCACAAAAATCCGTAGCCCGTCCATAAAGTACTGGCCGAATTGATCCCATTCTGGAAGTGGTAGGGGCTGCCCATCCCGCGCGTTGCGGATGACCTGGATCAGGTAGCCTATGGCAGCGAAGTTGACGATGGGGATTAAGGATACCACACCGCCGATAACGATCTTCTTGATCCAATTGTCGTCTTCGAACATGTACGTAAACGAGGAACCAATATCCATCGAAGAACCTCCTTTCTGCATACATAAAGTTATGGTGGCAATATGCGCCATCCTTTGATGGCACGCCCATTATACCAAAGTTCTGTAAAGTTGACAATAGGTGCGTAAAAACGTAAAGCATCATTTCTATGGGTGAAATGTGTCAGGGAACACACTTCAGACGCTTCCCAAAGGTGTCGAATCCCGGTATTTGTGGTATTATTGAACAGAGATAGCAAATTGCACTCACAGGAGTTGACTATGAACCTCTGGCACGAACTGGAACCGGGGCCTGATCCACCCCAGCTCATTTATGTGATCGTGGAAATCCCTAAGGGGTCGCGAAATAAGTACGAGTATAGCAAAGAATTAGGTGTCATCAAGCTGGATCGGGTTCTTTTCTCTTCGCTTTACTACCCTGGTGATTATGGCCTCATTCCTCGTACTCACTACGATGACGGCGACCCGCTAGACGTGCTGGTGATGAATAACGAGTCCACCTTCCCTGGGTGTGTCATCGAGGCGCGTCCCATCGGTATGTTCAAAATGCTTGACCGGGACTTGGCCGATGACAAGATACTGGCTGTTCCCGCCAGTGACCCGCTCTTCAACGATTACCAGAGCATCGACGACATCCCTCAACACTTCTTGCGAGAGGTGGCGCACTTCTTCGAGGTTTACAAAGACCTGGAGGGGGTACGGACCAAACCTCTCGGCTGGGAAGGGTTGGAAGCAGCCCTGGTGCAGATTGAGCACGCGATAGATCTCTACCACAAGGAATTTGGCAGGGGACGTCGAATCTAGTAGACTCAGAATTGTGTTGCACTGGTGAAGGTGAATTGGCCGAGCCTCAGCGCTGGCACACAGTATGCCATGCCGCCGCCGCTCAACTCTCCCGGGACCAGGCGGGTTTCACGGCTGATGGCTTCTACTGTGTTCAGAGCTTCTACGTAGCTCTGGGTGAAGCGTAGTTGCCGGATCGGGCGTGTCACCTGACCGTCTTCGATGAGGAAAGTGCCGTCGCGGGTCATCCCGGTGACGATGGTCTGTTTGGGACGCACCGGGCGCGTGTACCAAAAGCGGGTGATCCACAGACCGCGTTCCAGATTCTCAACCAATTGCTGGCGAGGAGTGTCCCCTGGGGCCATAAACAGATTGGTGGGAAAAGGCCCAAAGGTGTTGGGCGCTGGCAGCGCGTGCCCGGTGTTGGTGACCCCCGCTTCCTTGCCGGCCGTGTAGCTGTCGTAGACTACGGCGTTGGCTACCCCCGCTTGGATCAGGTCTACACGCTGCTTGGGGACCCCTTCGTAGTCGAAAGGCATGGGCTTGCCGGCGGGGTCCAGGCCGTTGTCCCAGATGGAAATGGCGGAAGGCATAATGCGCTGCCCGAACTTATCCGCCATAAAGCTGCGTTCCTCTTGCACGCTGAGGGCGCCCAGCCCCATGTAGGCCAACATCTCTACCAGGTCTGCCACAGCATATTCTTCCAGCACCACCGGGTAGTCGCCGGGCTCCAATGGTTGCGGATTCCGCCCGCGCAAGGCTTTGTCCAGAGCTTCTGCACCCAGGACGGTCGGATCCAGGTCACCTACGCGCCAGGCCGAACGGGCGGCATAGCCTGAACTATCGTCGCCCATAACTACGGTGGTGATACCTGCCTCAGTGTGGGGGTAGTAGGCAAAGATGCCCAGGGAGTTGGCAACGGCGACTTCGCCAGCACCGGTCTCGAATTTTCCGGCTGCCACCAACCCGGCGTCCAGAGCCTGGCGGCAGATGTCACGCACTCCCATGGCCCGCGCGTCGGGGGTGGCATTAGCTGTGGCCTCATCGAAGCCGGTAACAGGCGTATAGTGCCAGCCAGGATCTGTAAGTTCGGCAGGCCCGGGTAATCCCTTGAAGTCGGGATTCTCAGGTGATAGCCTCGCCACCGCCACCGCCTTTTGCGCCAGCCGACGCAGTCCCTCGCCGCTGGTGTCGTTACTGCTTGCCACCCCAATCCGCTGACCCACCACTGCTCGTATCCGCACCTGAGTGTTGGTTTCACTCACGTTCTGGTGGATTTCGTTGTTGGCAAAGCGGGTCAGGTTCTCTTCACCGCTGAGGATTAATACCTCAGTCTGGTCGGCGGTGGATGCTGATAGAACTTTGTGGGTCAGATCCTTGAGCTTGGTTTCCCCCAGCATCGTGGCTCCTTGTCTATCATTCCCCTCATTGCAACTCCCAATCATCCACGGCGTGACGCTGCACGACTACACGCTCCCCACCCTCGGATAATTCTAATTCCGTCGCACCCAAGTCCCACCACAGCACGCGGCCCTCGAACGAAGGACCGTCACGTAGAACCAGGTGAATAGTGCGTTCCTCGCTCTGGGCGGTGTGTAGTGCCTCCGAGAGCAACTTGCGCCACTTTTCGCGTCGCCAGGTTAGCTCTTGGGCTGGCAGGCCGAAGTAATTCGCCAGCTTTTGTAGATCGTCGTCGTTTTCGCCCACGCGCCGGTAGCGTTGCTCAATTTCGCGCAGAGTCCCACCTGGGACGCCGGTAGCTTCTTCGATGGTCCAAAAATCGGGACCCCCTTTCATCGCCCGCAGGTAGCGTACGTAATCCCCCAGGCTCATTGGTCACGACTCCCTTTTGCGATAGTAGGCAATGGCCAGCTTGTTGACGGTGATCTCTCCGCTGTTGGGCTGGTGCAGCGTGATAGTGTAGGGGCTGAATCCGACGATCTGTCCCTCCAATTGGTTTCCGTCAAAGAGAGTGACATATAACACGTCGGCCGCTTCTTGTGCTGCTGTGAGATACTTCAACTCGAATTCGTCTACCCCTTCCGGCAGGTAAGCTCGGTGCCGGTCAAAAGGCTGTTTGGGGCGGGGTGGTTGTTCTTGCCGGATGCGCTCCTGGAGTTGTTTCAGCAACTCGCTGGCTTCCTTTTGGGTCAGCTCTTCCAGAGGTTTATTGGCCTGCACCTCCAGGCTGGCCCGGTCTACGTCCGGGAATCGCTCAGCCAGGTTGAGCAGGTGTTCAATCTGGGTCGGGCGAACTGGAGCCGGTGGGCGGGGCGGCTTGGGCTTTTTAGGCGGGCGCGGCTTGCGGGGGGGCCTGGCCTTACCAGGTGCCCTTTCGGCACGGGGCTTGGGGTCCGATATGGGCTTAATGTCCCACGTATCCACGATGAGGGCACGAGCAAACTGACGCAGATGCGCCTGTGAGATGGGCTTTTCACCTGCCTCGTATTGGTGGATGAGAGAGGCTGGCACACCAGATTTGGCCGCCAAGTCGCGTACCTTCATCTTTTTATGTCGGCGAATTTCCCACAAATTTTCTGACATGATTCACTCCTTGATTCTAGGGGCTGGAGGCTGAGCTAGCCCTTAGAGGCCGCCTGAGCAGACTGGCCTATAGGTCCCCTCTGGGGAAAAGGCTGCTCCACCCTACTTTTCAGACACGCTCTCAGCCCCCAGCCCTCAGCCCTCAGTCTATTTCATTACCCCAACTTGCACATTGCGAAAACGGGCAGGGGCTGCGCCGTGACCGGTGTGCGCCACCTGCCCCGGCTGACCCTTGCCGCAATTCGGCGTGCCCCACACCACGTAATGCTCGCGGTTGCAGACGGCATCGCAATTACGCCAGAATTCAGGCGTGATGCCGGCGTAGGTGGCATTCTTCAGAATCTGCCCCATCTTGCCGTTCTTGATCTCGTAGGCCAACTCGGTCCCAAACTGAAAATTGAGGCGTTTGTCATCGATGGACCAACTCTTGTTGGTCTCCATGTAGATACCATCGTCGGTATCGGCGATGAGATCGTCAAAAGTCCATTCACCTGGCTCGATGCCGACGTTGGTCATACGAATAAGAGGGATACGGTTCCAGCCTGACGCTCGCATCGAGCCGTTGGAAGTCCCTGGTACGTAAGAGCCGCCAATTAGCTTATGAAGCTTCGTCGCTGTCTCACGCGAAGTGAGATAACCCACAAACAGGCCATTTTGTACCACTGGCGTGCGTTGGGCGGGAACCCCTTCGTCGTCGTAACCAAAAGTGCCCAGGCCAGTAGGGATGGTGGCGTCAATGGTCAGATTTACTTCATTGGAGCCATAGCGGAAGTTGCCCAGCTTGTCCGGGGTGAGGAAGCTGGTACCAGCGTAGGCGGCCTCGGCGCCCAATACACGATCCAGTTCAATGGGGTGTCCGCAGCTCTCGTGGATTTGCAGTGCAAGCTGGCTGCCGCCCAAGATCACAGTCGTGATACCGCTGGGACACTGTGGCGCGGTCAGCAGGGCGACCGCTTCTTCGGCTGTCCGCCGAGCGTGGCCGGCCAGATCCAATGCAGTGATGAATTCCCAGCCGGCTGTTCCCTGGTGTCGCCCGAAGGAATTAGGATAGCTCCGCTGCTGCACGTCGTCTTCGCCGACGGCAGTCACTTCCAGGCCTCCGCCGCTCTCGATGATCTCTTGCTGGATGAAGGCCCCTTCGGTGTTGGCAAAGGTTTTCTCCTCGCGGATGGCGACTAAGTCGCCGGTGGCGACCTTGACGCCCTTGATGGTACGCATCTCGTGATCGGCTACCAGCAAGAGATCCACTTTCTCCGAGAGCGAGACGCTGAAGGGATCAATTTCAACTGGGGTTTTGTAGGTGGCTACGTGAGCTACTGGCGGACCCAGGTTCACCTTCTCTCGCTGCGTCAGCGCACTGGCATTGGCAATTGAGAGGGCTAACGTGGTGACGCGGTCAATCTCGGGTGGGGTCGCGTCGGCGCTGGAGGCGAAACCCCAGGCTCCGTCCGCCAGCGCTCGTACGCCAAAGCCAGTGCTTTCGTTCTCGGTAATAGCCTCGACAACGCCGTTCTTCACTGTCAGGGTTTGGGTGGTGGTGTGCACAATGCGGATGTCGGCGTAGCTGGCGCCCTGGACTTGGGCCAGGTTCATGGCCCGGGCAGTCAAGTCTCTCAACACGAGCCTCCCTTCTATTCGGCCGACTAAAGTTTCGTCGGATTGATTATAGCATAAGCGAGAGGATGAGTACAATCCCTTGCTTGTTCTTGTTGCTGATTGCAAATCTTGTACATTTGCAGTATAGTTCCAACAGAAGGAGAGTGGACGATGACCGACATACGGCGTGTGATTTTAATTGTACTTGATAGTGTAGGCTGCGGTGATGCGCCCGACGCAGGGGATTACGGCGACGAGGGGTCGAATACCTTGGCGAATACGGCGCGGGCAGTGGGTGGGCTAAAACTGCCCAACATGGGACGTCTGGGGCTGGGCAACATCACGCCCATTCAAGGGGTGCCAGCAGTCGAGTCGCCTATAGGAGCCTACGGGCGATTGACGGAGACTTCGCCCGGAAAAGACACCACCACCGGTCACTGGGAGTTGTCCGGGGTGCCTCTCTCCAGGCCCTTCCCTACATATCCCAATGGTTTCCCGGCTGATCTCGTCGCCGAGTTTGAGCGCCGCATCGGGCGGGGAACGCTGGGCAATTACCCGGCATCAGGCACAGTGATCATACAAGAACTGGGTGAGGAGCACATGCGCACTGGGAAACCCATCGTTTACACCAGTGCTGACAGCGTCTTTCAGATAGCGGCGCATGAAGAGGTCATCCCCGTAGACGAATTATATCGTATGTGCCAGATTGCGCGTGAGATGTTGACCGGGCAACATGCAGTGGGACGAGTCATTGCCCGGCCTTTCGTAGGCGAACCAGAGAACTTCACCCGCACCGAGAGTCGTAAAGACTTCTCCTTGCTCCCTCCCCGGGATACCATTCTCGATGTGCTGAAGGCCAACGGCCAGGAGGTGATGGGGGTGGGCAAAATCGAAGACATCTTTGCCTACCGGGGTCTGACGCAGAGCAATCATACCGGCAACAACATGGATAGCGTCGAGGCCATTTTGAAGTTTATGACCTCCGATGCCGACGGGTTGATTTTTGCTAATCTGATAGACTTTGACATGCTGTATGGTCATCGCAACAACCCGCGTGGCTACGCCGATGCGTTAGAGGCGTTCGACACGCGCTTGCCTGAGATCCAGGTGGCCATGCGTGGCGTGGATATACTGATGATCACGGCCGATCACGGCAATGATCCCACCACTGCAAGCACCGACCACTCCCGGGAACGAGTGCCTGTCCTGGTAGTTGGCCCTCGGGTTCATCGGAGTGTGGCTCTGGGGACCCGCAGTAGTTTCGCCGACGTGGCTGCTACCATTGCCGGCTTGCTGGATGTCGCCTGGGGTGGTGCTGGAGAGAGTTTCGCCCATGCGCTCATTGCGTAATCGAGCTATGTGCGCAGAGGAGGTCAGCGTCGCTGAGAGTGGACGATTGCTATTGAGTCAATAATCCTTCCCATACGAGGAGTGTTTAAGAAATGAACCAAATTGAACTGATGAAAAGCCTCTCAATCAAGAATGACACGAAGATTGTGTTGCTGGTAATGGATGGGGTGGGTGGCGCGCCGATGGAGCCGGGCGGCCCCACTGAACTCGAAGCAGCCCACACGCCCAATCTGGACGCTCTGGCAGCCCGTTCGACGTGTGGCTTAAGTACCCCGGTGTCGCCAGGAATTACCCCTGGTAGTGGACCCGGTCACCTGGCCCTCTTTGGCTATGATCCCTTACAGTATGAAATCGGGCGTGGAGTTCTGGAGGCTTTAGGTATTGGCTTCCATCTTCAGCCGACAGATGTCGCGGCACGAGGAAACTTCTGCACCGTGGACGTTAAGGGCCTCATCACTGACCGACGCGCTGGTCGTATTCCGACCGAGGAAGGGGCCAAACGAGTGGAACTGCTGCGAAGCATTCAATTGTCTGGCGTGCAAACCTTCGTTGAGCCGGTGAAGGAGTATCGCTTCGTACTTGTTTTGCGCGGCGAAGGGCTGGTGGGGGATATTCACGATACCGATCCCCAGCAGACCGGCGTGACTCCACTCTCGGCTGTTGCTTATGATCCGGCTGCCGAGCGGACGGCGGAATTGGTCAACCAGTGGATCGCCGAAGCTGCGTCGATTTTAGCCAATTACCCTCCCGCCAACATGCTCACCTTGCGTGGCTTTGCCGTAGACCCCAACCTGCCCAAATTTTCCGACGTTTACAAATTGCGGGCGGCGGCAGTCGCCGTCTACCCGATGTATAAGGGGGTGTCGCGGCTGGTAGGAATGGAGGTTGTCCCCATCAATGGCGATTCCCCAGCCGACGAGTTCGCAACGGTACGCCAGCACTGGGATGAGTATGATTTCTTCTTCGTCCATATAAAAAAGACGGATAGCACCGGTGAGGATGGCAATTTCGACGCTAAGGTCCATGTCATCGAGATGGTGGATGAGGCATTGCCTGCTTTGTTGAGCTTGGAGCCCGATGTGCTAATCGTCACCGGTGACCACTCTACCCCGGCGCTGCTCAAAAGCCATAGTTGGCATCCGTTGCCCATCTTAATCTCGGCGCGCACCGGGCGCAGGGACCCGGTCCTTGCGTTTGGAGAGACAGCCTGCCTGGGAGGTGATTTGGGACACATTCGTCACGTGGACATTATGCCCCTGGCTATGGCTTATGCCTTGCGCCTGACCAAGTACGGCGCGTAGTTGAAACACACTGGTTTGATACGTAGGGTAGCCGTCAGGTAAAGGGGTTGACAAGACAGAGGTCTGGTTGTATACTGGAGTCAGAGTTGGAGGTAATCCGACTATGACCCATCTGGCTTCTTCTAATTGCATAGACTGCCTGTGAGCACGCGGGTGCCCTTGCACCTGGGTGCTCTTTGTTTTATCTAGCCCGTAAACACGGGCCTCAATTCTAAGCCCCACAGAGGGCTAATCGATATAACAAAGGAGGGTAGTTGGAATGGACTCGAGTATGATCAGCAAAATCGAGAAGGCGATGCGCTATGCGCAGGAGCCTGATCGCATCCACTTCAACAAGTTTCAGGTAAACTTCAACGGCGACCACGATTCGCATAACGTTACATATAGCGAGGGCAAATGGACCTGTGATTGCGGGTTCTTTGGCGCGCGCGGCGTTTGCAGTCACGTCATGACCCTCGAACGAATCTTGATGGGAATGGTAACACCAGCGCAGGCAGTACCGATGCCAGCTTGATAACTGACCATTTAGTAGGGATTGGCAAAGCGCCACCTAAACAGGTGGCGCTTTGTTCTTCTTCGCCCCACATAACGTTCCAGCCAGGCGTTCGCACTTCTCTAATGGGGATTTGCAAACCTCTCTAACTAATAATATAATCATAATTCACAACGCCTGTTGTATTCCTCAGGCACTTGGGGTATTTTTGTGTTTAAACGTTGGCAATTTTGGCTGGGCGCTGGCATCAGCGCCCTATTCCTTGTCATTGCTTTGCGTAATCTGCATCTGGGTGACGTGTGGGCGCAAATGCGCGCCGCGCGATATGGCTGGATTTTGCCGGGCGTGGCGGTCTATTTCTTTGGCGTATGGGCACGTACCTGGCGCTGGGACTATTTACTACGCCCTTTGAAGCGTATCTCCCTGCGGCGACTCTTCCCGGTGGTGGTGATTGGCTATATGGGGAACAATGTTTACCCCGCGCGCGCAGGGGAGGTGATCCGCGCCTACGTGCTGCGCCGGCGCGAAGGGGTTAGCATCAGTGCCTCTCTGGCGACCATCGTGGTTGAACGCGTGTTCGATGGGCTGGTGATGCTTATCTTCGTCTTTATCGGACTGCCCTTCACACCAATGCCAGGCTGGCTGCAAGCCATGGTCATCGCTGCCTCGCTTCTCTTCTTTGGCGCGTTGGCATTGTTTATGACCTTGGCCATCAAAATTGAGTGGGCTGAGCTGGCTTACGGTTGGGCCATTGACCGTGTCGTACCAGCCCGCTTCCGTGTACCGGTACGTGGCTTCGCCGACCGCTTTATGACCGGCCTCTATTCCTTGCGTAGTGGGCGCGGTGTGCTAATGATTTTCGCCACCTCTATCGTCATCTGGCTGGCCGAGACGGTGAAATATTGGTTCGTGATGCATGCCTTCGATTTCACTGTCCCCTTCTGGGTATTGATGTTGATGAATGGCATCGTCAACCTGGCGACCACCATCCCATCATCACCTGGTTACGTGGGCACCTTTGATGCCCCTGGCATCGAGATCCTGTCCATCTTTGGCGTGGAACGTAACCTCGCCGCTAGCTACACGCTGGTATTGCATGCGGCGCTATGGCTCCCCATCACTTTACTCGGCTTCTGGTATATGGGCCGCGAGAGTGTAAGCTGGCGGGAGTTCGCTCAGGCCGAAAAGTCCCTGGCACAACAGCCCAGCTAAAATGATCCGCCATGTGAAGAGTGTGAAAGTAGCTGAAAGATGGCCAAGCATTATGTTGTGATTGACCTGGGGGGGACACAAATCCGGGCTGCCCTGGCCACATCCCCCAATCGGCTACGTCGAACGATCCGCACGGAAACGCTGGCAGATCAAGGACCAGACCCCGTAATCCAGCGTATAGAGAGCGCGATTCGGCAGGTAGCAGGCGAGGCGTGGGCCGATGTGGATGCGATTGGCATTGTGGCCCCTGGCCCTCTGGACCCGTGGCATGGTGTCATCCTTGAAGCACCCAACCTGCCCGGCTGGGAGAACTTGCCGTTAAAAGATCGTCTGTCTTCCAGCCTGAATCGCCCGGTGGTGGTGGGCAACGATGCCAACTTGGCTGCACTGGCCGAACAACGATTCGGAGCGGGGCAGGGCAAGAGTCATATGATCTACATCACGGTCAGCACTGGTATCGGCGGGGGCGTGATAATAGAGGACAAACTGCTCCTGGGTGTCCGGGGTCTGGCGGCCGAGGTGGGGCATATGACATTGGAGCCTTTTGGCCCCCCTTGCACCTGTGGCAACAGGGGTTGCCTGGAGGCATTAGCTTCGGGGCCTGCCATTGCCCGCGACGCCCGCGACAGAATTGCGGCCGGTCGGGCCAGTTCGATACTTCCGTTGGCCGGGAGTGACCCACAACGCATCACGGCTGAATTAGTCGGTCAGGCAGCCACCCAGGGTGATCCTCTGGCAGTTGAGCTTTTGCAACAAGCTGGATTTTATATTGGGGTGGGTATCGTCAACTTGATGAATCTGTTCAACCCGGGCATCATCGTCATCGGAGGCGGAGTAAGCCAGGTGGGAGACCTGCTCTTTCGGTCAATACGCCAGACAGTGCAGGCCCGGATAGGTCACTTTTATTGGGAAGACTGCCCCATCGTGCCGGCTGCTCTCAGTGACGACGTAGGGCTCTTGGGTGCGTTGGCAATGGTTGCCGACGAATTTGAACAAACTTGATAATTGTTACCACTGCACAGGGATGGGCGTCTCAAGGACGATATCCTCTTCCGAGACGTGGCAGCGAACGGCCAACACTGCTACCCCAGCCGCCAGCGCCTGGCGCAATGCCTGGGCAAAGAGAGGATCGGCCTCGGCGTGTGGCCCAAAAGCTTGGGCATCGGGACGTTGAACGACGAAGACGACGGCGGCCTGATCTCCTTGTTCGACGGCGCGGATCAGTGTTGCCAGGTGGCGGCGCCCCCGCAGAGTGGGTGCATCTGGAAAGCGGGCGATACCTGCCTCTACCAACGTTACCGACTTAGTCTCGACCCAACAGCGGCCAGGGAGACCGGTCAAAAGAAAATCAATTCGACTGTCGTCTGTAGTCACTTCAGCTTGCAGCCGGTTGTAGCCTTCAAAGCTTGGTAGAGAACCAGCATGGAAGGCTTCGGCGAAAAGGGGATTGGGTAAGCGGGCATCCACGCTGACCCAAACGCCAGCGTAGCGAACCAACTTGAGGTCATAAGGTGTCTTGCGATGGGGATGGGGCATTGAGACCAGGCGAAGTTCACGTCCTGGGGTGAGCAATTCGCTCAGGCGGCCGGAATTGGGCAGATGAGCCATCACAGTCTGCCCGTCCATTTCAACCGCGACGCGGAAGCGGTTGTCACGCCGGAGAAAACGGGCCGCCCTCAGAGGGCCTGGAATGCGCATTGAGCAAACACCTGGTGTAACCTCCAGGACTCAGGGATCAGGTCCCTGAGTCCTGATCCTTGAGTCCTGAGTCCTGAGTTCCAATTCCCGTTCGTAATCTGCCGGCGTATCCATGTCTCGCAACACCGATGGCGTGTCTACCACCACCCACTGTACACGCGTGCTTTCGGCCCGCAACACCGAGCGTAGAGTGTCACCGGCTGCCAGTGCCAGGATCGCCGGCCAGTAAAAGCGTGGCACCAGGACCGGGTGGCCCGCCCGCATCTGGTAACTGGGTATGTAGACGAAATCATCGCCCGTCGTGCGGTAGGCCTGGACGAGCTGAGCGACCACACCCCCTTCGATACCTGGCATATCCCCTGCCACCAGCAACGCCGCTTCGCTATCGTCCGATATGGCCCGCAGCCCGGCCTGGACGCTGGACAGTATCTCCCTATCGGCGTAATGGGGATTGTATACCGTCTGCACCGGCCACTTAGCCAGTGTCGCCTCTACTGCCGCCCGCTTGTAACCGGTGACCGCCAACACCTCATCCACCGGCGACGCCAGCAATACCGATGCTATTTGCTCGACGACAGTATGTTCTCCATAGGGCAAAAGCAGCTTTAGCCGCCCCATCCGCGTAGATAGCCCGGCGGCAAGTATCACGGCCGAGATCATCGTGCGGCCTCGAACCACAACTGAACGACTAAGCACATACCGGCAGCGATTTTTTGCCTCCGAATACCATTCCATTTCTACTTCCTCTCATTCTACCACATCCCCTTTTCGCCGCAAAGTGCATACCAGACCGAAACATCATCGTGTCTTGAGATTTTGGTGTGTCAGATGAAATATTTCTCGGTGCTTATTCTTGTTGGCATGTTGCACATACTCATCTTTGCCTTTATTTTCCCCAGTCATCTTTATGCAGACCAGATTCTGGGCGGCGATCAACACTACTTCCGCTACGCATCTCGCATCGTTCGCGGAGAGCTGCCCTATCATAACTTCTTCGTTGAGTACCCGCCCTTTGCCCTGGTCCCCTTCACGCTTCCTCGCCTGGTGAGTGCATCACCCTTTGTATGGGAACGATTGTATACCTGGCAGATTCTACTCTGGGATCTTCTTGGGCTTGGCTTTATTACCTGGGCCAGCCTCCAACTCGGCCGCCCTCTTGCCCTGACTCTGGGCACGTACACATTAGGATTGGTTGCGATCGGCCCGTTGATCACCCAGCGCTTTGATTTAGTGCCGGCCGTCCTTATCCTTATGGCCCTGGCTGCTTATATGGACAATTGGCATAAAATGGCATGGGGGGCGCTGACCTTGAGTATGCTCACCAAGGCCTATGCTGTGGTCATAGCCCCCTTGTTCATCATTGATCTCGCTATGCGTTTCCAGCCCCGACAGATAGCTTTCGGCCTTGCTCTATTGTCGTTGATAGGTCTGGTCATCCTCATTGCTGTCATAGCCTTCTCCCCTCAGACGCTGACGGACTTCGTGGCTTTTCATCAGCAGAGAGGTGCAGAGATCGAGAGTATCTATGCCAACCTTGGCTTACTGGCTCACATCGTGACCTTGGCGCCATTGGAAACCTCGTATGAGTTCATGTCCGTCAACGCCTCTTCACCACTGGTTGACAGATTAGTACCTTACTCACTGCCAATTACTGTCCTTGGTCTACTGGCGTTGTATGCTTTGTACTACAAGCGTTGGAATCAGCCCCGACGACACCGGCAGATGCTGGTCAACTATGCCACCGGCGCTATTCTGATTTTCATGGTCTGCAACAAAGTGCTGTCCCCCCAGTATTTGATCTGGCTCTTGCCACTCATCCCCCTCACTGGTTCCCCCATGGCTGCGATCATGTTTGTGTTGGCCGCCGTGCTGACAACCGTGCTCTATCCGATGCATTTCGGAGACTTGGCCGCAATGGCCCCGTGGGCAGTTAGCACGTTGACCGTGCGAAATGTACTTCTGCTAGCTCTTATCATTCCCGTGCTAAAGACCGCTGACGCTGATTCTGGGAGGGAACATCCCGTGCCAGGGTTGGTTGGCTTGATGCGTCACTTGGAGCCGTTAGTCCTGGGCAGTTTGGTGTTGGCTTTTGCCCTCATTTTCATTTATCCGGCTCCGCCTAACGCAGCGGTCCACCTGCCGCCGGACCTGGACGGCGACAGCCGGCTCAGCGAGCGTGAACTGTACGTCACCCAACGTGGTGGCGTGGACTACGACTCCGATGGTGTCATCAATGACATTGAGCGTCGTGTCTTCCAGACTACAGGCCTGGATGCTAACGGTGACGGGCTCGTTGACGGCGACGAACTCCGTTTCTTCCTGCGCGAAGCGCCGCCTTAGTAAAGGCAAAATAATTCGTAAGCGTTCAGGGGGGATAACCCACTGTTGAATTCCAATCAACTTCTAGCGTT
>CAYTNQ010000032.1:0-33624 GCA_964439175.1 uncultured Anaerolineales bacterium | reverse complement strand
GTCGTGTTCGACGACCCATGGGTTTGCCCCCGCTGTTGATCAGCGTGCCTGGCATCCATAGAGCGATACCATCTCAAGAGGCATGCGAACCAACCTTGTTAGTTTTCCGCCGATTCTTTTAGGGTGATAATGGCGCTAAGCTCGGTCACGAAATAGTTGAGTCCCTGCACATAGCTCTCCAGATAGTCCCGAGCCAGCAGGTCCGCTAGCTCCGTCTCGCCCAAGGCCAGGAGTCGGGGGACGAAAGGTCGGAAGTCGCGTAGGCTGATCCGCATCTGTTCCTGGTCGTCGGTGAGAATCCCCCAGATCAGCTCTTTAGTCTGCCCATCATCCCTGGCACTAATAAAACGAGTAAGAGATGTGCCTGGGGCTACTCGGCCCACGTTAGAGAAGACCTCGCTGCCTTTGATGATCTCATTGAGAATGCCGATGTGCTGCGGAATCTGATCCAGGAGGTGTTGCATAGAACCGGGCAGGTGGGCCAATAAGCGGATGGTAGCTGTGTTGAAGCTCTCCCCTCGCATCGTCACGGCTTTTAGCGCGTCCAACAGTTCCCCGAAGGCTTTCAGGTAGGCCAGTAGTTCTCGCCGGGCCTGATCGAAAGCAAGCCAATGGTCCGGGTCAGAATGAGTACGGTAGACCTGGTAATATTTGCGAGCAATGCTGAACCGTTCTCCAATTTCCATCAACGGGTTGCGGAAGGTGGTAGGGAAAACCCGCTCCCGGGGAGAGACGTTGCTGGCGTCTATGGGGATGAGCAAAGTCGGGTTGGTCCCTCGCAGGCGGGCCAGCGTGTCCTCGATGGCCTGATAGGCAGCTCGAGCCTTCTCCGAGGTAGCCCGGCTATGAAAAGCTTCCAGAGCCTGGTTAACTTCCGCAGAGGGCTGATACCAGGCAGCGTGAAAGCAGCGGTAGAGGAGCAGTAGATCGTTAATGGTGAGAGGGACGCCGCGCTGGCGAAGCCATTGACGCAGACGGAAAAGAGGACGAGTTTCTATCTCTGCCGATTCTACTGCGACCTCATCGCCCTGGCAATGGGTCTGATGCAGTGTTTCTACCTGCCTCGTACTTTTCAATGCCAGAGGGACAGGGGCCGGCGTCTGTGGGGCAACCGGTTGATCGCTAGCCAGGTGACGGTACCAGTGAATAGCGCTATCAGTCATGATCTCGGCTACGGCCAGTCCCCACACTCCGTCGAAGAAAATATGCGATTGGTCAAACACAATGCTCTGGTCCGTGCGGAAGATAGTCAGGGAGTGGTCGCCAATGCCTCGCCGGCCTCGTCGGATGTAGGCCAGGGGAAGCTCGTAAGGATGACGATCCCAGTTTATAATGATAGGGGCGTGCCGCAGAGCCGCCAATTCCGCCTGGGCGGCAGCGGGTAGTTCACGCCGCAGTTGTTGCTGGAATGGCCGGGATATCTCAGCCAGCATAAGGTCCAGCATAGGCGGCGGAGCGGAGGCAGGCATGGAGAAGATAGCCGCCAGCCAACTATAAACCGCACGAGAGGTAGGGGGACGCAAATTGCCCAGCAGCCGCCCACTCTCCTGATACCAGATTTGTCCTCGCCGGTCTGCCAACAGAGGCTGGCGAGTCGCCGGGTCGTATAACTCTCCATTGGGGAGCAAGTCAAGAGAGATAGGCGGTGCATCTTCGGGATAGGGAAGATAGCACAGGGGGTTGCCCTGGCCATCCTGCTGACAGGCCGGCAGCAGGTAGGTATGATCCTGGCAGATGAAAGCGACGTTCACCCGCCAGGGAAGAATCGGCTCCTTATGTTCTTGATAACGATCCGGTCGAAGAGTGGACAGAAGAGTCATCTGATCCAGATAGGCAGACAGTTCTTCGACCAGGTGAGTTTCATAGTGTTCTCGAAAGCGGGCCCGGCTCGCCGGGGGAAGAGCGCTGAGGTGCTCGTGGAGGAAACGGCGAAAGGTAGCCTGACGGTGATGGATGTAATCCGATCCATCGGCGGGACGATGGTAAGGGCACAGCCGGTTCCAATCCCGCACCAGGGTGGCAAAGGACAAACGCTCGACGCTCTCGACTTCGGCCATCTCCTCTATCAGAAGCCGCAGTATCACCCGTTCCGTCCAATGGGTGGCCAAAAGATCGTCATAGCGATAAAGGAATTCGAGGGTAGTGCACACCCAGGCAGCAGCGGCAGCGATCGAATCGGGCTGGGAGGGAAGCGCCTGATGAAAGCCAACCGTCTCGCTGGCGTGGCGGGCAACATCCCCACGCAAGCCGAACTGAAGGTAGAATTGCCAGGTACCTTCCGGGAAGGCGCTGGCAACGTCCTTGCCAGCCAATTGCAGCAGCTTCTGATAAGCATAAAGGACGGTGGCCGGCCCGGCGACGAAGACACCGTAGAAGCCTTGCGGGATCAGGCTCAGCCCCCGCAGAAGCGCGGAGACGTCTCGATTCACCTGGTCAGGGCTGACTTGCCGCTCTTTGATCTGTAGCAAACCGCTCAGGACGAAAGCCGGCAGGTTGCCCGCCGGAAGAACATCGGCGACCTCTTGGCGGATGCCCTGGATTTCCGGCAGAGTGAGACGCGTGAGCCGGCGGATCGTGGTGTCCTCGATCTCCATGAGCGAGGCCAGGGTGGCCCGGCGTTTTTCCGCCAGAGCCTGGCGCTGCCTCGCGGAGGGTTGGGTATCAGAAACCATCATTTTACCCACAGAGGGTCCCAGTCGTTGAAAGGTCCACCTCCCACGAGGTGCGTCTCATCGTTCCAGAGGTCATAGACATATATTTGGCGCAGTTCATACTGAGCGTCTGACCAGAAAGCCAGATATTGGCCGCCGGGAGACCATGTGGGATGCCTGTCCAAAGGAGACTCGTTAAAGGTGATGCGCCGCATGTCAAAGCCTAAGGGCGTGGAAATATAGATATCGCTATTGCCACTTTGTTCGGATACAAAAGCGATGAGGTCGCCAGCCGGTGACCAGGCGGGGTCGTAGTCATTCTGGGCGGCATAGGTAATCCGCCATTCGTCCCGGCTACCGTCCAGAGTCACCAGCCAGAGATCGGCGTTGCCTTCGGTGCGTACCACAATCTGCTGCTGGCGATCAGGAGAGAGAGCCTCTGAGGCTGCCAGTTCGTTATAGATGACCGGGTTCGGAACCAGGCGGGCGTCGCTGCCATCGGGATTCATCGAATAGACCTGGACGCTACCAGACCGATCGGTCTTAAATAAGATGCGGTTGTACAAGTCGGCGGGTTCAAGCGGTGCCGGCGTGGGCGTGTCGGTTGGAGCCGGTGTCGACGTAGGCGTGTCGCTTGGAACCGGTGAGGGCGTGACGGTGGCAGTCGGCACCGGTGTTGCTGTTGCAGAGGAGGTCGGAGTGGGAGTGAGCGTGTTGGTAGGTGACGGGGTAGAGGTCGCAGTATGAGTCGGTGAGGCAGTCGCTGTGGCTGTAGGAGCAGGAGGTTCGATAGGAAGGGGCGTGGATGTCGGCGTAGACGTTGCGGTAGGTGTAGCCCCAGCGATAGCCAGGGGCCCGCCACCCTGCACAAGGGCAAAAAAGCCTAGCAATCCGATCAAGATGAGCCCTAACGAGCCGGCAACCAGCAGACTGCGTCGCCGCCAGATGGAGAAAGATGAGTGCTGTCCATTGACCGGTAACGATACACCGGGATGCGGTGGGTCACCGGGAGAGACAGCCGCAGGAGAGAGCTCTTCAGAGAGTTGGACACCGGCCCCGGCCCATGCCTGGCGCAACGCTTTGACCATAGCTCGTGTGGTGGGGAAGCGTTCGGCTGGCTCTTTGGCCAATGCTCGCAAGATAACTGCTTCAACGGCTTTGGGGAGTTCGGGCACGTATTGGCGGGGAGGCGTGGGGGCTTCGTTGATATGCTTTAGAGCCAGACTGATAGGAGATTCATCCTCAAAGGGAAGATGGCCCGCGACCATCTCGTAGAGGATCACTCCCAAAGCGTAGATGTCCGATTGAGGGGCTGCGGCGCGGGAGTCGATCGCCTGCTCCGGGGCGATGTATTCCGGCGTGCCGAAGGAGCGCCCCATCGTGGCTGGACTGACCCGATCCCGGAGCATGGCCAGGCCAAAGTCGGTCAGGATGGCCCGCCCATCCTTGGTTATGAGGATATTACCCGGCTTGATGTCCCGATGGATGATACCCTGCTCATGGGCGTAGTCTAGAGCGTCGGCGACCTGGCTTAAGAGTTGCAGAATCTCATCAGGGGTAAAAGATTCTCCCCCGGTACAGCGCCGCTCTATCTCGTCTCCCAGGTCCTTGCCCTCGATATACTCCATCACCAGGTAGTGACTGTCGTTTTGGGTGCCGAAGTCGAAGATCTGGATGATGTTGGGATGGCGCAGGGCAGCGACAGCTTGCGCTTCCCGCTGGAAGCGACGGGCGAAGCTCGGGTCGGCCTGGAGGAATTGGCCCAACAGCTTGATGGCTACATAGCGATGGAGCGCCGGGTGAAAGCCTTTATAAACCTCGGCCATGCCGCCCTGGCCGATCTTCTCCAGGATTTGATAGGGACCCAGGGTGTGGCCGAGTGGTTCCATAGCATCCTTGTGGAGACATTCAGAAGCATAAAAACCGTGAGGCAAGTATACTCGCCTTCTGAGGATGCGTCAACCTGCCAGCACTTTTTACAGCGATACTCATTTTGAAGCCAGCATCTTGTAGGACAAGCTGTTAGCTTGTCGTTCCCTGGGACAAGCTAACAGCTTGTCCTACTTTTTATGGGCTACACTGCCAAAATGAGGATTGCTGCACTCTTTAGGTGCATTTCAAAGTTCGGACAATTTCATTGTTGTGGTGGAGGAGCCGGTTTCCTGCCTGTCCGTTCTTGCATCTTGTGCTCCAATTTCCACACCCGCTCCGCCAGGATTTGCAGGTGCAAAAGGATTTGGCCGATGGCCTGCTCGGTGGTGAGCTTCTCGGTCTCCCACATCTGGATCACCTGCTCCAGGCGATAGGTCCCCATCACTTCCCCTCCTGGCGCGCTTTGAGGCGGCGCAAGGCCCCCCAGGATGGGGCGGGGATGTCATCCCGCACCAGCCGGGTGATGAGGAAGGCGTTGGTGCCGTGGCGGCTGTTGCGCCCGCGCAACCGGCAGTAACACAGCCAGCGGTCTACCACGTCCGGGGTGACGTGGGGCAGGCCCACCAGCCTGGCCGCCGTGCTGCGCGGCAGGCCAAACTCGACCAGCCTGGCGATCATCTCCGGCCAGGCCGCCGCTTCGTCAGTGGTAGTTTCAGGTTCCGGGGTCATGGGTCTGTCTCCTTTTTCGATGGTCTTAGACGGTTCCTGGCCGTGGCCGGCGCCTGGGATAGAACGTAAAGCGTGAAAAAAACGGGCGCTCCCACTGTACGAAGCAGGAGCGCCCGTCGTGCTGGCGCCAGTAGGCCGGAGACAGAACCAGGTTGCGCGCAGCACGGCGCGTATGGTATACTATCTCCAGCCCCTGCCACTGGCCGTGTCAGTGGTGGAGGTTAGAGGGCCGTCGGTGTTAGCACCACCGACGGCTCTCGCTTTCAATTTGTTAGTATTATAATCGTATGCGATTATTTTGTCAAGTGTCTTTTGGAAACTTTCGGGACTGTCGGCCTGGCTTGGGGTTTGTGGCTAGATACTCTTCGATGGCAGTTTTGGTAGTTACCCAATCGCGACCAACTTTTCTTCCTTGCATCTTGCCATTCCTCAGTAGGTAACGGATATGAGGACGAGACAATCCCGAAAATTCGGCTGCTTGATCCGTTGTGAGCCATTCCTCAGCCATACATTGCCCCGTTTTCAATCAGAGTTTCAACTTTGTATTTAGCTTCTTCCAAGAGGCTCCTGGCATCCCAGTGGCTTTGATAAGCGCGTTGTACTGTTTGCTGTACATGTTGACCAAGCTCGTTCATTCGGGCCTCTTCAAAGATTGGGATAAGGATCTGCCGCAAGTTGCTAAGCCCCAAAAATGGGTTGATTTGCCCTGTACAGATTTGCTCAATCAAGGCTTTGCCTGGCACAGAGTTCAAAAAGCCTATTATGTAATAGGGGTGATAACCCGGTTTAAGCCGTAGCAATGCCACATCTTGGTTGATATTTGTAGGACCAGACAAATACTCAACTACTACAGCATTACCTATACGCCCCTTAATTGTGATGAGGACATCGCCTTCCTGCAACTGTGTGCGTTTCAACAGGTTTTCATGATGTTCTGCCAAAATGCGCTTTGCAGAATCATAGTCAATGCGAAAATCAAAGATATGCTCAGCCGTTAGAAATAGAACCTCTCCAAATTCCAAGTTGTGGTAACGTGGAGTATGTCCATTTGTTACTATGTCTAACAAACTTCCAAGAGGAAGTATGTATTTTGGTCTTAGTCTCTTGAGAGCTTCCAGAACTCGGTTATACTTGGCTTGGAAATAGTCGGCATCGAGGCGTTGTGCCGTCCAAGCCTCGGTCGCCGTTGCTTCGCTGTGTAGCTCGTCGGACAGTTCCAGGTCGTGCAGGCCCAACTCGTCGAGGAGCAGTTGCTCGGCTTGATGGTAGAGGGCTTTTGATTCCAGGTGTTTGGTATAAGCTAGTCGGGTTATTTCTCCCACATCATTGAATTGGTGACCTACCGGTATATACAACTTCTTGATTTTGTCGATGAAAAGATTTAATTGAACATTGCCGGTAGCTTCTCTAAAAGTTTGGAAGCGTCCGAATTCACTGTTAAGAAAGGTTGCCAGATAATAAGGGTCTGCGTCTTCATTCGCTCTGGTACGAATAATACCTAAATGTCTGTCCATATTAGCTGGCAGGATCTCCTCATAAACTACGGCGGCGTTACCGATAGTACCAACTGTAGTTAGTAGTACGTCTCCCAATCGTGCTTGCGTTCGCGGATTCTGGCTATTTTGATCTTGGCTAATTTGACCGGTGCCCGAAAGTACAAAGTAGTTATCCTTCACACATTGGGCTGACAAATATGTGACACCTCCGTGGTCAACCCATTCTGGTGAGCCATGGATACCATCAGTGACATATGCAAAGCTGTCTACAGGAACGGGATTCGCTGCGGAAAGCTTGTTGGCTAGTTCTAAATAGTGCGGTTGGTAGTATTCAGGATCTAATCGAAGTGTCTCTGTCAAGCGGTGAAGGCTGACCGAAGAGATATCCAATGCCGCCCCTGCGACGACATCCACGAAGGCGGGGCCGCCGGAGGGGCTAGGGGCAAAAAAATCCAGGTTGTGCTCTTGGGCCCAGGCCACGAAGGCGTCGGCGATCTGGTCCAGGTCGGTGTCCAGCACCGGGCGGTCCTGGAAGATTTCAACCGTCCGCCCCTGTTCGTCGTGGGCCAACACCCGCTTGGGGGCCAGCACCACCTGGCCGTCTTCGTCTTTCAGGTAATCGTAGCGCCCACTGTTGTCACGCCCGCTGCGGTGGCTGGTAGCGAAGAAGATGGGGTAGTCTTCGGGGGGCGGCGGGGGATCACCTGGGTGGGGCGGCGGCTGGCAGATCTGCGCCGGCAGTTCCGCTTCGGGGGTGCCGTCGCCCAGCAACTGCTCGCGCCAGGCGGCCAATGCTTCGTATTCGGCCAGGGCTGCCTCGTGCCGGTAGAGGTCGTCGTACCAGGTGGCCCAGGCGTCGGCCTCCTCGCCCGCCCAGCGTTGCACGAAGAGAACGCTGGTCTTGGTGCCGGTGTGGGGCTTGAAGGTGTTCACGTCCAGGCCCACCACGGCCAGGACGCGCGCCTGGCTCATCACGTAGCGCCGAATCTGCTCGGCCGAGATGTTGTTGAAATTCCCCTGGGGCAAGACAATGGCCATACGCCCGCCCGGCTTGAGTTTACTCAGGCAATAGTTCAAAAAGAGCACATCCCGGGTCTGGCTGTTGACTAGCTTGCGTTCCCGCGTTACGTGGAGTTCGTCCTTGCTCTTGCGCCGGTTGAGAGTCTCGTTAAAACCCAGGTCGTAACTGTTGAGAATCTGGGGGTGGCGGATGGTCCCGGCAAAAGGGGGATTGGTCATAATCAGGTCGAACTGGCGCTCGGCGATCTGGCGCTGATACAATTGGTCGCGCCGCCACTCGCGTTGATCCAGGGAGTTCATGCGCAAGACGTTGGCCCGGCCATCGCCGGCCAGGCGCATCATAAACTTGGCCACACGTGCCACGCGCCCGTCAAAGTCCACAGCAAACAGGTTGCGCCGCCCGTAGCGTTGCACCCGTGTCTCCCAATCGTGGTAGCGAGAGCGCAACTCATTCTCGCGCACGTGCAACAGGGTGTGGATGGGAAAGCCGCAGGGGCCGGAGGCGGGATCGAGCATGGTCTCGTTCATCCGAGGGTTGAGCATCTTGACCACCATGCGCACCACCTGGCGCGGCGTGAAATACTGGCCTTTGTCGCCCTTGCTCTCCGGGCTCATCAGGTACTCAAAGGTCAGATCGATCAATTCCAGGTCGGTGTCGGTCAGCCGCACTCGCTCCAAGACCGAGGCGACCACCATCAGCGCCTCGGGCGACAGGTCAAAATCGGTGCCGGGAGGAAAGATGTCGGGATAGGCTGCGGCCGCCTCGTCCAGCAGTCGCTTGAAGCGGGGATATTGCGCCTCGGGTGGGTCGGCAGTGCGGCGGAAGCGGCAGACGGAGCTGTCGTCGTTGGGGTCGTCGGAGGCGTTCTCCTCGTCCCATAATTTGACGAAAAAGAGCTTGAACACCTCCTCGAAGACGTTGACGCCGGCGTTGGCCAGCACTTCCTCCTGCATCTGTTTGACCAGGCCGATCAGGTCTTCGGCCGGTTGCAGGTCCTTTTTGCGAATCGGTTCCAACACGTCGTCCAACGTCTCGCCCTGGGCCGGCAGGCGGGGCAGGTCGGCGAACAGGTTGGGGTCGGTGCGATATTCGTAGGCCACCCCCTGCTTGCCGGTACCGCCGTTGGTCCACATGCCGAAGGGCGCCCCGGTGGCGTTCATATAGCTGTGCAGTTGTTCGCGCCCGTCCTGTCGCCCCGGCTTTTTGACCTCGGCGATAACGTAGGGGATGATCTTTTGTGGATCGCGGTAGACCACCACGTCGGCGGCTTTGGTGCCTACGCCACTGCCCATCTGCACCGGCACTTCGACTGCCAACTGGTCTATGGGATAGCCCAGCGTGTAATGCAGGTGGATGAGCACCAGTTGGCGCACCACCTCTTCGGGCTTGGCCACGAAATCCCGGCCGCGCACCATACAGCGGATGCGAATCCTGTCCGCTTTTTCAAACAGTTGCAGCCGGTTCTTTTCCTGGAGGGTGAACAGATCGAGCTTGTGCTTAACCTGGGGGTCGCCAAAGATACGGTCGAGCAGTTGGTCTAGGTTCGCCGGCATGCTGTATTCTCCGTCCCAGAGCATGATTGATCAATGCGCCGCCTAATTATAAAGCACCCCTGGAAAAAGGTCAACACCTTAAATGCCGCTACTATATATTGTGGTATCAAGTTCAATAACCACAATATGAAGTAGGGGCGTCCCCTGACTGCCTTGCCATCACGCCGGGATAGGATAAAATAGAGGCAACTCAGGCCAGTAGGAAAAGTAGAATGAGTAAACAGTCACGTCATCGTCCAAGACGCAGCTTTCCGAACGCAAAGCGAGTCATTGTAGAATGTGAACTGGGAAGCTGTCCCCACTGCGGGCAGCCCTTGGCGCCGAGCAAGACCTGGCATGTGAGAAAGACGGTGCAAACGCTAGGGGGGCCATTATTCGTGGCCGGCAAGGGGATTGATCTGGGGCCTGGACGGATTGCAGCCGCAGCCAGGGCCGCTACGGCCACATGGTCGTCGAAGGGCGGCACATCGTCGGTTGCGGCGATTGGGTAACGTTCAAGATCCGACCCCTGCTTGGTTTCCCCGGAGGCTTCTATGGACGAGTTTGCCGAGCGCCTGTTCGAGATGGCCTACGAGACGTGTGTCTGTCTGGTCATCCCAGGTTACCTCATTGGCGCAAGATTATAGGCAAGTAGACCACGTGACAAGCGTAGAATCGAACATAATCAATCTGGTACGTTTCAGTAGGCGTCGCATAAAGCCGAATCTTGAGTGAAACAGTGGGGATGGCATCACTCGTATCTGTATACACCTGTCCACTGGATTGGCCGCCACTCACCTCCAGGGTCACGCTTTTTGACCATGTGAGCGTGAAAGTTACTGTACCAGTTGCCGTAATTGCGTTCCAGTTCGGAATCGCAAGAAAATCTTGATACTTTGGGTCATTGGGCTGATGCCCAGGAATACCCACAGATTGGCTCACGCACGTACTGTTCGTAACAAGTTCGGAACGAAGAAGGCCCAAGTGACCATTAGCTTTGAAGACCACTCCGTGGTGACAGGTACCATCAGTCCCCTTCCATATCTCGAGACCAAAGCTTGAGTCGGTGAATTCATCGTGCGGCTTCCAGTCAGATGATTGAATTACTCCCTGCAAGGTGCCACATATAAATTCTCGTTTGCTCTGAATCTCAGCACCAGGGAGCGTCAGCCAGCCACCACTTACGGTTGGAGTGCCCGTATACACATCCCACTTGGATAGATCAAGCACATCACCGTCGAACTCGTCGCTGAACACTAGGGTGGACTGGGTTGAAAGCATAAGTGAAGTTGTCGTCTGCGCCACAGCATTTTGGGCTGATCGAGTTGCCAAGGCATCGAGACTCTGGCTGGCAGCAATCAGCAAGAACGCTTCTAGCACGATTAGCGCTGCCAATCTTGCAAATTTGAATGAAGTCTTCATGAGTTCATCTCCGATGGCAGGCCTGGCTAAAGGCGCGTACCTATACCAGGTAGGAATGGTTGACCAACTGTGTTACTGGCCGACTATCCCTGAGACAGACCGACTTAGTGCTACCCCCATCACTGCAGCGGCCCAATCCGCACATCGTCTACGTAGCCGATAACGACATCCGACGAGCCCGCATCCCAGTCCTGAAAAACGCCTATTTCCAGCCTGAATATGGCCTCTTTCAGCCCGTCAGCGTAATACGCATCTGCGACGTGCGAGCCAACGAGTCGCCCGTCAACAAAGTAGCTGAAAGTCATGGTGGCTGGGTCCACTTCCATACGCACGGTGTGCCAGGAGCCAGACTGAATCGTTATCGCATCTGAGTTATAACGATGCGGCGGGTCTTCGGGGTTCCCATCGAAACAAAGTATCCACTGCTCCCCGTTCTGGCTTATTTGACATTCGGAATACCAGCCTCCCTTAAGCTTGGTGAACAGGTCAATGTGTACATTGCCGTTGTACGAATCTGGACTCAGCATCAATCTGGCCTCAAAGAAAGTGGGGCGGTCGAGAGAAATCCCATTGTATCTACAGGCAGTCACGTCCGTTGCCACGTTCGGATATCCCCGCTGCGTTATCACCATAACTCCGTCCTGTTGGGCAAACTGACCGGTGGGCAGCCGTGATGGCCACAAATCTTTATTATGGCTGCCCTCATAGGCCGGGTTGTTGAAATTGTCATACACCGTCGGGTCGGCGTCCATTGTGGGGGATGGCGGTGGCGGAAGAGGGGTGTCGGTTGGCGTGGGTGTGGGCGTGGGTTCCGGTGTGGGGGTCGGGGTCGATGTCAGCGTGGGTGTGGGCGTAGGTTCCGGCGTAGGAGTTGGGGTCGATGTCGGCGTGCTCGTTCGTGTTGGCGTATCGGTAGGGGTAGGCGTGAAGGTGGGAGTGGCAGTATGTGTAGGCGTATGCGTAGGGAGGGGCGCTTCTGCCGTTTGGGTTGCAAAGATGCCAGATGCAATCTTCGTAGCTTGGGCATCGCGCTCGGCTTGGGAGGTCCCCCTGCAGGCAGCCAGGATGGTGCCTAGCAAGAGACACATAAAGACAGAGAGTATTCTCCTCATTGATTTGGACCCCCCTTTTCCCCAAGATCGGGGCTAGAAAATGCCTACTCAGAAGCACGGCTCAATTGAAAGTCAACGCCTGGCGTGTCGTCAGGGGCATTGACAGTTACCTGGGTGGCCGAACCTGGATCATTTACATCATCATAGTATTCTGAAACATAGCCAGGCATCGTTACCTGGACTACGTAGTTCCCAGATGGAAGACCTTCTATTGTGTAACTGCCGTCTGACTGGGTATTGGCACCATTTCCCGGGTAGACGTCGGAGAACGCATAGACACTTGCATCGCCAATGGGATTTCCTTCTTCGTCATACACATGGCCGGATATGCTGCCTGACTTTGCCAGGTATATGTCTATTCCAGAGGTTTCTTGACGGAGGGTAACGTTGACCAGAGTAGCATGGCTCATATCATACGCATTGTCATACCACTCCGGAACGTACTTGTACCCAAGCACTGAGGAAGACGAGGTTCCTGTCCCTATTAGATATTCGCCGGGCTTTAGGACAAACTTGTAGCTGCCGTCATATGATGTGTCAGCAATGGGCGCTGTGCCATCACCATCTGGCAGCCACGCATGCAAGTGGAGGCCTTCTACTGGTCCCCCTGTCCCTTTATCAAATACATGTCCCGTTACTGAACCACCTTCGTCAAGGGTGAAGTTGATATTGGGGGTGTTACTACCTTCATTGACGACGATATAGTCAGCTGTTCCGTGAGCATATTTAGAGTCGTAGTATTCACCAGCATACCAGTTGGGCGTATTCTCAAGTCTTACCTCATACAGACCTGGAAGGATATTCTCTATTATGTAACTCCCGTCATAGTTTGAACTCCCGTTAAAGCCTTCTTGAAATTCCTCCATAACGGTATCGGCCCATAGACTGACGTGAGGAATTGGTGTTACACCGTCGCTTGCATACACAAAGCCCGATATTGATCCAGCGAGTTCTAGGCTAATATCTATTCCAGACGTATCGTCCGGCGGATTCACTACAACATCCGATGCCTTATTCCAATCATAAGTGCCACCGTAGTACTTCAGTTTTGCGTAACCTTCTGCCCCTGCAAAAATCCTAAATTCCCCTGAATACAGATTTTCAATAGTGTAACTCCCATCTGATTTTGTCGCGGCACGGAAGCCTTCATCCATGAAGTATTTACTCGGACGCACAAATACCTCTGCTCCTGAAATGGGTGTGATTCCATCGCTCTGATATACATAGCCCGATATCGAACCCTCTTCGGTCAGTCTGAAATCAATGCCGGGTGTCTCACGGAGCGCGGTGACGTGGATGGTTTCTGCCTCGTGAGATGCGGTTACATTGTCATAGTACTCCCTGGCATAGCCAGGGGCGATGACGCGCACTACGTAGTCACCCACAGGAAGACCGAACAGGGCATATCTGCCGTCAGAAGCTGTGGTGGCTGAGGAGTGCCATTCCTCAGGCCTTCCGTGCGCTCCAGACATCCATACTCCTACCGTTGCCCCAGCGATGCCCTGGTCCGTTGTTGCATCTGTCACTCGGCCGGAGAGGGAGGGGACAGGGGTCGGCGTAGGTGTAAGTGTGCTGGTCGGCACAGGTGTAGGTGTGATAGTTGGTGTGTATGTGGCTGTGCTGGTGGGTATCGGCGTAGCTGTGCTGGTTGGTGTAGGGGTAGCAGTGGGTTTTGGGGTATCCGTTGGTGCAGGAGTTTCAGTTGGTTTTGGCGTGGGTATTGCAGTTGGTAACGTAGCCCGCGTGGCTGCAATGGCAGCTTGAACTGTTGCTTCTAGATCGGGCGTCGGCGTGCTCCTACATGGGGTCAGTAGAATGCTTGATAAGACCAGGAGGACTGCGAGTTTCTTCATCTCACACCTCCTCGTGTGTCATAGCGGGTTGCGCCGCAAGGTCGAACCTTTAGTATCATATCACATTTCCCCCTCGCTTTCAATAGCTTTTTCACAAAAACTTCAGTTGAATCTGAGCCCGTTTCAATGCAGGAGGGGAATTGAACCGAGGAGTCACTGTGGCGTACACAAAGCAACCTACAGGATGGCGAGGCTGGCGAAAACGGCACGCAGCCACGTATCGCCCAATTTGTGCAAGAGGACACAGGGGAATAGTCCGTGAACGAGGTCAACAGGCAGGGCGCCAAGCCGGTCGGTGATGATGCGTATGCTCCTGATCATCATTTCTTTCCGACCGGCTTGGTCGACCCCGCCGCTCATTCACAATACGAGGAGGATGCTTATGAACAAGAATCCATATCAGAAAAGTGACCGCCAGATATGGGTTTCTCTATAGCGCAAGCGAAGAGCGTATCTCTATGTTGTCTATTCTTCCTTCAAGAAACCCCGCAGCACCGTCTGCAGAATCCCCCCGTTGCGGTAGTAATCCACCTCCACCGGCGTGTCTACGCGGCAGGTCATGGTGATGGTGCGCGTATTGCCATCGGCACCGGTCACGTCTACTCGCACATCCTGGAGGGGTCGCAGGTTATCGTCTACGTGGATAGTGTAGGTTTCATGCCCGGTCAGGCCCAGCGCCTCGACGCCTTGCCCCGCTTTGAATTGCAATGGCAGCACGCCCATGCCCACCAGGTTGCTGCGGTGGATGCGCTCGTAGCTCTCGGCCAACACCGCTTTCACCCCCAGCAGAAAAGTGCCCTTGGCCGCCCAGTCACGGCTGGAGCCGGTGCCGTACTCCTTCCCGGCCAGCACCAACAGTGGCGTGCCATCCGCCTCGTACTTCTGCGCGGCGTCGTAGATACTCATCACCTGGCCGCCGGGCAGGTAGGTGGTCCAGCCACCCTCGGTGCCGGGAGCGAGTTGATTCTTCAGCCGGATGTTGGCAAAAGTGCCGCGCGTCATCACCCGGTCGTTTCCGCGCCGCGAGCCGTAACTGTTGAAATCTTTGGGCTCCACGCCCAGGCTGATGAGGTACTGGCCGGCCGGGCTGTCTTTGGCGATGGAGCCCGCCGGAGAAATGTGGTCGGTGGTGATGCTATCACCCACTTTGACCAGCACGCGCGCCCCCTGGACAGGGCGGATAGTCTCCGCTTCCGGCGTCAGGTCTACGAAGAAGGGCGGCTCTTGAATGTAAGTTGAGTCTGGGCTCCACTCGTAAAGCGCGCTGTCACCCACAGGGATGGCATTCCAGCGCTCATTGCCGTACTCAATCCCGTGGTATTCCTGTTTGAAGTCGGCCGGGTCCAGCGCCTGCTCCAGCGCGGCCGCGATTTCAGCCCGGGTGGGCCAGATGTCTTTCAGGTACACCGGCTCTCCCTCCTTGCCGGTCCCCAACGGTTCGTGGGTCAGGTCGACGTCGGCTCTGCCGGCCAGGGCATAAGCCACCACCAGGGGCGGCGAAGCCAGGTAATTGGCCTTGACGTAGGGATGGATACGCCCCTCGAAGTTGCGGTTGCCGCTCAACACCCCGGCTACGACCAGATCCCCGGCGGTGATGGCCTGCACCACCGGATCAGGCAGCGGCCCACTATTACCAATGCAGGTCGTGCAGCCATAGCCCACCGTGTAAAATCCCAACTGCTCCAGATAAGGGGTCAACCCCGCCTTGTTGAGATAATCGGTCACCACCTTGGAGCCTGGCGCCAGGCTGGTCTTTACGTAGGGCTTCACCTGCAAGCCACGCTCGACCGCCTTTTTGGCCAGAATACCTGCGCCCAGCATCACCGAAGGGTTGCTGGTGTTGGTGCAACTGGTGATGGCGGCGATGACCACCGCCCCGTGGCCGATTTCGTCGCTGCTGCCATTGATGCTTAGGCTCACCTTGCGATCGAGCGCCTCCCCCGACAGGGCATATCCTCGCCGCTCGGCAGGTGCCCGGAGTACTTCGCGGAAGGCCTGTTTCATATGTCCCAGCGGCACCCGATCCTGGGGGCGTTTGGGGCCGGCCAGGCTCGGCTCCACGTCGCCCAGGTCCAATTCCAACCTGTCGCTGAATTCGGGATCGGGCGTACCGTCGCTGCGGAAGAGCCCCTGCTCTTTGGTGTAGCGTTCCACCAGCGTCACCAGTTCCTCGGGACGGCCCGTGCGCCGCAAGTAGCGCAGAGTCTCCTCATCTACCGGGAAGAAACCTACCGTCGCGCCATACTCAGGAGACATATTGGCGATGGTCGCCCGGTCGGGCAGTGTCATACTGCTGAGGCCAGGACCGTAATACTCTACGAACTTGCCTACCACGCCTTTCTCACGCAGCATCTGGGTGACCGTCAAAACCAAATCCGTCGCGGTGACCCCCTCGCGTAATTGGCCTGTCAGCCGGAAGCCAACGACTTGCGGCGTGAGCATGTAGATAGGCTGGCCCAGCATTACCGCCTCGGCCTCAATACCGCCCACTCCCCAGCCGACGACGCCCAGGCCGTTGATCATCGTGGTGTGGCTATCGGTGCCCACCAGGCTGTCGGGGAAAGCGACGATCCCGTCATCCTCGGGCCGGGTTTGAACTCCTTGGGCGATGTACTCCAGGTTGACCTGGTGTACGATGCCGCTGGCAGGAGGCACCACGCGGAAGTTGTCAAAAGCCCGCTGGCCCCAGCGCAGAAATTCGTACCGCTCGCGATTGCGTTCAAACTCAATTTCGGCATTACGCAAGAGAGCAACAGAAGCACCAAACACGTCCACCTGCACCGAGTGGTCAATCACCAGGTCTACAGAGACGACCGGGTTGATCTTTTGCGGATCACCTCCCAGGCGGGCCATGGCTGAGCGCAACGCAGCCAGGTCCACCACGGCCGGCACACCGGTGAAATCCTGCATGATGACGCGGGCGGGTTTGAAAGGCAGTTCCACCACCTGAGGCGATCGCGCGCTCCAGGTAGCCAGGTTAGCCACGTCGTCTTGGGTGACAACGTAGCCGTCACATTCCCGTAATACCGCCTCCAGCAGCACCTTGATAGAAAAGGGCAGCCGTGAAACGGCCCCCAGACCATCCTCTTCCAGCTTGTGCAGCCGATAGTAATATGCCATCCCGCTGCCGGTATCGAACGTGGCGCGAGCACCAAAAAAATCCTTAGATCTCTCAGTCATTAGCCTAATCCTTTTGTTTATTAATAAATGCCTATCCGAAAAATAGCTTGAGGCGGACAATAACATGAGCCCGCCGCTAAACTTGGGTATTCATTGTACCGGGTCAGAAAGGCTTTGTCAACAGCCTTTGAGGATTCAAATTCTACTAGCCACCCGACAGTTTTTGATTAGGACACGGATTAACACAGATTTTCACGGATTTTTTCTTTGATTATCCGTGTTTTTCCGTGTTCATCCGCGTCCAAAAAAGGTCTTTGTCTAAAGTGTCAGGTAGCTAGAAATTCTACAAAAAAGACGCCCCCGTGAAGGAGCGCCCCCCTGCCATCCGTGGACCGAAGGCTTAGGAAATCAGCCTGGCCTCCATGGTAATTTCCACGCCAGCCAGGGCCTGGGAAACCGGGCACCCTGCCTTAGCCCCCTCGGCGTGCTCCAGGAAAGTCTCCTCATCGATCCCCGGCACCTCTGCCTCGGTGTTGAGGTGGATTCTGGTAATCTTGGACCCGCCGTTGACTTTCTCCAGATAAACCTGGGCCGTGGTATGGATACGTTTCGGGGTGTAACCCGAACGGCCCAGGCCTGCACTCAGGGCCATCGAGAAACACCCGGCGTGCGCGGCACCGATCAACTCTTCGGGATTAGTCCCCGCTCCTTCTTCAAAGCGAGATGTAAAGGAATACCTTCCTTCAAACAGACCGCTACCCAGTTTAACAGAGCCTTTTCCTTCTCGCAGGTTGCCTTCCCAAACGGCTTCTGCGCTCCGAATTGCCATATTCTTACCCTCTTTGAATGTTCTTTCTACTTCTACCAAACACTAAAAAATGAAAGCGAATCCCGGTCCAATACCCTGGAACCTCTGTATTATACCCGTCCCAATTAACCCGTCAAGTCTACTAAGTAGATAAAAAAAGGAAACTTATACTTTTCTCCCTTCAGGTGTCGATTCCTGTGCAAGACACTACTTGCTATCTCCCTGGCTCACTGCTGCCAGGCTCAATATCAATCCACAAAGCGGTACTTAATCAAGGTCCAGGCAGCTTTGAGACCGTCTTGCCAGGGGCTGATCTTCTTGCCCTCGTCGAATTCACGCCCGGTATACGAGATCGGCACTTCGTAGATGCGGTGACCCCGCTTGAGCACTTTGGCTGTCACCTCGGGTTCAAATTCGAACCCTCGGGCACGTAAAGGAATGTCACGGATGACCTCGGCCCGAAAGCACTTGTAGCAAGTCTCCATATCGCTGAGGATCGTGTCGTACAGGATATTGGTCACCAGCGTCAGGAAGCGATTGCCGAGCATGTGCATGAAAAACATGGTCTTGGTCGGGCCGCCCCGGAACCGCGAGCCGTACACTACGTTGGCCCGTCTCTCCAGGATAGGCTGCAACAGGATGCGATACTCACGCGGATCGTATTCCAGGTCGGCATCCTGGATAACGAAGAAATCGCCGGTAGCATTTTGAAAGCCGGTACGAACGGCCGCGCCTTTTCCCTGGTTGCGTTCATGGTAAAAGACGCGCAAATCGCCACGCCTTGCTTCTTCCTCCAATATCTGGCGCGATCCATCCTCTGACCCATCGTCTACGACAATAATCTCTTTTTCCACCCGCACCTTATGGCCGCCACTGTTGTCATCCTCGTAGCCGGTGGGCACCACCACGCTCACAGAGCGCACACGCCGCAGGAGTTCACGCAGGGTGGGTGCTTCGTTGTAAACGGGGATGATAATCGAGAGCTTCAATGATCTGCCTCCAGACAGTTGGAAACTATCCGAAAATCGCTCAGTTTGAGATTGGACGGGAGGTCACAAAATGGGGTATAATGCCAGCGTTGCAGATAATTTGGCGGGAGACGCTATGGCAACTAACCCTCGCATTGCATTATTCCATCGGCTGGCAGCAGAATGGGACAATTTGCCCGCCCCTCCCGACCTTGACGCACGGTTGGCCCGGGTGGTCACCTTGGGCCAACTTCCGCGTGATGGCCTTGTCCTGGATGCTGGCGCAGGCACTGGCGTGTTGATCCCGGCCTTGCTCGATGAATATCCTCGTGCAGTCGTTGCCGCTGATTTCGCCTCTGGCATGGTGATCCGCCTGCGCGACAAATATACCAATTACCGGCAGGTAATTCCCCTGTGTGCCGACGTCACCCGCTCCCCTCTGGTGGATGATCTGTTTGACGCCGTCTATGCCAACTCTGTCTTCCCTCACTTCCCCGATCGGCCGGCAGCTCTGCGCGAACTATGTCGGATCACGCGGCCTGGTGGCCGGCTGGTCATTTCGCACATTACCGGAGGGGAAGCAGTGAACCGAAGGCACCGGATCGGCGATCCCGCCCTCCACCAGGATCTGTTACCTTCCGCCACTGAAGTTTGCGCTATGCTGGCCCAGACCGGCTGGCGCGTCCTTTTCAGCGAGGACGTCTCAGACTTCTATCTGATCGTGGCGCGCAAACGCGTGCCCTCATAATTCCGTCAATCCTTAAGGGTCCATAAAAGAATAAGTTCCCGCACTTCTACCAGTTTTGCCCAAGAAATCCACCTCAAATGCGGGAAGCTGTTTATTTACGGACCCTAAATGCCTTGATAGCCTGTCGCCACCGGTCATCCATCTCCCCCGGCACGAAGGGCAAATAATACATCACCCGGTCCAGCAATCCTTCGTAGCGAGCCATAATCTTGGCAGGTAATTCCTCCCACGCACCGCTGACGGCGAACACATCCAGCATCTCGTCGCTGATGAGAGACAGCATCTCATCCCAGCGGCCTTTGGCGGCCAGGCGGCTCAATTGCTGGCGCGTCTCACCCCAACCATGAAGCTCCATCACCGGCGCGTAGGAAGGGGTAGAAGCATAAAATGCAATTTGCTGGCGGACGGGGCGGCTGGCAGCCTCGCGCTCTGCTTCAGATTTGCCAGGGATCACAAAAACACTGCTCACCAGTTCCAGGTCGCTCCGCCGGCGGTCACTGGAGCGCAGCCCTTCTTCGATGGCAGGCAGTGTCACTTTTTGTAGATATGGAACCGAGTGAAAGGGATGCACATGGAAGCCGTCGCCCAATTCACCAGCCAGCCGGCACAACCCCCGGTTGACACCAGCAATGTAGATGGGAATGGTGGGGTGCGCGATAGGGCCAGGATTGAAAAATGGGGACATAAGCGTCAACTTGAAGAATTGACCTCGAAAATTGAGCCGGGTACCATTTTGCCATGTATCCCACAGGGCCCGCATGGCCAGGATGACTTCGCGCAATTTGGCGAGCGGTGGCTCCCACTTTACGCCGAAACGCCGCTCGTTGTGGGCCTTCACCTGGGTGCCCAGACCCAAAATAAAGCGCCCATTCGACAGCGCCGCCAGGTCCCAGGTGAGGTAAGCCAGCGTCCCCGGGCTGCGAGGAAATGCTACGGCAATAGCCGTCCCCAGGTTGGCTCGCCGGGTGTGCTCGGCGATCAGGGCCGATATTAGAAAAGGATCGTGAGTCGTCTCCGACGACCAAATGCCGTCGAATCCCATTGCCTCCGCCGTCTGTGCCAGTGCTGGCACTTCGCGCAAGTTGCCAACGACGATATTGGTGTCAATTTTCATATAGAGCTTGCTCCTTCAAGGAATTTAAAGGTGTAGATAGCGGGGCGAGAAGATAAAAGTTAGAGGCACAAGAGACGTGCCGAGTGTAACATGGGGGGAAGCGGTTGTCAAGGCCGCTGAACAGTGGATATGAAAGGTATTGACCTCATTCGCAACTTCTGGCGATCGTGATCATCACGGTCCTGGTCAGGGTTATCATCTAAGGGAGCCATCAAGTAACGGTCAGCAATCTCGGGCACAGAGATGATAAGCGCCTCCGGCGTCACCGGGTAACGCACGTAGGCGTCCAGACCCAGCAACTCCTTGAGCAATCCGGTGTCTCCTCGCTGGCCGCCGGAGATGCCCACGATCTTGAGGTCTGGCTTCGCCTGACGAAACGCTTGCAGTGGATAGACCGGCGTGCAGATAAGCTTTTCAATGTCGATCAGCAAGATGTCGTGCTGGAGGAGGGAGATAAGCTCGCATGCTTCGTCGGGATCGGCAACGCGGTAGACTACCACGTCATTCGTGCTCAGCGAATCGGCAAGCCGTTTTGCCGCTTCAGCGTCTTCGTTGAGAACTACGAGTCGCAGCGGTTTGGTCATAGGGATTAAACCTTAAGCTTATGGGTTCAGCATATCATATTAAGCTATGAGTTGGATTGGAATCTCGTATGATTTTTTATATGAGTTTTCAGTGTGAAGGTGCTTATTTCCGCTCGTGGTGAGCTTGAGCGATGGTAGCTAGCCCCAGTTCAAGCCCAGGCCAGGCTTTTGGTGATCCTCCTCCCCCGTGGTATAATAGCCGCCGTCTCACTTAGCTTGAGAAGGAAGGATGATGCAAACGTCATGACCAAACGATCAGCCATGATCCTCCTGGCAGGGTTAATCTTACTTGGCAGTGGCCTGGGGTGTTCTCTGCGGCAAAGGCTGGCCCAACGGTTTGCTGTCGAACCGACGGCCATATCCGTCCCCACCAAGACGCCGCGCCCGACGTTTACGTCGACGCCCGATTGGACGCCCACCCCAACTGTTACGCCCACGCCAACCATCACGCCCATTCCGACCGACACGCCCACGCCAGTGCCGACCGATACACCTACGCCGATGCCGCCCACGGATACACCCGTGCCCACGCCGACCTTTACCCCGGCGCCACCCACGGCGACCTTTACCCCAGCGCCACCTACGCCCACTCCCGAGCCCAGTTATCCCTTCTACGTGGCGGAGCAAAGTAACCGGGAGTTTACCCATACCAATTATCATGCTATCGTCCTTTATGTGGAAATCCTCAATGCGGCCGGAACGCCCCTGGGAGGGTATCGAGTTGTGGGTGATAGCACGACGGGTCAGCATTTCGTGTCCGACGAATCATGCTGGAGCTGGTGCGCGGCGACGCCGCCTGGCGGCTATGCTAAGGTCGCTAACGTCAAGTTCGAACCCGGTCCTTTCATTGATGGCGCCTGGAGTATTTACCTCGTAGACAGTGCAAATAATCAAGTCTCACCAGTAGTCACGTTATCATACAGCACCGACCCCGGTCAGTGGGTCTGGGACCATATCTTGTTTAAAGGGAAGTAGCTCAATCGTTGCAAGGCTTATTGATGAGACGTAAATCGCTACCGCGCTTGTTGTTGTTGGTGGCCCTGATGGGAAGCATGAGTTGTTCGGTGGGCAAGCTTCTGGTGCAGGTGCCTACCCCTACCATCGAGCCGACCAAGACGCCGCGTCCTACCTTCACCTTCACCCCGGATTGGACACCGACGCCGCTTCCCACGTCCACTGCAACTAACACGCCGCTCCTGCCAACCGACACGCCCACACCGGAAGCGACCCAGGTGCCCGCAGAGGTGACGGCCGAAACAGAGCCACCGACGGATACACCACCGCCACCACCTACCAACACGCCAGCCCCCCAGCCGCCAACGGATACGCCGACGCCAGAGCCGCCGACGGCCACACCAACGCCTTCGTACGCTTTTGCTTGTGTGCTTTTTACGCATTCCACTGGCACCCGGCAATTCACTTATATCACGGGCAGTGCTTACAAATGGATTGACAAATCTATGGGCAATGCAAAGCCACAAGCGGGATATGTTTTGGTCGTTATTGGTCCCGACGGTGAGCACAAGAGTGAAGTATCTGGTCCTGGAGCTGCTGACAGCAAGGGGCCAGGGCTTGGCGATAATCACCTGATGAATATGAAGGTCGAGTTTCAGCCTTATGTACCGGGCGATTACCGCGCTTATCTGACCCGAGATGGGGAGCAGGTCTCTAACGAAGTTCAGTTTACGATGACAAGTGACCCTTTGACGTATGCCCATATCGAATGTGTTTCCGATTGAGTCATTTGGTCTAACCCTCGCGAAGGTTGTGAATAATCTTGCTAACAGGGCAGTTTTCGGCAGAATCCAGCGTGGAAGAGGTGAGTAACAAGATTATGAAGCGCAATCGAACGCAAGTATTTCTTGGCCTGGCTTTGATTCTGACACTGGCCAGCCTGGGATGTGGCCTGACCGAGAGACTGGGCAGTCGCCTGGCCGGCGGTCCGGCCGAGACAGCTTCTCTCACCACCCGCACTCCCTGGCCCACCTTCACCCCTACCCCGGGAAAGGTTGCGGCTGCGCCATCCGATGAGACCAGCGGGCAGGCCGTGGTGATGTTGAACAGTCTGCCGACTTCAACTCCCACAATACCCCCGGCCGACACGCCAACACCTCCACCGCCTACGGATACGCCTGTGCCGGTGCTGCCCACCCCCACTGACACGCCGCCCCCACCGCCCACCAAGGCACCGGCTCCGACCCCGCCACCAGCGCCGACTGCAACTCCCGCACCGGCACCACCACCCAAGCCGCAGTATCAATTTTCACCTGCCCCGTGGTATGCTGGCGAGCGTAACGATGCAATCGTGCGCTTCTATGGCCATATCAAAGACACGTCTGGTGCAGCAGTCAATGGCTACAGCGTCAAAGCTGCCTGCGGCGATTTCTTTGCCCTTTCCTTCCCCAGTGGTCCGAGCGTCGTTGCGCCCGATTGGGCGCCAGGCTGGTACGACATTGTTGCCAACCCCATATCGTGCTCTTGGACGTTACAAGTGGTAGAGTATCAGTGTAATACTCCGGGCTTTTTCGACGCTCAGTGTAAAGAATTCAATCCGGTTTCCGAAGCGGTCCCTGTAGTGACCGACGTGGGAGCCGGAGAGACGATCATCGTCGCCGATTGGATTAAGAACTGGTGAAGAACCGATATTCCTCAGTCCTGGTCTTTCTGTTTCTTTTGTCCCTGGCGTGTGTTGTCAGCGGCCTCACTATCTATTTCTCTCTGAATGGAGCCTATCCACACCGCCCAGGTGGCCTATGGTGGGAGGGCGCTCCCCAAAGTGAATCTGGGGATGGGGGGGTGCAAACGGAGCAGAGCGATCAGGCTTCGATGCCAGTTCCTGCTAGAACGCCGACGGCCACCGATACACCAGGTACAGCACGAGACTCCGCGCCTGCCTTCAATCCGACACCTGTAGTAAGTGCCACCCCCCTGCCCGCTCATCCGGCTGGGGTTGCCACCACCGAGAGGCTACTGGCAAATACCGACATCCCAACCCGGGACCGCCTGGATCTGGCGCGGCGTTTTAAGCTGTCCGACCAGCCCATTCCGGTCGTCGTCAATCCCACCCCACCGGCGTATCAGGTCGGCGACCAGGAGACCTTCTGGGTTGGCGAAAGTGACACCTTGCGTCACTTCGAGGTGACGGCCACCCTGAGCTATGTTGGTCCCCACAGTTATTGGTGGATCCAAGATGGCTATGACGTGTCGGATTCCGAGGTTGCTGCCTCGGCCGAGACGTTTGAGAACACTATCTACCCTACGGACCGCGCTTTTTTTGGCAGCGAATGGTCACCGGGCGTGGATAACGACCCACGCGTTCACATCTTCATCGGCGACGTGCCGGGCGTGGGAGGATATTTTTACAGCATCAACGAGTATTCAAAACTCATCAACCCCTACAGCAACCAGAAAGAGATGTTCTTCATCAACATCAATGCTGCCCGGCCGGGCAGCGATCGGCTCGATTCCATCTTGGCCCACGAATTCCAGCACATGATTCATTGGTATAACGATGCCAACGAAGAAACGTGGGTCAACGAGGGCTTGTCGGAGTTGGCAATGGCTCTCAACGGTTACGATACAGGCGGCACCGAGCGCGCCTTTGCCCAGACGCCCGATACGCAACTCAATACTTGGGCCGATTCGCCCAACGACTCCATCGGACACTACGGGGGGAGTTTCCTGTTTATGAGCTACTTCCTGGAGCGATTTGGCGAAGATATGATGCGCCAGGTGGTAGCTAACCCGGCCAACGGCGCCGACGGTTTTGACGCCGTGCTGGCTGCCACAGGCCAACCCTATCGCTTCGACGACGTTTTCTCCGACTGGTTGATAGCTAATTACCTGGACGATCCGACGCTGGGCGAGGGGTTGTGGGGCTATCGCGATCTGTCGGTCGGCCCGGTTACCCTCGATGCCCGGCACAAAGATTATCCCGTAGATCGAGAGAGCACAGTCAAACAATATGCCGCCGACTATGTTACTTTTGAGGGCCAGGGCACGCTAACGATTGCATTCACCGGCACTACGCAAGTAAAGGTGGTGCCTAACGATCCGCACAGCGGAGCCCATCAGTGGTGGTCCAACCGGGGCGACGATTCAGACATGACCCTTACCCACACTTTTGACCTGTCGGGTGTGGATCAGGCCAGGTTGCAATTTTGGACCTGGTACGATATCGAAGAGGACTGGGATTTTGCCTACGTGGAAGTCTCGACTGATGGCGGTCAGACGTGGGACATTTTGCCCGGCCGATATACCACGAGTGAAAACAAAAGTGGCAACAGCTTCGGCCAGGCATGGACTGGCATCTCTGGCGACGGTGACACGCCTCAATGGGTGCAGGAAGAGGTTGACCTGTCGGACTACGTGGGGCAGGTGATAGACTTGCGCTTCGAGTACATCACCGACGATGCGGTTAACCACGCCGGACTTTTGCTCGACGATATCACTATCCCTGCCATTGGCTATTTTGATGACGTTGAGTCCGGTGATGGCGGCTGGCAGGCTTCCGGCTTCGTCCCCATGGATAACGTCCTACCCCAGCGCTACGTGGTGCAGGCCATTGAGCTGGGGGACAGGTCGCGCGTACAGCCCATGATGCTAGATGAAAACAACCACGGCCAACTGACCATTGCTGGTCTGGGTAAATCGAGTGATCAGGTGGTGTTGGTGATCAGTGGAATTACTCCTTTTACCACTGAGGTCGCTGGCTATCGCTATCACGCCACCCTGAAGTAGAGGTGCGCCCCTGGCCTTTCCAAGGAGTGCCACAGATGCCCGAGCGTCCCGGTTTCGAAATTCCCCCACGAGTTACCCCCGCCGACGATAGCGGCTATTTTGAGCAGATGACTAAGGCCATCTTCCAGGCTGGATTTAGCTGGCAGGTGGTGAACGACAAATGGCCTAACTTCCAGCAAGCATTCGACGGCTTTGATGTGGACCGGGTGGCCGCGTATGGCCTCGAAGATGTGGACCGTCTGCTTTCCGATCCAGGCATTGTCCGTAATGGGCGCAAGATCGAGGCGACCATCACCAACGCCATTCAGTTTCAGGCCATCCGCCGCGAATTTGGCTCTTTCTCCAACTATCTGCGGTCCCTGGACGACCTTCCGTACCGGGAGCGGCAAAAGGCCCTTTCCAAGCGCTTCAAGAATCTGGGGCCCACAGGGGTCTTCGTCTTTCTCTGGTGCGTCAATGAAGAGGTCCCAGATTGGGAAGATCGCTGACCGGGGCGCACGGACGGCAGAGAGTTGATCCAAGGAAAGGAAAATGGGCCCGGTTATCTTCGTCGCTGGCACATTGACTCTGACAGCATTCATCGCTTGGGCCACGTACCGCAGCGCCCAGATGTTGCAACATGTAGAGGTTGATTTCAACCTCCTTTTGTTACCTGCCGAGAACCTGTTACGGGTGATCCTCATCGTAATCTGCTTGATCCTGGGCCAGGTCAGCGGGTTACCCCGGGAGCAATTCGGCTGGATCAGCTATGCTCCGCTGGCAGACTTCGCCGCTGGCGTGGGGGTAGGCGTAGCGGTTCAGGTGATTCTCAACGCGCTGACCAACTGGGCAATCAAGCGCTTTGGACCGGATATCTATTCGCCACTGGTAGTACTCAGCATCCTGCCCCGTAACCGAGACGAGTGGACGCCAGTATTGCTGGCGCTTTTCCCTGCTGTCCTGGTGGAGGAACTTCTCTTCCGCTCGTTATTGCTGGGGGGCCTGGGGCTGTTTGTGCCGGTGCCGGTGCTGGTGATCGGCACCGGTCTGCTATTTGGCTGGATGCACAGCCCGCAGGGACGCTTGGGGATGGTGATGACGGCAGCTATCAGCCTTCTGTTGGCTGGCCTTTTTCTGTGGCGAGGGAGCTTGCTACCGCCTCTGGTTGCTCATTACGCGGTGAACCTCCTGCAATTACTGGCTGCCCATCACCATCGGGACGAGCTTCAGCGCCTCAGACATTGACAAATCGGACCAGGTCAACTATACTTGACCTGCATGAACTTGACATAGAGTCTGGGTGACACTTACAGGAGGCCCCATAATGGACATTGATTACCCGGACGTCATCAGCGATTATTTGGTCGCCACCGAGCGGTATGAAAGCGATGGAGTCCAGATCGTTCCTTACCTGGAGCCGGCTGAGGTCGCCATTGGTGAAGTTGTCAACCTGGTTCTCCTATTGCAGAGTGCGCTTGACGTACCGGTCGAATTCAGGGTGAAACCGGAATTACCCCAGACCAGCCGCTTTAGAGGGGTACCAATGCTGGCGGTCGATAAGCCAGAACTGAGCGTGGCCTTAGAGCCAGCACAGGTAGGGACGCTGTTTATGCCAGTAGCGACGACGCCTCAGACTAAGGAGGGGCGACATGAGATACGCCTGAACGTCGCGGCGAAACCCGAGAAACAGGCCACTCGTGTCCGCCCCATAGAAACGCCAGGCCGTTTCCGAAGCAATTTGATTGATGACGTGGTGAGTTTGGATCTGGGGCGGGTGTTGGGTGTTCCATTCAAAGTAAAATCTACCCACAAGATCAGTTTGCCGATCACGGTCCGGGGGCGGGTTGAGAGCGTGGGCGAAACGTCGAACCTGGCCACCAGGTTCGAATCCCTCTGGGTTCAGGAAGATGGCCGACGCCAGAGTGAGGCGCTGCAGGAAGTGAGCCAGCGGCGCGCTATCATTGTTGACCAACTACAGAGTGAGCCGGTGTTCGTAGGGCTTTTTGTCGAGGGGCAGAAGCGCTTTGCCGATGCTGATCTGCCTTTGCGTATCGGTGAAGCTGTGGCGCTGGGGAAAATTTTGACTTATACGGTTCGTTACTTCTTGGCGAACGGCGATTTGCAAGATGGCTTGTTGGTACCCATTTGGGAACTGGCCAACCGATACGACTTGCCAACCGGCGACCCGCTTTGGGTGTTGCGCAACGTTGGGTTTCAGCATCTGGTGCGGTTGAGCACGGCGCTGAGCTTTGGCCTGATAACTCAAGCCTTAGGACGCCAGCCTTGGACGTTGGAAGAGCGACGAGCTGTCATCTCCCTCATCGCCGACACGGTTGAAGGGGCTCAATTGCTTCCCCCCGAATTTCTTTACATCCCCTTGCTGATGGCGGCAACCTACATCTCTCGCCAGATTACCCTGGATGGTGAGGACGCCGAGCACAGCCTCAGACTATTGCAAAAGGCCAAGGCGGCCCGAGCCGATGTTTTCGCCGACCCTGAGCTGGCTGAAGCCAACCTGATCTTCGACCGCCTTATGAATGCGGCGCTGCAAGGCTAAGTACCCCATCACAGAGATTATGATATACCAAGGCCATGCTTATGGCGGCTGAATCGGGTCTATCAAGATCACTTCGATGGGGCACCAGGAGCGAACCCGGCGAAACATATACTTCGCCCCTACGCTCAATGCCTTTATTTTGCTTTGAGTTCAGCCAGGCGAGCTTGGGCATCGGCGCGGGTAGCCTCCGCCGCCTGGCGTGCCTCTTCCCGAATTGCGTTAATTCGACCTTGGATGCGTTGTTGTGTCTCTGACCCTGACTGCGGAGCAAGTAGCATGGCAATCGCCCCGCCCAAGGCCACGCCAACGATAAAGCCGGCCAGGAAGTTGATGAATCGTATCATAGGTTGGGCCTCCTCAAAGAGAATGCTTCAGCGATTGATGGGCTGGCGTTTTATATAGCAAGGTGAAGTGTATCTTCTCAAAAAGTAGGGGCAAACCCTTGCGGTTGCCCGCCGGGGCAGGCGCGGGACCTGCCCCTACCCCAAGATATTGAGAAGATACGGTGAAGTCACTCTTAATCGTGATGGACGATGTAAATCAAATGGGTCTGACTAAATTTGATTGATCCTTGCGAAGGTTTTGAACCTTCGCAAGGATGTTCCCAACTAATTTTAGTCACGCTCAAATCAAATTATACAGCAAATTCCCCGGCCGGCAACGTACAACGCTTATTGGCTCTGGATGGGAAAGCAACTCAACGTGGAGATGGCTAATCGCTTCTAAACATCAAAGTACCAAGTCATTTCTAGACAAGTGCTACGTGTGCCCGTCTCGGGCCAGGAGGGCGGCGCCCAGGGCGCCTACGATCTGTGGCTCCTCAGGCACGATCAACTGCTCGTCCAGGACCTCCTGCAGTGCCCGTACGACGCCGATATTCTTGGCCACCCCACCCGCAAAGGCCACCGGCGGCTCCACTCCCACCCGACGTGCCATAGCGCCAACTCGTCTGGCAATGGAGCGACACAGCCCAGCCACGATTTCCTCCCGGTCTACCCCCTCTGCCACCAGGGTGATGACCTCCGACTCGGCAAAGACAGTGCAGGTGCTGGAGATGTCCGCCGCGCGCCGTGCGTGCAGCGCGCACGGGCCCAGCTCTGCCAGTTCCAATTGGAGCGCTCGGGCCATCACCTCCAGGAAGCGTCCGGTGCCGGCTGCACACTTGTCGTTCATAGCAAAGTCCAGCGGCCTGCCACCGGGGCCGATGGCCACGACTTTGGAATCCTGCCCGCCGATGTCGATCACCGTCTGCACCTGGGGCAGGAGGTGGCGGATGCCCTGGGCATAGCAGGATATTTCGGTCACCTGTTGGTCGGCGAACTCGACAGCGACCCGCCCATATCCCGTAGCCACGATGCGATCCAATTGATCCCGCGAGAGGTTGGTCTGGGCCAGGGCCTGATCCAGGGCTTGTTTGGCAGCCTGACGGCTGTTGTAGCCGGTATCCACAATGGACCAGGCGAGGATATCATCACCTTCCAGGATTAGGGCCTCACCCGATGTCGAACCAATGTCAATACCTACAGCGTACACAAGAAACCACCTCCCAGAATCGGTCTATCAGACCAACATCTCGACGAAGGCCTCGATGCGTGTGCGTAACGGCCCCATTGGCAGATTGGTCGAGTCCACACAATCGCCGTCCAGGACAAGCAGAGGCACTCCCACTTTTCGCAATCGCCCGCGAAGTACGTGCAGAGCACCCGAGGACTGCCGGCACCCCCAGTGGCTGAAATGGATGGCCCCGACACACTGGTAGCGGGCGATATGGTCCAGAGCCATGTCCGCGCGCCGCTCCACCGGTCCGTTGAGGTAGTTGGACAGTATCTTGCGCGCCAGGGAGCGCAACGGTCGCTCTTCGTCCAGTGCATCCCACCAGACAGAGCTAGCCTCCTCGAAAGCGATGACGGCACCCAGGTCGTCTTCCATATGAGGAAGTAGTTCGGTCGGGAAATAGGGTTTCAGGTGCATCCAGTAGAGACGCACTCTCTGGTTGGCCTGCTCCGCCTCATTGCCCTGAATCCGCCCCAGCGTGTAGTCCCGCAGTGCCCGATAGTAAGTCACGCCAGCCGGATGGCCGAACATCGAGGTCAGGATGCCCAATTGGTCCAGCAAAGCCGAGCCGCGCAGCGGGGCCGGACGTGCTTCCCGCAGCGCCGCAACCTCCAGAGCCAGCGCGCGAGCCTGATTGGAGAAGCGAATGGCCTGGCACATTCGCTCCGGCTCGAAGGGCACGCCCACTTCCGTTGTCAAGCCCGCTACCAACTCCTGCAACTGGGCCACCAGGTACGCTACATCCGTCTCTTCCTTGCCCTGGGGTGCATCCAGGAAAAAGAAAGGGCGGCCCTGGGCGTGGGCAGAGCCGGCCAGCATCTGGCTAGTCACGTCGCAGGTGTTGGAAGTAGCGATGTAGGCGTCGGCATGGGGGTAGAGGCCGGCGGCGCGCAGGCCGGCCGCGCTACGGTGGACGGTACATAGGTCGACCGGGTACCCCAGTACCTCGGCCCCCTCCACCCCCAGGCTACTCAAACCCAAGGCAGCGGCAAGGCCCGCCCACGTCTCCGGGTAGAAGGGCACCAGTCCCAGGCCCCAAATCAGCTCACAGGGGACAAAAATGTTGGTCCAAACCACGGGAGTGGAATGGTCGGTGTAGACCTGTTGTGCCAATTCCAGGAAAAAGTCCGACGACACCCGGTCATGGGGTTTGTACCTCACCCCTCGCGTCAGTGCCCCCCGCGCCAGCCGCAGGCCCAATCGGGAACGCATCAACCACTTCAAAGCGCCGATTTTCAGGCGCTCTTGCGTTGGTCGCTGGTCGACGACCCTCTGTTTCAACATCTGCTCCTCCCCAATAAGCCCTTTCTCGGCCACCAGCCGGTTGGGGCCAGTCACCCCTCGTCCAGCATTTCCAAAAATGCTTCCACCCGTGTGCGGTGTTGCCCGCTGACTCCGTCGTCCTCCAGTTCGAGAAGTAAAACAGGTATACCCAAGCCTTCAAGGTGTGCTTTCAGGATAGGAAACTCGGCCAGGTAGAGATCGCAGAACTTGCTGTAGGCGCAGATGGCGGCCTGGATGTCACGCTCGGCAACCAGTTGAGTGAGATAAGCCAGACGGCGAGGCAGGTCGCGTATGCGAGGCCCTGGCGGTTTTGAGAGATAGGCGTTGGCTAACGCCGTCAGCAATCCTTCGACTGTATTCGCGTCGGCTGACACCGGCCCCGCCAGGTCACGTTCATCCAGATCGGAGTCCTCGGCCGCGACCCGCGCGCTATGGGCCTCGACTAAGCGCACCAGGCCGGCGGGGACGGCCAGTTCACCCAGCAAGAGCAAGCGACGGGATGGTGACGGGATGGAGAAAGCCTTCTCCCCCCCTTCTGTTTCCTCCAAAGTCTGTGACAACCACTCGTTAGCTGTTATTGGGTCCTGAGTGAGAGCCATCCGGCGTAGCCGGCGATAAGTAGTCGTACTCACGCTCCCAGCCAGCCACTGGTGCTTGAGATCTGCCAGCAAACTTCTTTGTCGGTTGTACACAGCGATGGCCCGCTGCAGGTTCCCGACGCTCAGCGATTGTCGGGTGTGGTTCTCCAGGTCTGCTGCCGTACGGATAAGGATGTCGGCATAGCGACTGGCAGCCAGGGGGGTGGCGGCGCGCGGGACCTCTACGAACCCCCAGACCGGCACTGACACACATGCGCGCCAGACATCGTGCAGCCGACGTGTTGCGTCATCCTCGTCGACAAAGATCACAGCGTCCAGGTCCGCTCCCCCATTTTCCAGAAAGCTGGCCAGAATGAGCCGAGTTAGCGCGCAAAAGTTACGCGGCAGGAAGGCTTCGGCAGCCGTCGGCTTCCCGGCCGAGGGGAAGACCCGCATCGGTGTGCACCCCAGGGCGTAGAGAAGCTCTCGCGGCACTTGGGCACTAAACAGGCCGACAGTTTGGCCCGGAGGGTTATCACTGCTCATTTCACTTCTCTTTTTCACCTTGGCTCTATGCTAGGAACACTCAAGGGGTGGCAAAGTTTCGCCAACGAAAAGGGACCCTCTTATACCCTTTTCGCCTCGGAGACATCCGGCGACTTTAGGACGCTCTGGCAAAGGGCACAGGCCGTATCATACTTCTTCGTGGCTTTACTGCCAACTTGACGCCTTTCGACCAGCTTGGGCACAAGGTGGAATATAATTGAGGCAATTGCTAGATTGACAGGAACAGGGAGACGTGCTATAATTTATGCCACTTAGGCCTTGTAAAGGAATAAGTTCCGATTTTCCACGCTTGGAGTCCGACCAAAACTCGGAAGTTATTCTTCTACAGGCCCTTAGCAGCATAAGTTCTCGGCGATGTGTCCTCGTAGCTCAGGGGATAGAGCGCAGCGCTGCGGACGCTGAGGCCGCAGGTTCGAATCCTGCCGGGGACGCCTGGCACCCGTAAGGGTGCCGCACTTTAAAAAGCTGGTGTGTCAACAGCAAACGAGCAGATCCGTCGCTGCCCGGTGCAACCGGGCAGAGGAACTTCCCGACTCCCAGCCCATCGATTTGGATGGGCGAGATTGCCTCACGAAACAGGAAGTGAGGGCGCGCTGCAGACATGCGGCGTGACTACAACCGCAACAGAGAACAGTCCCGCCAGCGGGTCCCAAGCAGGGATGCGGGTGAGGGGTGAAACGGTGGGGTAAGAGCCCACCAGCGACATGCGGTAACGCAGTCGGCTGGGCGAGCGTGCAATCGGGAGCAAGGTGAGTGGGCCGGGCATTACGTTCGGTCTCATCGCAGCGGCAACGGCAAGGTTGAGTAACACTCGGCAAGTCAGTCGCCGCCAGAGCAGGCAACGCCTGAACTGAGACAGATGACGGTTTGAACAGAATCGGGGGTACGAACCTCGTTTGGCTGATCGTCACGCCAGGCGGTGATGCGGGGTGGAGCAGAGGTAGCTCGTTGGGCTCATAACCCAAAGGTCGCAGGTTCGAATCCTGCCCCCGCTACCTGAATAGCCGATCGTAGGGGCGTAGCTCAATTTGGCAGAGCAACGGTCTCCAAAACCGTAGGTTGTCGGTTCAAGTCCGGCCGCCCCTGCCTGGTTGTCCACCGTCGCAAGTCCATATCCTGTTTGCTTTCGAACAATGACCTAGTGCCCTGTCAAGGCTAACCCATAGGTCCCCTTTGGGGAATTGACGGGTAATTTTGACCCCATGGCGCTGGTTCTTACTCGTCAAATCATCATTGACAGGGTACTAGAAGTCAGGGATTTTGGACAAGGCGTGGGGTTATTTGCGGGTGTAGTTCAGTGGTAGAACGTCTCCTTGCCAAGGAGAAGGTCGTGGG
>CAYTNQ010000031.1:0-34019 GCA_964439175.1 uncultured Anaerolineales bacterium | reverse complement strand
AAGCGATGACCAAAAGCACCGCCAGGAAGATGATCGTCGCCGCCCAGAAACTGGCGTTGATCTTACGCGCCAGCGTCACCTCACCCACTCTGTATATGCCAGTCCCCCTTAACAAGCGCAGGGTTTCGGCGTTCAGACTAAGCGTCTGAGTCTCAAAGTGATGACGTTCTATGCTGATAACCAGGTTCTCCCCTGGGACTTCTGGCAACAGCAACGACCAGGAGCCATTTTCCTGGCTCTCAGCTTTGGCCAGGGGATCGTCCTCGCTCGATCCGTGCGCACTCACTTCGGCACCTACGACCGGCTGGCCTTGTGAATCGACCAGTTGACCGGCGATCAAAAAGCCTTCGGCCTGCCCGCTGGCGCTGTCGGCTTGGGGAGCTCCCACAATGAGTGCAATCAAGGCCACTCCAAGGGCCAGAATCATAGGGAGATACTGCACATGTAATCGTCTTGGCAATGTCACTTACTCTTTCCTGACCAGGTTGTCGTCTTCTCACTAATGCTAAACAGTCACCATTGGCGTTTTGTGTCTTTACATTTTTGCGTTTTGCTTCCGAGCCCATACTAGATCGTAATAGGTTTGCCAGGGACGCACAGAAATGTCGGTAACAGGGAATTGCCGCAGAATCGACACGAGTTGTGCTCGTGACCAGGTGTGTCCCGGCATTAGTCTTGCTTCCCAACCCGTCCGGTTCGTGATAAGCAGCCAGCCGCCAGGTCGCAAGACGCGTATCATTTCATCGAGAGCGGCGGTGGCGTCAGCAAAGAACTCCAGGGCTTCCAGGCAGGTGACGACTGCGAACTGCTCATTGGCGAAGGGAAGCGGAGTTGCCGCTGCTCGCAGCAGCCCGGTCCGACACTGGTACGGGGCCAGGTGTTGCTCTGCAATACGCAGCATCTTCGCCGACAGGTCCAGTCCAAATACCTGCCCCCCAAACCCAGATTGGCGCAGCAAGGTTCGGGGCAGGCGTCCGGTGCCTGTGGCCACGTCGAGAACGCAAGGCCAATCCCAGTTCCTCAGCCCCATCGCCAGCGGACGGCCCAGGAACCAGTCTTCATCGGTTTCGTTGAAGCCTTTCAGCCGGTCGTAACGGTGCGCTGCCCAGTCGTAAAGTAACGTGACCACGCGGGGCCCCAGATAAACCCCTTCGGCGATGATCAGTTGCCAGTAACCGATCAGAACCAGGGAGACGAAGGCGAAGAGCAGCAGCACCCAACCCATTGCATCACGTGGCAATTGCCAGCGCTGCTATCAGCATGCTCAAGATGACAAAGAGTTGCACACCCCGCAGGTACGAGCCAGAGGCTGTCCGGACACGTAATCCCCATTGGGGAATCAGCAGAACAGCCGTTGCTCCCGCAGCCATAGGATGTCGCAACCCGGCCAATAGCAAAGCGACTGCGGCCTGGCTGCTGCCGACCAACCGAAACTCGCGGCCATACTGAATCAACCCGAAATAGGTGATGGTATAGCAGACGCCCAACGTAATAACTGCCCAGGGCGGTCTGCCTATAACCACAGCGCCGATGAGCCAGGGGATGCCGAACTCACCCAAGGTGTACCACAATGTCACCATACCCCGACGGCCGGCGCTCTGGGGCGTTGAATCCCTGGACACATCTCTTTTTTGCGAAAGCGCAGCCAGCCAGGAGAGCAGGATGGAGAATAAAACCAACGCCAGGGCGTTGTGTCCCAGGACTGCACCCAGCAGCAAAGCCAGGCCCAGCGCGGCGACTAAGGCGGCGAACTCATGGCCGGCTTCCGGCCAGAACGCAGCTTGCCACCAAAGACGGAGCCGGCCCAGCCGCTCAGCGAACCGCCGACCGGGAGAGCCCGGTTGGGTATAGGGGAGGAAACGCAAAAATGGCACAGTTGCGGGCAAACGAGCGGTGAGCAGCCGTCGCCAGATACCCTCTCGCTCCGAAGGGGAAGTATCCCCAAGGCTCAGACCCCACAGCGTACCCAACACCGGATCGGCCAGGAGCCAGACCAGCAACAGCTTTAGCAGGGTCTCGGATGAAAGCGCAAAGCTGCCGACGGCCAGGGCGCCGCTCACGGCAGCCCAACCGGGCCCCAATGACCAAAGCGGCCGGATAGGATACAGCCGGAGCTGGGTGATACGCCCGACAGGTCGATCCACAATATACCTCACTTGGGGGTGGGCTCTGCCGTGTGCCAGAAACTGAGGATTGGAGTCGGAAGCTGATTCCATTGGCAAATCACTCCCGGCCCCAGCAATAAGCTCCTGGACTACTCAACGTCTTGCAGAGCCAACGATACTGCCCGGATATGGTCGCGGGTACTGCCGCAGCAACCACCGAAGATCTTCACGTTGAGGTCGGCAAACTTCCGGGCATAGTCGGCCATGACCTCGGGCGTCACGTCGTAAACCGATTCACTCCCTTCCATGCGGGGCAGGCCGGCGTTGGGCTTGGCCATCAACGTCGCTTCGGGGAGAGCCTCACGCATTTGCCGGATGGCCTCCAGGTTTTCGCTGAGAGTGCGGCCACAATTGGCACCCACCACGTCAACGCCCAACGCCCAGAGTTCCCTGGCTGCATCTACTGGCTTGACACCCATCATGGTGCGCCCGTGGGTGTCAAAGCTCATCGTCACCAGTATGGGCAGATCGGTAACGCGGCGTGTGCCTTCAACCGCCGCTTTGGCCTCGTTCAGATCGCTCATCGTCTCGATGAGAATCGCATCCACGCCCCCTTCGGCCAAAGCTGCAGCCTGTTCGGCAAAGGCATTCACAGCGTCGTCGTAGGTTAACGTGCCCAACGGCTCCATTAATTGGCCAGTGGGACCGATATCACCTAATACCAGTACTTTGTCACCAGCAACTTCGCGGGCTAACCGGGCCGCGGTCAGGTTGATCTCGTGTACCTGATCGCCTAATCCTTCCATCTCCAGCCGGGGACGGCTGCCGCCAAAGGTATTGGTAAGAATGAGGTCAGACCCTGCTTCCACATAACCCCGGTGTAGCGCACGGATGGCGTCGGGGTTTTCCAGATTCCATCGCTCTGGAGCAGCGCCAGGGGGTAAACCAGCCTTTTGAAGCGTGGTGCCGGTGGCACCATCGGCAATGAAGATCCCCCCCCGGGATAAGCGATCTTTAAACTTTGTCATAGTTGTGCCTCGTTGATAAACTGATAGAGTATCTTCTCAGGAGGTAAGGGCGGCCGCAAGGGTTCGCTCCTATCTCCTGAGAAGATACCCGGTGGGAGCTTTTGGCAATCGGCTTGTTACCTGCCGCCGCCTATCTGCCACTAACCGTCAAAGTTCGTGAAAGTATAGCACAGGTGAGGGCGCTCGTCAACGCAAAGATTGAATCGACGAGGACAATTGCATCTGCACTCCAGGGCTATGTCAGAGTCGAAAAAGGTTGCCACGTTTGTCTTGTCATATCCCTGCCCGCGCCTATGGCGCAGGCAGGAGTGAGCGATAGCGAAGCGTCTCGTTTTTGTGGCGGCGTGGTGCTTCACAAGTACTTGACAACTGAAAAAAGTATGCTATAATTGGCAAAATGGTATTACCAATTTACCACCTTGCCATTTTACCATTTTATCTCTACCAGCGAGGCAAGAATGAGATTCGGAACATTCAAGAAAAGTGCGCTCTCGGAAGACATTGCAGACAGACTGCTGTCCTTGATCAGGGAAAAAGAGCTCCGCCCCGGTGATAGGTTACCCCCCGAGCGTGAGTTGGCTGCCATGATGCAAGTTAGCCGTCCGTCACTGCGAGAGGCGCTACGAGCTTTGTCGATAATGAATGTTGTTGAAATCCGCCAAGGGTATGGCACATACGTGACTTCCTTGGAGCCGGCATCACTGGTTGAGCACCTTGATTTTGTCTTTTCTCTCGATGACTCCACGTTTTTGCAGCTCTTGGAGGCTCGAAAAATCTTGGAAGTGGGCATCGTTGAGATCGCTGCTCGACGGATTACCAATGAAGAGATTGCAAGGCTAGAGGTGTGTCTGGCAGAATCTGTCCAAAATGTGGATGACCATGAGGCTTTCCTCCAGACAGACTTTCAACTGCACGATATGATCGCTGAGGCTGCTCGAAACCCCATCTTGTCTCGATTTATGGCCAGCATCCGCCAACTTGGCCGCGCGAGCCGAAAACGGACAGTTGCGATACCTGGCGTTCCTTGGCAAGTCGTCAAGGATCATGAAGCGATTGTCGAAGCACTGAAAACGCGTAATCCCGAAGCAGCCCGCCGAGCTATGCTTTGTCACCTGGACAACATTGAACAACGGCTAAAGCAACTGGTGCCATCTCAAGAGGATGCAGCAACTGTAGCGCCCCCCGATGTTGCTGAGGGCTTCTAAGAAACATCTTTCGCTCTGATACTCGCAAGTACCAGGCAAAGGAACAAGCGGGTGTCACGAGAATCTTTTTGAAGTTACCATTTTCTCTGACGATACGAACTTGCAGTTTGAGCGCGCCGAATCATTTGCGGTGCCTGCCGCTCACTAATGTACCTTTAGTGGCAGTTTGAGTGCGGTCGAGAAGGTTGCAAATAACCCCACACTGTTGGCCAATGTTCTAAACTGAATCACTTTTGGGCTTTGTGATAGATCATAGAGGTACTGGACGTATGTATCGACAATATGGCTTTCAAGCACCGCGCAGTGGTCTTGCAACCAGCGCAGATGAAGCAGCCAGAATTGCCGCTGAGATTGGGTTTCCAGTTGCGCTCAAGGTTGTCTCGCCTGACATTCTGCACAAGACGGATGTGGGGGGCGTAGTACTCGATCTGGAGAGTCCTGGAGCGGTGCGTCAGGCCTTTGAACGCACTGCAGCTTCGGTGCAGGCGGCCCATCCCCTGGCTAATATCGAGGGCATTGAGATCCAGGAGATGGTGACCGGGGGCATTGAGATCATCATAGGATTGCTGGACGATCCCCAGTTTGGCCCGGTGATCATGTTTGGGCTTGGTGGCGTGTTCACTGAAATCATTCAGGACGTTAGCTTTCGCGTCTTGCCCATTCAACAAACGGACGCGGTGCAAATGATCCGCGAGACGCAAGGCTACCGAATCCTTCAGGGTTATCGGGGGCAGCCGCCCGTCTCCGAGGAGATGCTGGTTGATTTATTGATGAATGCCAATCATATGGGCGTCGACCTGGCAGGCAGGGTAGAATCTATAGACTTCAACCCTATTGTCGTTTGGGAAGACCAGCACTGGGTGTTGGACGCCAAGATCCTTTGGCATCAGCAAGCCAGACCTGCGCCGTTGGGAACACTGCCTAATACGAGGCATCTCCAGAACTTTTTCAGGGCCAAATCGGTGGCGCTGATCGGGGCTTCGGCGATACCTGGCAAGATCGGGAACGCGGTGCTGGATAGTTTGCTTAACTATGAATATCAAGGGTTGGTCTACCCCATCAACCCAGGGCGAGATGAGATTATGGGGGCCAAGACGTATCCCTCGCTGGCGGCTATCCCAGAGCAGGTAGATCTGGTCGTCGTCACCATTGACCTGCGCCTGGTGCCCGAAGTGATCGAGGCATGTGCGGCCAAAGGCATTCATAACCTGGTCGTCATCTCGGGTGGTGGGAAGGAATTGGGTGGTGAAAGGAGCCGGTTGGAAGCCGATATTCGCCGTCTGGCCAAGGCCCACGATGTACGAGTGATTGGACCTAACTGTATCGGCGTGTTCAACGGGCAGACGCGTCTCGATACTTTCTTCCAGGTACAAGAACGGATGTTACGTCCCAAGTCCGGGCCGGTTGGGGTGCTCACCCAGTCAGGCACAATAGGCGCTGCCTTTCTGGAAGATGCAGTGATAACAGGGGTTAGCAAGTTTGTCAGCTACGGAAACCGCACCGACGTGGACGAGGCTGACTTGCTGGCTTATCTGGCCGACGACCCCGAAACCAGGTTGGTTGTCATGTACGTAGAGGGGTTCGAAGACGGGCGTAAGTTTCTGAACATAGCCAGGGAAGTCACACAAAAGAAGCCGGTCGTTGTATTTAAGGTAGGACGCACAGAGCGGGCAGCCCGTGCATCTATGTCGCACACCGGTTTCTTCGGCGGTTCTTACAGTGTCGTGCAGGGTGCTTTCAAACAAGCCGGCTTGATTGCTGTGGACAGCTATGAAGAACTCGTTGCTACGGCTAAGGCGCTGGCCATGCAGCCGCTGGCCAGGGGGCCACGAGTCGCCATGATCAGCAATGGAGCTGGCACCATGGTACAGGGTATCGACCTGCTTAAATCTTACGATTTGGAAATCCCTGAACTCAGTCCTGAGTCGTTGCGTAAGCTTGCCGAGGTATATCCGTCCTTCTATTTGGTCCAGAACCCCATAGATGTCACGGGATCAGCGATCAGCACCGACTATGAAGTGGGCATCGAGATATGCATGCAAGATCCGCAAGTAGACATTGTTATGCCCTGGTTTGTCTTCCAGGACACACCATTGGGAGAGGACATCGTCCGAAAGTTGGGTAGGCTGACCAAAGCCTACGACAAACCCATCCTGGTGGGTGCTATGGGGGGACCGTATACTATCAAAATGTCCCAGGCTATCGAAGCAGAAGGGGTCCCCGTCTTTCATTCGGTTCGCGAGTGGATCGCCGCAGCTCGCGGCGTGGCGTTTACTCATTTCAGATATAAAGAATGTTAAGCGTGATCATTGTGCATTAGGTTTCACATCCTCGTGTTTTGTGCGTCACCTCTCGAAGTGTGGGGGGCGATTCATTCTAACATTATCACATATTTCCCGGACAATGAGGAGGCAATGGTAATGAGTACACCTTGGAGGACAGACAAGCACTTTGTGAGCCCGCTGAACTACCTGGAAGAAGTAAGGAAAGATTTCAAGCTTGCTGACAATGTCAAAATCCACGATATTACTTTGCGCGACGGCGAACAACAAACTGGCGTTGCATTGCGCAAAGATGAAAAAATTCGCATCGCGGAGAAGTTGGCGGAGGTTGGTATCCATCGTATCGAGGCCGGTATGCCGGCGGTCTCTAAGCAAGATGAAGAGGCCATCCGCGAAATAGTTAAGCGTAACCTGGGGCCTGAGATATTCGGCTTTTGCCGTTGTATAGTCGACGATGTCAAGCTGGCTGCGGACTGTGGCGTGACTGGGGTCGTCGTAGAGATCCCCAGTAGCGAGCATATCATCGAGTATGCCTACCAGTGGCCACTGGCTAAGGCGATGGACCTTTCAGTTAAGGCCACGCGCTATGCCCACGAACAGGGGCTGTATGTAGTTTTCTTTACCATTGATGCCACACGTGCCGACCTTGACTGGTTGTTAAAGATCATTGAGAAGGTGGCTGAAGAGGGACATATGGATGCGTTGGCACTGGTGGATACCATGGGCGTCGCCTCTGTCCCGGCAATCCGCTACTATGTACGGCACATAAAAGAACGCCTGCAAAAGCCACTGGAGGCTCATTTCCACAACGACTTTGGTTTGGCCAATGCCAATAGCTTGGTGGCGGTGGAGGAAGGTGCTGAGGTGATCCACTCCACCGTATTGGGAACGGGTGAGCGTGCCGGTCAGGCGTCCACCGAGCAAATCGCCCTGGCCCTCGAGTTGCTGTATGGTGTTGATACCGGCATTCGGCTCGACAAGTTATATGAACTGGGCCGTCTTGTGGCTGATCTGACTCATCACACAGTGCCCGTCAACCAGCCGGTGGTTGGTGAGCGCGTTTTTCAGTTGGAGTCCGGCATCCCGTCTAGCTGGTGGCTGAAGGTGCGCGACACTCACCCCACCGAGGTCTTTCCACTGCTGCCCGCGCTCGTTGGGCGGGGAGATGTTGAAGTCGTTTTGGGCAAAGGGAGCGGGGCTGATTCCATAGCTCACTGGCTGGAAGAACTTGAATTGGAGGCTTCCCCCGAGCAAATCATAGAACTAACGTTAATGGTAAAAGAGATGTCCATGGAAAAGAAAGGGTTGCTTACAAAAGATGAGTTCCGAGAGATGGTAAGTCAATATCTGGTCTAAGAGCGTGTCTAAAAATTCTGTTACGGGCCGTGGGCGTGAGTTCGGGCCAAACGTCTAGCCATCAGATGCGTCATTGCGGCATAAATCATGGCTTCGCTGGTTTCCGGTAATCCTTCATAGTCCTTGCTCAAACGCCGATAGCGGCCCAACCAACCGAAGGTGCGCTCGACTATCCAACGGTGAGGCAGAACTTGGAAGCCCTGCATATCGTCACTGCGCTTGACGATTTCCAGCACCCAACCGCATACTTCTTTGACCCAGTCGATCAGGCTACCCGCATAGCCACCATCTGCCCAGATCAGTTGCAAGCGGGAGAAGCGCCCCTTGACTTTTTCGAGCACAGATTTGGCGCCATCCCGATCTTGGATACTGGCCATGTGAACCACGACCATCAACAGCAGCCCCATGGTGTCCACCAAGATGTGACGCTTGCGCCCCTTCACTTTCTTGCCCGCATCATAGCCGCGCACGCCAGGGGTTTCCGTAGTTTTGACAGATTAGCTGTCCAGAATCGCGGCACTCGGTTCCGGCTCTCGACCCTCCGCCACGCGCAGTTCCGTCCGTAGGGCCGTATTCAGGCGCTCCCAAGCTCCATCCCTACGCCACGTCCTGAAGTAATGATAGACGATCCTCCACGGCGGCAGGTCGTGCGCCAGCATGCGCCAAGAACACCCGGTGCGCAGCACATAGTAGATGGCATTCAAGATTTCTCGAAGGGGGTACACCCGTTTTCTGCCTCGTTTCGTCTTGGGTTGAGGAAGATGAGGCTCAAGCTTTTCGTATTCGGCATCTGACAGATCAGTTGGATAGGGTTCTCTCTTGTTTTGTTCGGCCATTAGGTAGGGAATCTACCCCAAAGGCCGGATCGCATCAAATTTTTAGACACGCTCTAAAGAGTAAGTATGGACGAAGTGGCCTGAACATGATATCCAAAGACGCTCTCTATCTTAAGGGCCCGTCAGTTCCGGTAGTGCTATGAGTACAGTAAAGTGAAACAAGGGGGAATCTTATGGAGTTTACGTTAATCAGGGCCATCATCATGCCTCATCGCCGCACGTGAAGGATGTGAACGACCTCGTAGTGGAGACTTGATTCTCAATTAGGACGATTAGCATGAGCAGTGACTTTGGAACAATGTATCGTGACATAGCGATTGACAGGGATGTACCTTTCACTGTGTCAGATAGTACGACCTTGTATGCTGACATCTACCGACCGAGCGTACAAGGTCGTTTCCCAGCGTTGCTCAATCGGGTTCCTTACAATAAGGCTGCTGCTCAAGCCTACACCTATGCACATCCTATTTGGTATGCTCGCCATGGTTATATTGTGGTTGTGCAGGATACTCGGGGTCGATGGCGGTCAGAAGGTGAATTCGACCCGTTTCGGCATGATGCCAATGACGGCTTTGAAACCGTCTCCTGGGTAGCCGGGCTTCCATTCTGTAATGGTAGGGTAGGCCTGTATGGGTACTCGTACTGTGGCATGAGCCAACTGTTGACAGCAGCTTGTCGTCCTCCAAGCCTGCGCGCCATGGCACCTGCTTTTGCTGGTTCGGACCTATACGACGGCTGGTGCTACCAGGGGGGGGCCTTTTGTCTCGGCCTAAACGCCTGGTGGGCAATCTTTCTTGCCCAGGATGCTGCTCGGAGACGGGGGCAGCCAGAACTCGAGTTGCGCCTCGATCGGGCTGTGCGCGAAATGCCTGAAAGATATTGGGCTCTGCCTCTGCAAGATGTTTTCCCCTCATCGGAGCTCCGAGATAAAGCCCCTTATTACTATGCCTGGCTAGATCACCCAGCGCGGGACGAGTTCTGGCACGAGGTAAGTGTGCAAGAACGATATGATAAAATCGAGATTCCTGCTCTCCACATAGGTGGATGGTATGATTCCTTTATCGAGGGTACCCTTCGCAATTACATTGGACTTAGAACCCAAGGCAAAAATGAGCAAGCTCGGGCTAATCAACGACTGGTGGTTGGCCCTTGGTATCATAATCCCTGGACTGCGTTTGTGGGAGCAGTGGATTTTGGGCCTGAAGCAGCAAGTTTTGTGGATGAGTATCAGTTGCGCTGGTTTAACCATTGGTTAAAAGGTATTGATACAAAGTTATCGGACGAACTACCAGTCAAGATTTTCGTGATGGGCGAGAACAAATGGAGAGATGAACAAGATTGGCCACTGGTTCGCGCCCGAGAAATTGACTACTTCTTGCATAGCAACGGCCGGGCCAACTCTATCAACGGTAATGGTTGGCTGAGTCCATCGCCACCGAGTGAAGAGCTTCCAGACGTCTATGTTTACGATCCAAGTGATCCTGTGCCAAGCGCCGGAGGGCGTTCCTGTTGCGTGCCATTGATCTCTCCAATGGGTCCAATGGATCAGCGTCTTGTCGAAACGAGAAACGATGTTCTCGTATACTCCACCCAGCCTCTTGAGAGAGACATTGAAGTAACAGGTCCAGTCACTGCCGTATTGTGGGCTAGCTCTTCGGCAAAGGATACCGATTTCACTGTGAAACTGGTTGACGTGTATCCCCATGGTAGAGCGATTAACCTGTGCGATGGGATTGTAAGAGCAAGATTCCGTGAGTCATTATTAACCCCGAGTTTCATCGTCCCCGATGAGGTCTACCAATATGAGATTCGAGTGGGCGCAACGAGCAATTTGTTCCGGAAGGGACACCGCATACGTGTGGAAATATCGAGCAGCAATTTTCCCACCTATGATCGTAATCTAAACACGGGACAATGGTCGACAGATTCACGACAATTTGATATGCAGATTGCTACACAGGTTGTCTACCACGAGCGCAAATGGCCATCACATATTCGGTTACCGATCATACCCCATTGAGCGGAATAAGATATTCCACGAAAGTAACAACAGCAGAACAAGTAGGTAGTTGTATGGGAATGGAGGATCTAGTGCAAGAAGAGACAGCGGTGAGCTACCAGCCGTTAATTGATATCCGTCAAGTAACCAAAACCTTTCCGGGTGTGGTCGCATTATCAAAAGTTGATTTTGAACTACGATCAGGCGAGATTCATGCCTTGATAGGAGAGAATGGTGCAGGAAAATCCACTTTGATGAAAATCATCTCAGGCATATATGCCCCAGACTCCGGGGATGTCTTGGTTAAAGGTAACCCCGTCCTTGATTTCCGTCCCGACCTCTCGCGCAAACTGGGAATTGCAACAGTGTTCCAGGAACTTAGTTTGGTGCCATACCTGACCGTAGAAGAAAATATGCTGCTAGGCAGGGAACCTCTTGGCACAGGCGGTTTGCTGAATACCAAAGAGCGCCAGCAGGTGGCTCAAAAATATCTCGATATTGTTGAGGCAGAAGTCTCTCTGGGTAGTCGCCTTGACCGCCTGAGTGTAGCTCAACAACAGATGGTGGAAATCGCCAAGGCGCTCTCCTTAGAACCTGATATCCTTATTATGGACGAGCCAACGTCCAAGTTGTTTGGCAAAGAAACAGAAGTTTTATTTGGCTTGTTGAAACAGTTGAGTGGGCAGGGTAAGGGGATCATATACATCACTCACAGGTTAGAGGAAGTTCCGCGGCTAGCTACTCGCGTCACGGTCTTTCGGGATGGAGAACTTATTGAGACATTAAACGTTGCGGAGGCGCAGCCTGACCGGATGATCAAGTTGATGGTAGGCAGGGAACTGACGCAGCTTTATCATCGCTCGACGCATAATCCTGGCGAGGAGTTAGTCCGGGTAGAGGACCTAGCAATAGACAACCAGCTGGACGAGGTCAACTTTAGCATTCGCCAGGGAGAGATTGTAGGCTTTACTGGGCTAATCGGATCTGGATGTAATCTCGTCGGCATGGCTCTAGCGGGCGTGTTGCAGGCCACGCGAGGGCGGGTCTTATTCAAGTCAACCCCGGTAGATATTGACACACCGAGACAAGCTAAGAAACTTGGCATTGCGTTCATTCCTGAGGACCGCCGTGCCCATAGCCTGGTCATGTCAATGTCTGTGCGCGACAACATTTTCCTCGCCTCACTGCACAACTTCTTGCTGCAATTTCGGACGCTCAATACTGCCGCGCAGGATTATGTTGATAAACTCACAATTCGAACGCCGTCGATCCACACCTTGATAAGTCAATTGAGTGGAGGCAATCAACAGAAGGTAGCCATCGCCAAGTGGTTGTACTCACAGGCCAAGTTGTTGATTTTGGATGAGCCGACCCAGGGGATTGACGTGGGCGCCAAAGCACAAATTTACGCATTGCTCGATGACCTCGCTCGTCAGGGAGTGGCGATACTCCTCATATCGTCCGATATGAAAGAAGTCTTAGGTATGTGTGACCGCATTTTTGTCATGCGAAAAGGTCGGCTGACAGGTCATTTTCAAAAGGATGAGGCAACTCAGGAAAAAATTCTTCGTAGTGCACTGATTGGCCAATACGACCAGTAGAGGAGCACAGGTATGAGAATTGCAAAATTTGAAAAGGTCGGTTCGGTGTCTGGACAAACACAATTAACTAACTTGCTTAAATGGGAGACCCTCGGAGTACCAGCAGCTTTGGTGGTGCTGAGTGCCTTCTTTGCTCTGCAGTCGCCAGCGTTTCTTACTGGGGGGAATCTGCTTAACGTGGGGCAACAGTCCGCTGCGGTGGCTCTGGCAGCTTGGGGTATGACCCTGGTCATCATTTCTGCTGGGATTGACCTATCAGTAGGATCTGTAGCTGCTTTTGCATCTGTTGTTGGTGTTGACCTTATGGTTAAGTATGGGACGGCAACGGGGGTTGCAGCCATGATTCTTATGGCCATTGCTATGGGTGCATTTAATGGCGTTGTCATTGCGAAACTCAAGATTCCGCCCTTTATTGCCACTCTCGCGATGATGTCTATCGCTCGAGGAGCTGCACTGACCTATACTGGCGCCGTGCCCGTCTTTGGCCTGGAGTCGAGGTTCATCGCTTGGTTGGGCAATGGATCGGTCCTGGGAATACCCGCAAATGTGATAGTTGCTCTACTTGGTTTTATTCTGACGTATGTGTTGCTCACCCGTACCAGATTCGGAGTCTATACGTACGCTATGGGCAGTAATGAGATTGCTACTCGATGGGCGGGTATTGCAGTGGATCGCTACAAGATTTTGATTTATGCATATGCCGGCCTTATGTGGGGGCTTACTGCCTTAGTATTGACCAGTCGGGTTAATTCCGGGCAGCCCTTGTTGGCTTCAGGCCTTGAATTACAGGCAATTGCCGCCGTGTGTATTGGGGGCACATCCTTGATGGGAGGAGTCGGCACCTTGACTGGTACCTTGTGGGGTGTAATCCTGATTGGGGTGCTGAACAACGGCCTTAACCTGCTAGGTATCTCAAGCCTCGTGCAACGGATTATCATTGGTTTCACCATACTGTTGGCCGTACTCGTCAGCGTTTGGCGCCAGAAGCAATGATATAGACAAGGAAGCCAGGTTGCGGATCCATCATTCATTGTTCAGCAGTTATGGTTCGTCCCGACTGCTGAGGAAAGGAGAGAACACCAGCAAGCATATAGTTCGTGAACCTATGCCAATTTGAATTCTTTTGCCCAAAAGGAGAAGAAAAATAATGAAAAAGTATACGCTTACACTGTTGGTAGTAGTCTTAGTAATGGCTATGGTTGCAACGGGATGCAGCTCTGCAACGCCAGTATCTGAAGAAAAGACCGAGGAGAAACCCACAAAAGAATACACTATTGCCGTATTTATGCCAAATGGCGGCGACCCGTATTTCCAGAACAAGTCCTATGGATACGTTCAAGGAGCAGACCTCCTAAATGCCACGCAACAAGATGCCAAGGTAAATGTGGAGTTGAACGACGCGGGTGGTTACGATCAGGCCGAGAAACAGATTAGCCAGATCGAGGACGCGATGCAGCGCGGAGTGGATGCAATCATCGTCACAGCTACCGACAAGCAGGCTCTGGTACCCGTTATTGATAGGGCAATGGCGGCCGGTATCCCTGTGGTCAACGACGATGTATTGGTCGCGACCAAGACCACCACCCAGATTAGCGAGAATAGTTGCCATGTCGGCCGGAATGCTGCCGAATACATCGCCCGCAGACTCAATGGCAAAGGGGGTGTGATAATGCTAAAAGGGGCTCCTGGTGCATTCCTGTTTACAGAACGCGCCAGGTGCGCAATGGAGGAGTTTGCGCGCTACCCTGAGATGCAGGTGCTCGCCGATGATTTTCATATGGTAAATATCCAGGAAGGTCGAAGACTTACAGACGACTGGGTTCAAGCCTACGGCAAGGATATTAAAGGAGTTTGGTCGACTAACAGCACAGTTGCCATCGGCGCTGTTGAGGCATTAAAGGCTGCGGGGTTCCAAGAGGACGATACTGTCGTCGTAGCTATCGACCTGCACCCAGAGGCTATTAAGTATATGGAAGAGGGGTGGATCGATGGTTTGGTCCCGGCCCAACCTGTGAAGCTGGCGCGAATGGCGGTGCAGTACGCTTTCGCTGCACTTCAAGGAGAAAAAATCCCTGAAGTGCTCTACACCACAGACGATATGGTGGTGGACGCCGAAATGCTGCCTACGTTCGACCAATCCGACGCCGTGGCACCCGAAGGCTGGAAACCCCCGTTGCGGTGATGCATTGCCAGAAACTATTTTTTGAGACGTGTTACCTGGTGGATGGGGTGGCACCCGAAGGCTGGAAACCCCCGTTGCGGTGATGCATTGCCAGGCACTTTGGTGAGATCCTTTGGGCTGGTTGTACAAACTCGATCATCCAAAATGGAGTGATTTTGCGCAGAAGAGTTTCTCCAAACTAGCGTCTGCTCCAAAGTTTTCAAACAGAAACTGGAGTAACCCTGAGGAGAGGAAGGCAAAAATAACAATGAAGAAAACGTTATTAGTGACTATACTGGTTCTGCTGGCAGCTTTGGTCGTAGCAGCTTGCGGCGGTTCAACAGCACAAGCTCCTGAAGAGAAGCCCACAGAGGCAGCGGTAAAAGAATACAACTTTGCCGTGTTTATGCCAAATGGCGGCGATCCCTACTTTCAGAACAAATCCTATGGGTACATTGAGGGAGCACGCTTCGTAGAGGCTACCAATCCAGGGGTCAAGGTAAATATCGCCATCTATGATGCGGGTGGTTACGATCAGGCAGAAAAGCAGATTAGCCAGGTGGAAGACGTGCTGCAAAGTGGTGTGGATGCAATTATGATCACACCTTGCGACCAGCAGGCATTGGTGCCCGTTGTCGATAAGGCGATGGCTGCCGGTATTCCGGTGGTCAACGATGGTGTTTGGGTGGCAACCCAAACCACAACTTCGATAAGCGAGAATAGCTGCAATGTTGGTCGCAGTATGGCCGAGTACATCGCCCGAAACCTGAATGGGCAAGGAAACGTAGTGATGCTGATGGGAGCTCCTGGTGCTTTTCTGTTCACGGAACGTGCCCGGTGTGCCCATGAGGAGTTCGCGCGTTATCCTGGCATGAAGGTGATAGCTGAGGACTACGATGGGGTAAGAATTCAGGGAGGCCGCCAGCTCATGGATGACTGGATTCAGGCCTACGACCATGAAATCAATGCGGTATGGTCGACCAATAGTACTGTCTCCTTGGGCGCAATTGAAGCGCTAAAGTCTGCCGGGTTCCAGAAAGGGGAGGTTTTAGTTGTAGCCGTCGATCTACATCCAGAAGCCATTAAGTACATGGAGGATGGTTGGCTAACGGGCATTGTTCCATCAGCACCGGTGAAGCTGGCGCGTATGGCAGTCCAGTACGCTTTCGCCGCAGCCAATGGACAGACAATTCCTAAACTACTCTACACCACCGATGAGATGGTTGTGGATTCTGAGATGTTACCGACATTCGACCAGTCTGATGCAGTAGCGCCTCCTGGTTGGAAACCTCCGTTGCGGTGAGCTTAATTGGTAACCTGTTGGGGGGCTCTGCCCCCCAACAGCGAAAATTAGTGTCCGATCTATGGATTCAATGGGATGGCTGAGGTATCACGCTATGAAATCTACTTTGGTCGAGGTGGCAACTGGAAGCAGGCCCGCAGATGTATTGATTCAGGGTGGAAAGCTGGTCAACGTATTAACACGCGAAATCTATCCGGCCGACGTGGCTATCTGGGGCGATCGTATTGCTGCTGTTGGGGATGTGGATTATACGATAGGTGCCGCCACAGAAATTATTGACGCTCGTGGGAAATATTTAACTCCCGGATTGATTGATCAGCACATCCATGTTCATGAGACTCAATTAAATATCGTGGAGCTTGCTCAAGCTGTATTGCCGCGAGGGACGACAGCCATCTGCACCGACTTTTATGGTGAGATGGTAGTTGGCGGTGTCAAAGCCGTGCGCGCGTGCCTGGATGCTGCCAAAGGACTGCCCTTAAAGGTTTGGTTTGTATTGGGTACTCCTGGCTACTATCAGAATATCCCTTTTGGACATTCTGGCCAGCCAACGCGAGAGGAGATGTTTGAAATGCTCGATTGGCCAGAGTGCTATGGCATGGATGATGCCTTTGCCTCAAAAATTGTGGCTGGCGACCCCATGATTCTTGAGTTAGTAGACGCAGTCCAGGCCAGGGGTAAGAAAGTCTGCGGTCATGCCTCAGAGATGCGGGGTAGGCCGCTAAATGCCTGGATGGCCTATGTACGTGAAACTGATGATCATGAGTGCGTGAACCCCGAAGAGGCGGTGGAGAAGGCACGGCTCGGCGTTCGCGTTTCTATGCGGGAAGGGTCCGGTTGCTTTAATGTGTCAGCATTGGCCAAAGCAATCACAGAATATGGGGTGGACTCCCGACGGTTCTGCTTCAACACCGACCTGATCTCTCCTGTACACATTGCTGAGAAAGGTCACATCGATAACGCTGTGCGTATAGCGATTCAGAGAGGCATATCCCCTCTGGTTGCTGTGCAAATGGCTACCATTAACGCCGCGGAATGCCTCAAGGTAGACGGTGATTTTGGATCCGTGAGCCCGGGTAAGGTCGCTGACATCCTGCTGGTCGATGATCTTGCTGAGTTCCGCGTGTCGGCTGTTCTTGCCAGCGGGAAATTGGTGGCATGGGACGGTCAAATGATAAAAGAATCGCCTGCACCAAAATTTTCAGAATGGGCTTATGGGACTACCAGGCTCCCGACGCCTGTTAAACCAGAGGACTTCCTCGTCAGAATTGATACAGAGCAACCAGAAGTAATGATACGTGTAATTCTGGCGTCGGGAGTAAGTCTGGTGACAGAAGAGATACACCTACGAGTCCGAGTACAGGATGGGGTGATCTCATGTGACACGAGCCGCGACATTCTCAAAATCGCTGCCATTGAGCGAATAATGGGTACTGGCGAGATGGGTATAGGCTTCATTCAAGGTTTTGGCCTGAAAAGTGGAGCAATTGCCACTACGTACAACTCACAACAAGAGAATTTGGTTGTGCTAGGCACCAATGACCAAGATATGGCTGTGGCAGTCAATACGCTGGCCGCGTCAGGTGGTGGCTTTGTTGTAGTAGATAAGGACGAAGTGAAAGCTCTTCTAGAACTACCCCTATTTGGCCTTGAATCCGATCAGTCCTACTCGCAAGTCCTTTCCAAGTTTATAGAACTCGATGACGCTTTGGCTGACTTGAATTGCCATTTGCCGGCGACATTTCATACCCTTGGTTTTATGGGACTGCCAGTTGATATTGGAACACTTAAGGTATGTCCAAAGGGCTTGGTTGACGTTTGGGAAGGCACAGTTGTCAGCCTCCTGGTGGACTAGAGATATTTGTGAACGTCAGGAGTAGTTAGATGTCGAATACAATAGGAGTTGGGCTAATCGGTGCCGGGTGGATTGGACGCGTCCACGCTGAGCAATATTTGAGAGTCCCGCAGTTATGCCCATTACCCGGCGTGACGGTTAAGCTTCGGGCAGTGGCTGATGTAGTTCCAGAACTTGCGCAGTCAATTGCTACAGACTTTGGCTTCGAGCGCTGCTACGCAGACTGGCAAGATTTGGTAGCTGATCCTGAAGTTACCCTGGTCGATATCTGCGTACCCAATGTTTTGCACCGAGAAATCGCTGTAGCCACAGCACAGGCGGGCAAAGACATATTTTGTGAGAAACCCATGTCTATGTCACCCGAAGAAGGTCGCCATATGTTCGAAACGGCTGAGGTAGCGGGTGTGCGACATATGATCAATTTTAATTATCGCCGGGCTCCTGCCATTGCGTTTGCCAAACAGTTGTTAGCGCAGGGAGTGCTTGGGGATATCTACCACTTCAGGGCGGGGTTTTGCCAAGATTTTGCTGCCGACCCGAAAGCACCCTGGTCTTGGCGTTTTGATTTGGCCAGGGCTGGGGGAGGCAGCCTGGTGACAATGGGTACTCATGTCATTGACCTGGCTCGATACTTGGTGGGTGATATAGTTCAGGTGATGGCTATGCAAAGCACTTTTATCCGTGAGCGGCCTAAGCGTGATGGTGGTGTGGGCAGTGTCAGCGTAGATGATAGCACGTTCGCCTTAATGCGTTTTCGAGCTGATACTGTTGGCATTCTTTACACCACATGGATGGCGCCCGGACGTAAGCATCATTTTGAGTGGGAGATCAACGGTAGTAAAGGGTCTCTGTTTTTCAACAGTGAGCGCCTGAACGAATTGCAATTCTGCGAATCCGATGATCCTGAGAATCGTGGTGGATTTAAGACCATCTATATGGGTCAACGCCACCCATACGGCGATATCTTGGGACTAAAGGCAGGCATGGGTATCGGAATCCGAGAGACATTCCTACTACAAGTTTATGAATTGCTCCGAGGTGTTGCAGAAGGCTCCCCAGTCGCCCCAAGTTTCTATGACGGATGGCAGGTGGATCGGATAGTGCACGCAGCGGCTGTGTCATCCACTGAGGACGGGTGGATTGCACTCTAAAATATTTGACAAACATTGACCAATAAGGAGGTTGAATGGATAATCTCATTCACTGAGGGCAGATGGTTTCATACCAGTTATGGCTTAGCCGCTAAAAACATCTAAACAAACACTGATCAACCAAAGGAGACTAAAATGGATAAGCTGATTATCACAGTGACCGTTGATTCGAGTATGTCGTACCCGGCTAACAAATATTGCCCAGACCCTACGGACGTTGAGAGAGTCGCCGAGGAGTACATTATGTCGGTGAAGTCTGGCGCGAGCATTGTGCATATGCACGGAGTACACAAGCTGGAAGATGATATTGCAGCGGACGGACGCAAACTCTCTCATGTGGATTTTGATGGCTGGAAGAGGATGAAAGATCTTATTCTCAACAAGGTCGATGCTGTGATTCAGTTTGGTATCGCCAGTGCGCGCCTTGACGAGAAGATTCGGCTGATGGGACTTAAACCCGATATGATGTCGTATTGCTTCAATGCCCACGATGAACACTTCCACCCCGACCCGGAATATCCAGCCAACGAAATCTATGCCACCCATCCAAGGTCAGAGCTGGTAGAGTTCGCCCAGGCCGCGCATGAGCATGGTGTGAAAGTGGAGGTCGAATCCTTCCACACGGGCGCCTTCTATAACATGCGGTATGTGAAGAAGAACGGGATTCTGCCTGAACCAATTTGGACGACACTCTTCTTGGGGTGGCCGGGCGGTACCTGGACACCGCCTACACCGCAAGGGCTCATTTTTATGGTGGAAAACCTGCCCAAAGAATTGAAGGTGAACTGGAACACGAGTGTTATGGATCCTCCAACACATTGGCAGGTATTGACTCATGCCATTAACGTGGGGGGGCATGTCCGGGTAGGATGGGAGGATAATCCTTATCTTACTCCTGGTGTTTATGCCAAGCACTGTCACGAGTTGGTAGACAAGATTGTTCGCATTGCCCACGAAATGGGCCGAGAAATAGCTACCCCAGATGAAGCACGGCAGATAATCTTTGGCAAAAAGTGATGGTTGGTACAATAGTTAAAGGGATCTGGTCGATCTCGGAGGTGGACCTCTCCTTGATGCGGGACAGGAGAGGTTCATCTGCTAATAGGCTATAGAGTCTGCACAGCGATTCAGATGTGCTTCCAGGTCTGTGTTTAAGTCAATAGGAGCTAAGCTATGGAACGTTTTGCATTGGGACAATATCAGGTTGATTATGAGGCCAGGATAGATTGGGGCCAGTTACGGAGCGAAAAGATCAAGCGGACGTGCGCCGCAATGAAAAAGGTGGGGATGAACGCGCTTTTTCTGTGGCGGGACGAGAATGTACGCTATCTGACCAATTTGCGAGCCATAATGATTCAGTATCGGGCTAGTACAACCTATGGCGTGTTTCTGCATGAGGATGGAGATCTGGCTTTGTTTCTAAGTAGTGGTGAACTGGCAAGGGTACAGAAGCATATGCCGTGGATTGAACGCCTTGAACCTATCCCAATTATGGACGAAGCTGGCTTGGTAGACAAAGTTGTTACCAGTAAAGTTTTGCCGCTGTTTGAGGAGTATTCTGTCCAGAGGGGTCGCATTGGTGTCGATATGATGACTGCGCAGCAAATGATGGCATACCACCGCCATCTGCCGGATGTGGAATGGCTGGATGGGGATGAAGTGATGCGCCAGGTCAGGATGATAAAATTGGATGATGAGATAAAAATACTTGAAGAGGTAACGGCGATTGCAGATGCTTTGACCCAGACAGGTCTTGATACGGTGCGCCCTGGGATCAGGGAATTTGATGTGTCGGCCGAAGCAATGCGGACGCTCTTTCAATATGGCGGAGAGTTCTCGCATCTGACGAGTCCTTTTGTTGCATCGGGGGAAAGAATGTCGCCTCCGACTCGGTTCCCAACAGACAAGATCATTCGATACGGGGATCTCGTTTTCATTGACATTGGTGCGTCGTGGAACGGCTATTTCGGTGATGTTGGTCGCTGTATCATATGCGGCAAGCCATCTGCTCAACAGAAGCGAATCTATCGGGCAGTATATGAAGCACAAACCGCGGGTATTCAAGCAATGCAACCCGGCTGTAGAATTTCAGAAGTAGCCGCAGTTTACCATAACGTTGCATCTCGACATAACTTGGCCGACCATTTCATTAACTTATTTATCGGTCATGGTATCGGTGTGTCCCCTGCCGAACCGCCGTTTGTGGGAGAAACACAACCCGGAGCGGGTGATTACGTGCTGGAGCCAGGAATGGTGCTTGCAATGGAGCCCTTAATACATGTGGATGGCGTGCGCGGCGGCGGGGGTGTGCGACTGGAAGACATGGTTTTGATTACGGACGACGGTCCCCACATTATGTCACGGGCGCCGTATGATGAGCGTCTGCTAGATTAATTGTCATCTGTAACCGAATCGTGTTGAGTTACCTCATGGTACCCCCTTCATGCCCCACCACTCCCCAGGGGTAATGGCAGATTGTCACCAAAGGCCACAATCCCCAACATGACAATCACAGTCCCATTGCGGTCTCTACATCAGTCCCAGCCAGGACAGGTGCATCATTCACGCCGTCGCCGCCCGTAGCGATGAGCTGTACTTCTGCCTCAAGATTTTCAAATAAGGGTGCAAGATGTCAAGGCCTTGGCATTTGCCAACCCTTCAGGTATAATCGGTTTCGGTAATAATTCGGCAAGAAGGAGGGAAGCCTATCTATTATGGACCCTATATACGTTCTCAGCACCATGTCCTTTCCCGACGAGTTTCTGGACTTGCTGCGGGCAGTGTCGCCCCGACTGACCGTGGTGCAACATAATGCTGCTTCGGTGGACAAGGTACCATCCGAACTCTGGGATCAGGTCGAAGTGTTATATACGATGTCAGCCGTGCCAGATCCGGTGCGTGCGCCCGGCCTGCGCTGGGTGCAGTTGCACAGTGCTGGGGTCAATCAGGTACAGAATACACCTCTGTGGGGATCGGACGTGGTCATTACCACCGCCAGCGGTGTCCATACCTCTAATATGGCTGAATATGTGCTCATGATGATGCTTGCCTTTGCTCATCGGCTGCCCCGGATGCTGGATTACCAGGCACGCGCCGAGTGGCCCTCGCAGCGATGGCGTAAGTTTGTGCCCCAGGAGTTGCGCGGTGCGACGGTGGGCGTGGTTGGATACGGGAGCATTGGGCGAGAGGTTGGCCGGTTGGCACACGCATTTGGCATGCGCGTGCTTGGCGTGCATCGTGGAGGAACGGCAGGGTCACCTGGCTACGAACTGCCTGAACTGGCAAACCAGCCTGGCGCCGAGCCCGACCGGCTTTACATCCCCGACCAATTGACGCACATGCTGGCCGACTGTGACTACGTGGTGCTGGCGGTTCCCTATACCTCGGCCACGCATCACCTGATTAACCAGACGGCACTACGTGCCATGAAGCCCACGGCGGTGCTGGTCAACGTGGCGCGTGGGGCAGTGGTGGACGAGGCTGCGCTGATCGACGCTCTGCGCGAAGGGCGGATCGCCGGGGCGGCCCTCGACGTGTTTGGGGAGGAGCCGTTGCCGGCCGATAGCCCTCTATGGAAAATGGAGAATGTCGTCATTTCACCCCACGTGGCCGGGTTCACACCGCACTACGACAAGCGGGTCACGACCCTGTTTGGGGAGAACCTGCGGCGCTACCTGGCCGGCGAGCCATTGCTCAATCAGGTGGAACGAGGGCGAGAGTATTGAGTTGATCCAATGTGGGGAGGGTATAATGCAGAAAAAGGATGCGGCGCGGATGGAGTTTCACGTCTCACGTAAAGCCCGGGACTTCTACCAGTTTGAGCAAACTCTGTTTTCCTTAATCGGGAATGTTGTTTTTGCCAACTTCCACGCCGCCCGGGTGTTCGCTCAGAAAATGAATGACAAGCGAGATTTGGTCAGCTTTCCAGAACACGCTGTGAGAGCGGGACAGATCAATGCCATGGGGCTGATTGATGAGATCTTGCATTACGTAATCGGTTTGTATCGAGAGCAAAAGAATCCAGAAGTTATGCAGCAGGCGCTGGACTGGCTGGTTGCAAGGTTGGGTAAAGAAGCAGTCGAGGCGTCCTTGCGCAAATTTGCCGACGAGTTTCCTCCAATTGCCGTCTATCGACGGGAAGTCACCCTCGAAGCCTATCTGGAGGATGAAACTTCTGGCGTTCCCAATCGCCAGATCTTGCTAGAAGAAATGCTGGCCCTCTGGCTGGCGGTTGCGAACCCGGCCTTTTCGCCGTTTCTGGAGTTGTTCGACGACACTGACCTGAAAAGGGAAACCGTCTATCCCCAGATTATCTCCAGTCTGCACGAATTCTTTGCTACCCAGCCCACTTTTGGACCTGAGAATCAAAATTTGATCGATATGCTGCGCAGCCCTGCCCTGGCTGTACCCCATTCGCTTTCGGGACAATTGGAGTACATCCGGGAACGATGGGGCCACTTGCTGGGCAGGTATCTATACCGGCTGCTCAGCAGCCTCGACCTCATCCGAGAGGAAGAGAAAATGATGTTCCTGGGCCCCGGCCCCGCTCTGGTATACGAGTTTGCGGGACTGGAGTTGGAGCCGGAACGCTTCAGCCCCGACCGGGACTGGATGCCCACCCTGGTGTTGATGGCTAAACACACGTATGTGTGGCTGGATCAACTGTCTAGAAAATATCAACAATCTATCACGTGCCTGGATCAGATTCCCGACGAAGAACTGGACAGCCTGGCTCGCCGCGGATTTACAGGCTTGTGGCTGATAGGTCTCTGGGAACGCAGCTCAGCCTCGCGCAGGATCAAACAACTATGCGGCAATCCTGAGGCCGTGGCATCCGCGTATTCACTTTTCGATTATCGGATCGCAGCCGAGTTGGGAGGCGACGCGGCCTATCAAAATTTGAAAGATCGGGCCTGGAAACGAGGCATGCGTCTGGCAAGCGACATGGTGCCCAACCATATGAGTATTGATTCCAGATGGGTGATAGAGCATCCCGATTGGTTCGTTTCGTTAGAGTATCGCCCTTTCCCCTCATATAGTTTTAACGGGCCCAACCTGTCCTGGGACGAGCGGGTTGGTATTTACCTGGAGGATCATTATTACAACCGCAGCGACGCAGCCGTGGTGTTCAAACGCGTGGATCACTGGACCGGCAGTGAAAACTACATCTACCATGGCAACGACGGCACCAGCATGCCCTGGAACGACACAGCTCAACTGAACTACCTGAAGCCCGAGGTGCGTGAGGCTGTGATCCAGACCATTTTGCATGTTGCCCGCCAATTCCCTGTCATCCGTTTTGACGCGGCTATGACCCTGACTAAGAAGCACTATCAACGCCTGTGGTTCCCGCAACCCGGCACGGGAGGCGCGATTCCCACCCGGGCGGAGCATGGTCTGACTAAAGCGCAGTTCAACGCCCTGATGCCCCACGAATTCTGGCGGGAGGTGGTGGACCGGGTGGCAGAAGAAGCTCCCGACACCCTACTGCTGGCCGAGGCCTTCTGGTTATTAGAAGGCTACTTTGTGCGTACCCTGGGAATGCACCGGGTCTACAATAGTGCTTTTATGAATATGCTGCGGGACGAAGAGAATGCGAATTACCGCAGCGTCATAAAGAACACACTGGAATTCGATCCGGAAATCCTGAAGCGCTTTGTGAACTTTATGAACAACCCGGACGAAGAAACCGCCGTGGCTCAGTTTGGCAAAGGCGATAAGTATTTTGGCATTTGTATGATGATGGCCACCATGCCGGGCCTGCCCATGTTCGGGCATGGCCAGATCCAGGGATTTGCCGAAAAATATGGCATGGAATACCGGCGTGCATATTGGGATGAACAGCCGGACGATTACCTGGTTCAGCGGCATGAGCGGGAGATTTTTCCCCTGTTACGCCGCCGACGGCTGTTTGCCGACGTAAAAGATTTCCTGCTGTACGATCTCTTCACTCCTGAGGGTTACGTCAATGAGGACGTGTTTGCCTATTCCAATCGTGCTGGCGACGAGCGAGGACTCGTGGTCTATCACAACAAATACGCCGACACCCGGGGATGGATTCGAACTTCCGTCGCCTATTCGGTGAAAACGAACAATGGCGAACGAAGCCTGGTGCAAAAGACCCTGGGTGAAGGTCTTGGGCTACACTCCGGTGAAAATTACTTTTGCATTTTCCGCGACCATGTAACTGGTCTGGAGTACATCCGGAGCAGCCAGGAAGTGCACCAAAAAGGGTTGTACGTGGAGCTAGGTGCATACAAATACCATGTCTTCCTTGACTTCCGCGAGGTGCAGGATAATGAGTGGCGTCACTATGCCCACCTGACGGCTTACCTGAATGGGCGAGGCGTGCCAAGTATTGAGGAGGCCTTGAGAGAAACGCTGCTGCAACCTGTTCATTATCCCTTTAAGGATTTGGTCAATGCTGCTATGTTCCGTCGCCTGATAGATGCCCGCGTGACCCAACCTGATGGGCAGATCGACCCACAACTGGCCGACGAAGTCGAGCAGAAGATAGGTCACCTGCTGCGTGAGGTCAAACAGTTTGCCGCGGGTACGGGCGACGAGACAGCGCTTGCCCGAGAGATGCGGAATAAGCTGGAGGCCATCCTGCAACTGCCTGTCCTGGCCAGTCACTTCCCCTCGCCCCGATCCCGCAAATATGAGGCGGCCATCAACTATTTGACAGCGAATCTGAATGATGATCCATCCGTCTGGGGGACTCTACTAGGCTGGCTGTTCACCCATGCTCTGGGGCAGATCGTGAGCGAGTCAGACTTTGAACTGCAAAGCCGTAGCTGGATGGATGAATGGTTGCTGGGCAAAATCACCGCCAGGGTGCTTCGAGATCTTGGACTGAGCGACGAGGTCGCCTGGCGAAGGGTGACACTGATCAAACTCCTCATCACCCATCAGCGCTGGTTCGAGACGCCGGCTCCAGGAAAGAAACAGGCGGCCCAAGTCCTGGAGTCCTGGCTAAAAGACGGCGAAACACAGCAATTCTTACAGGTGAATCGCTACCAGGGCGTTCTGTGGTTTAACCGGGAAGCTTTCGAGCAACTACTGTGGTGGATGCTGACGCTGGCAGCAGTTGCAATTAGTGCCGACCCTCTTCGTCCGGCAGCTAAGGTGGCGAAGGAGATTGCTGCCGATTACAACCTCGTTCAGGAGTTGCACCGGGCTGAACAGAAATCTCAGTACCAGGTGGAGAAATTGCTGGCGGCGCTGAGAGCATGACAATACGCGGCATTATCTTCGATCTGGGCAGCACGTTGATGTACTTCGACGGCGATTGGAGAGATGTGTTCGGCCGGGGTGCGGCCGACATGGCTGCGTTCTTTACCCGCAAGCGGGTGAAGCTAGATGAGGCGGCGCTGGCCGAAGCCTTCATTGCCGAGCGCCGGGCCGGACGCGAGGTGGCCTATCGCACCAACCGAGAAGTAACCTGTGCCGAGTCGCTGCGGGCGGCGCTGGAAAAGGTAGGTGCCCCGCCACAGGCTGGCGCCTTGGTGCCAGAGGCAGTACGCGTTTATTTTGAGCTAGAGGAGGCCGCCTGGAAGGCCTACCCGGATGTCAAAGGGACACTCAAACACCTGTTCCAGCAGGGCTACCGGCTGGGCCTTCTCTCCAACGCTACCGACGACGCCTTCATCCAACGCCTGGTGAACCGGCTGGAGTTTCGCCCCTGGCTTTCCCCTACCTTTAGTTCGGCCGGTTTGGGACTTCGCAAACCGTTACGTGAGCCCTTCGATCTGATTCTCTCTCGTTGGAACCTGCCACCTGCGTCAGTCGTCATGGTAGGTGACACGCTGGACGCTGATATTTTGGGCGCGCATAACACCGGTATGCGGGGGATACTTATCACTGCCGACGAGGCAGCGTCGAACGATGACCATCGAGGCGCCATTGTCCCCGAGGTCACCATCACAGCCCTCGGCGAGTTACCGGCTCTAATTGAAAGTTGGCATGCATAGGCAAATCGCTTGACATTTCATAATCGTTATGTTAGGATGCAGGCGTATCTGGCAAGGTTTCTGGTGAGAGGGATGAAGTGTATGTCACAGCAGAGTGATCACGAGAGCCCTGAAGAAGGGGAGCCGCAGATCCCACTCAAGATTCTGTTCCTGGCTGCCGAAGTTGTTCCTTTCGCCAAGACGGGGGGGTTGGCCGACGTGGCTGGATCGTTACCCAAGGCCATCCATGCCCTGGGGCACGACATTCGGGTCACGATGCCCCGCTACGGACGGATTCGTCCTGAGCGCTTCAACCTGACGCACGTTATGGACTCTTTTCCTGTTCCTATGGACAGCCGAACCGAGCCGGCCGGATTGATGCAGACCACCCTGGATGGCAGCGACGTGCCGGTCTATATGGTGGAAAATGCCCGGTATTTTGACCGGGATGGTATTTATATGTACCCCGACGATGCGGAGCGCTTTATCTTGTTTTGCCGGGGCGCGTTGGAGGGGATTAAGCGCCTCGGCTGGCAGCCCGACATCATTCACTGCCACGACTGGCACACGGCGCTCACCCCCAATTGGCTCAAGACCATCTATGCTGATGACTCATTTTTTGCCAATGTCGCCAGCGTCTACACTATCCACAACCTGGCCTATCAGGGTATCTTCGGCTACCGGGTGCTGGAAATCGCCGGCATTGACGAGTATGGGTTCATTGCCCATCCAGAAACGGTGGACTTGAACGAGGTGGTGGACTTTATGGCGAGGGGCATCCTCTTCGCCGATGTGATTAGCACGGTCAGCCAAACCTACGCCCGTGAGATTCTCACGCCTGAATTTGGCGAAAAGCTGGACCCGCTGCTGCGCAGCCGGCGTGATCGACTGTTCGGAATCCTCAATGGCATCGACGTAGACGAGTTCAACCCCGCCACCGACTCTTACTTAGAGGCAAACTACGCGCTGGAAAGTCTGGAGCGGCGAGTGCAGAATAAGTTGGCTTTGCAGCGCGAGGCAGGCCTGCGCCAAGATCCTGACCTGCCGGTGGTTGGTATCATCGCCCGGCTGACCGACCAAAAAGGCTTCGACTTGATTACTTCTATGGTTGAGCCGCTGTTGCAACACCTGGGAGCGCAATTTGTATTGCTTGGCACCGGAGAGCAACGCTACCACGATTTCTTCTTGGATCTATCCGATCGCTATCCTGAGCAGGTTGGTGTTTTTCTTACTTTCAACGCTTCTCTGGCATCGCGAATTTACGCTGGCGCTGACATCTTCCTGATGCCCTCACGTTTTGAGCCCTGTGGCCTGGGGCAGATGATTGCCATGCGTTACGGTAGCGTCCCGGTCGTTCGTGCCATCGGAGGATTGGCTGACACCGTGAGCGACTATGATCCGACGAGTGGAGAAGGCACCGGCTTCGTCTTTGAACCCTACGACTCGATGGCGCTCTACACAGCCCTGGTGCGTGCGGTAGAAACTTTTCGCCATCGGGACATTTGGCGCGAGCTACAGATCCGATGTATGCAAAAGGACTTTTCCTGGGAAAGTTCGGCCCGCAAATACGTAGAGCTCTACGCCCGCGCCCGTGCCTTCCACGCCCAAGATCAAGCAGCTTCACAGCAGCATGATACGAAGGTCAGGTGAGAAGCGTAAAGGTTGAGTTCCCCCCCAGGGGCAAATCAGGAATTGACCATGCAAGCCCGTACTGACGAGCAGAACGTTTCCTCGTCCACCGATTCGTCGCCCAATATCTTTAGCTTGGCTGACATCGTCTTTAGCCTGCCCGACGAACGCCAGGCCCGCTTTGGACGCATCTTCCACCTCAGCAGCACGGTTGGACAAGTCGTCCCGCCAGAGACGATGCGCGCGTGGATCACAGAGCGATTCGGAACGATAGAAGCTGTCGAAGAGCAATACATTATCAAAGTCACCAACCTGCTGACAATGGAGGGTGCTCTCTTTAACGAACTGCGCACCCAGCGGCTAACCGCCGACTCCTCACCGCACCAGGCCGACGAGATAGCCCAATCGGAGCCGGGCGATCCCTTCTGCAGCCCTGAGACTCTCACACCAGCCGATACTTTTGCCCAAGAAGAAGCTACACCTGGCCGAGTGCGTGGCAAATGCAGTGTCACCGCCAGCAGTTTGCTCAAAATAGATGGCTATCACGGGCTGGTTATCTTCGACGAACATCACCCACTGCGCTTTACTCAGAATCAACTTAGTGATTATCTGGACGTGGCCTGGAAGTGGGCTGAGCTTGCTCACCAAGAAGACTCCCAGGCCCGTTACTACTTGGTAGTCTGGAATTGTCTAAAACGTGCCGGTGCGTCGATGCTGCACGGGCACTTGCAAATGTTACTCACCCGAGACGTGCATTATCCGAAAATTGAGGCCTGGCACCGTGCCGCCGAAACCTATTGGCGAAATTACCGGCAAAATTACTTTGACGACTTGTTCAAGGTTCACGCTGACGTTGGCTTAGGCTTTATCAGCCAGGGCGTGCGGGTGATGGCATACCTGACACCCATCCGAGAACGTGAGACGCTGATTGTAGCCGACGTGGAAGATTACGCCCGGCCTGGTGCCTTTTCCGAGCCTTTCAAGCGGGCTCTTTTCCTGGTGCTGGATACTTTCATCAACCAGTTGGGAGTGACTGCGTTCAATATGGCTATCTACGTCCCTCCTTTCGAGGAAACTGACGAAACGTGGCAAGGATTCCCGATCATTGCTCGCCTGGTTGACCGAGGAGACCCCGAGGAGCAGGTCAGTGACGTGGGTGCGATGGAGCTTTACGCTGCCAGCGTGATCGACAGTGACCCCTTCCACGTCGCCGAGACGCTGCGTACTACTTTCCACAAGGCCCTTTAATTTCGGTTTGGGTGCGTTCAATTTCGGTTGTAGAGGCACCCCCTTCCCCGAAGGGGACCTTATAGGTGCGGGTGCTCCCGGGCGGGCGCCAGGCCCGCCCCTACAACCCATTTTGAACACGTAAAGGAGCGGCGCACTTGAAATACAGACTGCGGAGTATCAGCACCTTCTCCATCGCTCGTTTTGGCTGCTTGCTGGGCTGGATCGTCACTGTTATCCCCAGCCTGATCTGTGGGCTGGCCGCCTGGCAAATTGCGGCCGCTGTTCAGACCTGGCTGGAAGGTTGGAAACACATCGACTTGAGCCTTTTGGGCTTTGATTACACCTTCAACTTAATTGATATCCTGCAACTCAGAGGTCTGCTGGACGCACTGCAAACGGTCGAAGGCCGCACCCTGCCACTGCTGATTGGGCTGGTCATCGCCGCCGGTATCGTGGGGGGAGTGCTGATTACCTTCACGCTGGTAGTGCTGGGTTTGGGCTATAATCTGCTGGCCTGGCTAACCGGCGGGGTAGTGATAGAATTGCAGGAATCCCCCCGTAGGGAAACTGAGGCCTTAGCGCCCACCCCGCGTGCTTGACTTTTCTCTCCTCAATGCTATCATAGGCGGGATGACTGATAAGCATGCCTTCCCCTCTAAAGAAAGTTCACGCCGCAAACTGAGTCGCCGCGGCTTTTTGACCGGCGCTGGCGCAATCACTCTCCTGGCTGCCCTGGAGGCCTGTGGCCTGGGGAGGAGTCTTTCGACCCCGCGCGCCACGCGCACGCCATATCCTACCTTCACCCCCATACCCGAGAGCCTGGAGCCCAGCTCGACCGCCACCTTCAGCCCTACGTCTCAGCCTACCAGCACTGGCACTCCGTCACCCACCACGACCCCGAGTGCCGAGCTTAGCGCTGAACCGACCGTCACCCCCACTCCAAGCGTAACTCCCACCCCGACGCCGACACCCTATCCTCCCGGCCCCCCCAGCAAGTTGGGACTCTTCGTCACCCGCGCCGACGGGCAGATTGACACGCTCATCCGGCTGGGTAAGCCGGCGCTCATCAAAACCTTGAACCTGGATCCCAACTTGGCCCGCTACATCAAAGAGCACTCACCGACCACGATTGTGGTGGGGCGCATCGTCCTGGGTCAGCTAGACCTGACCGCCGATCCCATACCCCTGGCCCGCGACGCCGCCGGTAAGCTGCTGGAATTTGCGCTGGAGCCGACGCGCTTGCAGTATTTCGACGCCTGGGAAGGCTACAACGAGCCGGTCGCCGACACCGTGGATAAGATGCAGCGGCTGGCCGACCATGAAGCCGAAAGAACCCGGTTGCTGGCCGAGCAGGGGGTGCGCTCGGTGGTGGGCAACTTCGCCGCTGGCCACCCACCGCTGGAGTTGTGGCAATACTTCACTCCGGCATTGGACGCCGTGCGCGCTCATGGTGGCTATCTGGGGGTACACGAGTACTCGGCGCCCATTATGCAGTGGAGCTTCGGCGCTTTGCAGTCCACGCCAGGGGCCAACGAGGGAGACGAAGGCTGGCTGACCATCCGCTATCGCAAGGCGTATCGCCATTACCTGGGTCCGCTGGGCTACGGCGACATCCCGTTGCTCATCACCGAATGTGGCGTGGACGGTACCGTAGGCGGGCACCCCGGCCCGGCCGAAGCCAAGGGCTGGCGCGACTTCGAGGCATTTTGGATCTCCAACGGGCTGCGGATCGATACCCCCGGCGTTTACATGGACCAACTCATCTGGTACGACAGCGAGCTGTACAAGGACGACTACGTGAAGGGATCGGCCATTTTCGCCGCCGGCGCCTCCCAGGGTTGGGATAGCTACGAAATCCTGGGGCGTACCATTGAGCTGCTGACACAATATTTAGAGGTACATCCGCCCAGCCAGTAATAGAAAAGGAAGGCAAGCCGACATCGAGACCAAGTATCAACGCTATCTGCAATTGGCAATGGCTTCGCTGCCTTCTTCTGGATACCACTACATTTAGGCCCATTCTACTTATAGCTACTATATCTAGTGGTTTCTGCATTTTGCCAAAGTCCCGGCTGGTAGTATAATTAGTCCATGGACGGTCGTCTTCCGCGCCGGGTGTTCCTGAAGTTGGTGCTGGCCTCGCTGGCCTCGGCCTGCGCGCCGGCGGAAGTTCCCCTGCCCGTCACGATTGTGCGGCCGTCGCCCACCCCTTTGCCGACTCCCACGCCCACACCGCTGCCTTCCGCCGACGGGGCAGCCACTGCTTTCCTGGCGGCCTGGTCAAGCGGCGACTACGCGGCTATGTACGACCTCTTGATTGATGCCGATCGCCTCAGCCTGAGCCGTGACCAGTTCCGGGCTCGTTACGAAGATGCACTGCGCGAAGCGACGGCGACCGCCGTCCGGGCCGAAGTCCGCTCGCTGCTGCACGAAGGGCCGCGCGCCCTGGCCGGCTTTCGCGCCGAGTGGCGCACCACCCTCTTTGGCCCACTGGAATTCGACAACAACATGAATCTGCTGTGGGAAGGGGGGCGTTGGGGGGTGGATTGGACCTCCGCGCTGGTACTGCCCCAGTTGGTCGACGACTTGAAGCTCGCCCTCCTGGATCAGACGCCGGTGCGCGGCAACATTTACGATCAGGGCGGCCTGGGCCTGGCGGTGGATGGTCGCATGGTGACCGTCGGCGTCGTGCCCGGTTGGATTCTGGATGAGGCGACTGTGGTGGCCCAGTTGAGCGCCATCACCGGCGTGGCGCCGCAGGTCATCCAGGACAAAATCGCCAATTCGCAGCCCGACTGGTTCGTCCCTGTCGCCGACGTAAGCCCCGAAGTAAGCATCAACAACGACTCGGTGCTGTCGTCGCTGGTGGGTGTGACGCGCCGGGAGCGCACCGTCCGCGTGTACAAGGTCGGCGACCTGGCCGCCCACCTGGTGGGTTACCTGGGGACCATCCCCCCCGACCGCCTGGCAGATTGGCAGTCGCGCGGCTACCGGGGCGACGAGTTGGTAGGGCGCGCCGGTGTGGAGGGCTGGGGCGAACCCTACCTGGCCGGCCGGCGCGGCGGGCGGCTGGTGACTCTGAACAAGCATAATGAGGAAGTGTCTCAGGTGGCCGAAGCTATTTCCCGGCCTGGGGGCAGTATTTATCTGACCATTGATAAAGGGCTGCAGGCCGATGCCGAACGCATTTTGGGCCAGCGGCCGGGGGCCATCGTCGTCCTGGACCCCAACACCGGCTTTGTGCTGGCTATGGCCAGCTACCCGCGCTTCGACCCCAGCCTCTTTGCCGCCGGGATTGACCAGAAGACCTGGACCGCCCTCAATGCCGACCCTAACCGGCCCCTGGTCGGTCGCGGCACGCAGGGAGCCTACCCTCCCGGATCGGTCTTCAAAATCGTCACCATGGCCGCCGCTATGGAGAAGCTGGGCTATACTGCTGATACCCCCTTCTATTGCAGCGGCACCTGGGATAGGCTGGGCGACCAGTTCGTCAAGACTTGCTGGCTGAAGACAGGGCACGGGAACATCAATTTACAGGATGGGCTCACCCAGTCATGCGATGTGGTGTTTTACGACGTGGGATTGGCCTTGCAAAACGCCGACCCGCAATTCTTGCCCGACGTGGCTCGCGCTTTTGGGTTGGGAGCAGCAACTGGCATCGCTGGCGTGGAGGAAACGCCGGGCCAGGTGCCCGACCCGGCCTGGAAGCTGGCCGAAAAGGGGGAAAGTTGGTTCCCTGGGGACTCGGTAAACCTCGGCATCGGCCAGAGTTACCTGCTGACCACACCCCTACAAATTGCCAACTTGTTGGCAGCAGTGGGCAACGGCGGTACGCTCTACCGGCCGCAACTCGTCCATCGCATCGCCGAGCCGGTCGGCCCCGAGCAGGTGAATCAGCCGGAAGTGCTGGCGCGCCTGCCGGTCAGCCCAGAGCACCTGGGGGTGATTCGCACCGCGTTAGAGGGAGTCGTCAGCGGGCGCCGGGGTACTGCCCGCCAGGCATTTGAGGGGGCGACCTTCACCGCCGCTGGCAAAACCGGCACCTCCGAAGCGGGCCAGCAAGAACCGCATGCCTGGTTCGCCGGTTACACCCCTGCCGACTCGCCCCAAGTCGCCATTGCCGTCATTTTGGAGCACGCGGGCGAGGGTTCCAAAGAGGCGGCACCCGTCTTTCGACAGATGGTCGAAGCGTATCTTCTCAGGATGTAGGGGCTTCCTTTGGCCTGAATCAGGTGCTGAAATAGTCCTGTACTCACATTGACATGGCCTTGCACTTGTGTTATTATTGATATATCTTGTAAAAACTATTAATTTATAGCCACAAGC
>CAYTNQ010000030.1:0-35531 GCA_964439175.1 uncultured Anaerolineales bacterium | reverse complement strand
GATCATTGAGTAGGTGTCTGGTGGGTGAGGCGAACGGCCGGTCATAGCCCAGACGCCTGGGCAGCGAACCGACGATTGCTGAACCAACCTGGCGTTTGCTGTCGGAAGGGGAAGGTATGGCCAAACAGAAGATACGTATTCGTTTGAAGGCTTATGACCACCGTGTGCTGGATCAGTCGGTGCGGCAGATTGTTGACACGGCCGAACGCACGGGCGCGATTGTAGTCGGCCCGGTGCCCTTGCCGACCAAGATCGAAAAGTTCACCGTTATTCGCTCGCCTTTCATTGACAAGGATTCGCGAGAACAGTTCGAGATCCGTACCCATAAGCGTCTCATTGACGTAGTAGAACCCAGCTCCAAGACGATTGATGCTTTGGTGCGGCTGAATTTGCCGGCGGGCGTTGACGTGGAGATTAAGTAGGAATCCGGAACTCGGGAATCAGGAGCGTCTGTTGTTCCTTAATCATCCTTCATTGTTGAATTCCTGATCCCTGATCCATAGTCCCAGATTCTTGATCCCTTATTCTTGAGGAAAGGGAGGAAAGGGATGCTGGGGATGATGCAGTCTTTCGACTAACAGTCCCTACTCCCAAAGGACAATGAAAGGACTTCTCGGAAAGAAACTTGGCATGACCCAGATCTTCGATGAGCAGGGTGAAGTAGTCCCTGTGACCGTGATCGAGGCAGGGCCATGCTATGTGACACAGAAAAAAACGTTGGAGCGCGATGGCTACACCGCGGTGCAGCTCGGGTTTGAAGAGATCAAACCGAGCCGCGCGAATAAGCCGAAGTTGGGGCATCTGGCCAAGAATGACCTCCCGCCATTGCGTTATTTGCGCGAGTTTCGTGTGAGTGATCACAGCGACTTGAGTGAAGGGCAGAAACTCGACGCCAGTGTCTTTGAGGTGGCAGATCGGGTGGATGTGGTTGGCATCTCCAAAGGGCGTGGTTTTGCCGGTGTCGTCAAGCGTCACGGCTTTGGAGGAGGCCCCAAAACTCACGGTCAATCTGATCGTTGGCGCGCGCCAGGTGCAATCAGCGCTGGCTCTACGCCGGGGCGTGTATTTAAAGGGCTGCGTATGGCTGGCCGAATGGGTAACAGGCAGGTTACGGTTCAGAATCTTGAAGTGGTACTGGTGGACCCAGAGCGGAATCTGCTGGCGGTGAAAGGGGCGGTGCCAGGTGCGCGCAACGGGCTCCTTCTTATCCGCGGAGTTCGCAAAACCAGCGCTTCGAAGAAGCGGAGATAAGCGATGCAAGTAGAAGTCAAAAACATCGCGGGTGAAACGGTTGGAGAAGTAGAACTGCGCGACGATATCTTTGGCATCGAACCCAATGGTCCGGTCATGCACCAGGCTTTGGTGCGGCAACTGGCCAATCGTCGATTGGGGACGCATAAAACCAAGTCACGAGGCGAAGTAGCCCGCAGCAAGGCTAAGTGGTACCGGCAAAAGGGGACTGGTCGCGCTCGACACGGCAGCCGCAACGCCCCTATTTTTGTGGGAGGCGGTGTGGCACATGGGCCCAAGCCCCGGCGCTACATCAAAAAGATGCCGCGCAAAATGCGGCGCCTCGCTTTGTGTTCGGCGCTGTCGGCCAAGGCTGCCGAAGCGCACATCGTCGTGCTGGATGCCATTGATTTTGAAGCACCCAAGACCCGCATGATGGTTGACACATTGCGGAATCTGAACATCGACACCAGTGCTGTCATCTTGCTCCCGGAGCAGAGTGAGAATGTCGAGTGGTCAGCCAACAATTTACCCGATGTGAAGATTTTGCGAGCACATTATCTGAACGTGCATGATTTGTTGGCGTATGATTATGTGATTATGCCCACTGGTGCATTGACAGTGGTCGAAGAGATTTTGGGATGAGGTGAGCTATGGGAGAGATGAGTCCGTATCAAGTGGTAAAACGCCCCGTAATCACCGAGAAGAGCAACATCGCTACCGGATACAGTCAGTATACCTTTGAAGTGGACCGTCGAGCCAATAAGACACAGATTCGAGATGCGATAGAACACATCTTCAAGGTAGACGTGTTGCAGGTACGCGTGATCAACATGACTCCTAAGTATGGCCGCTGGGGGCGCAAACGAGTAAAGCGAAGCCCTGCCTGGAAGAAGGCCATTGTCACCATTGCACCCGATCAGCAAATCGAGATATTTGAGGGCGTATAAATAACTTAAAGCTCCCCCACGATTTTTCAGACAGCTTCTTAGCGATTGGGGGTCTGGAATAGGCGAGAAGCGGAGAAGCCATTATGCCTATTAAAAGCTATAAGCCGACTTCGCCTGGCCGGCGAGGGATGACGGTTTCGACATTTGAAGAGATTACACAAACAACTCCCGAAAAGAGCTTGCTGCGGCCGCTTAAAAAGAGCGCTGGTCGTAACTTTCGGGGTAAGATCACGGTGCGGCGGCGTGGCGGCGGTCACAAGCGTCGCTACCGGATGATAGACTTTAAACGAGATAAGTTTGGCGTCCCCGCTCGGGTCGATTCGATTGAATACGACCCCAACCGATCGGCGCGGATTGCGTTGTTGGTATACGCCGACGGCGAGAAGCGCTACATCATCGCTCCAATGGGCCTGATGGTCGGCGATACAGTCTCGTCGGGGGCCGATGCCGAAATTAGGGCGGGGAACGCGCTGCCCATTTATCGCATTCCGCTAGGTACGCTGATTCATAATATTGAGCTCCATCCGGGTCAGGGCGGACAGTTGGTTCGATCGGCTGGTACGTCGGCGCAGTTGATGGCTAAAGAAGGGCCTTATGCTCAGGTTCGTCTGCCTAGCGGCGAGGTGCGGATGATTAGCCAGAATTGCCTGGCTACTATTGGACAAGTGGGTAACGTGGATCACAGCAACATCTCGTTGGGCAAGGCCGGTCGCAAGCGTTGGCTGGGGCGCCGTCCTTCAGTGCGTGGCTCAGCGATGGATCCGGGTTCTCACCCGCATGGTGGCGGTGAGGGACGCGCACCTATCGGGATGCCAGGGCCCAAGACTCCGTGGGGCAAACCTGCCCTGGGCTACAAGACCCGGCGTTCCAAGTTAAGCGATAAATACATCGTGCGTAAGCGCGGTAAAAAGCGGCGATAGGACGCATTAGCGGATTAAACGAGCTGAGTTGAGTTGAATCGATCTGACTGTTTAATCCGTTTGATCTGCTGAGGTAGAGATTGAGGAGGTAGCGGCAGTGACGAGATCAGCTAAAAAAGGTCCCTGGGTAAATCCTAAGTTGCTGAAGAAGATTCAGGCGATGAATGCCTCGGGTGAAAAGCGTGTCATTAAGACCTGGGCCCGGGATTGCACCATTTCGCCAGAGATGGTCGGCCACACGGTAGCTGTTCACAATGGCCGTCAACATGTGCCGATTTACATTCAGGAGAGCATGGTTAACCATAAGCTGGGTGAATTTGCTCCTACCCGTTTCTTCCGTGGTCATATTTTTAGAGAGAGGGGTAGCAAGGCTCGAAAGAGGTAAAACAAGATGGCGGGCTTTCAGGTACGCGCAGAAAGTAAATATATTCCCGGTTCGCCGATCAAGGCGCGGCGGGTGGTGAACGTGGTGCGTGGTATGTATGCGGAAGAGGCGTTGGAAATCTTGCGGTTGATGCCCCACGCTGCAGCCGGATCCGTTGCCAAAACGATTCAGAGTGCCGTTGCCAATGCGGAAGAGAATTTCGGCCTCGCAAAAGAGGATCTGATCATCATGGAAATCGTTGCTAACCCGGGGCCAACGCGACCCTGGCGTCGTTACGGGGCGCGAGGTCGCTTCAAGCCGATTCGCAAACGCACATCCCATATTAAGGTGGTTTTGGAAGAAGTAGAACAGGAGTAGATTCAGGAGGTTTGCTTTGGGGCGTAAAGTACATCCCATTGGATTTCGGCTGGGCATTATCAAGGATCACAGAGCGCGCTGGTATGCTGAAGGCGATGCATACGCTAATCTTCTAGGCGAAGACCTGGCTATTCGCAAACTGATTCATGAAGAGAACGAACGGGCCAGCGTCTCTTCAGTAGAGGTTGAGCGACTGCCAGCCGCGAAGCAGGTAACAGTGCGCATCTGGACGGCCAAGCCCGGCATCGTCATCGGTCGCAAGGGTGCTAACGTGAATTCGCTGCGCCGGAAGCTGGAAGAACTGACCAGCAAAAAAGTCCACGTAGACGTGCAAGAAATCGAGAACCCAGATCTCGATGCCTACCTGGTGGCTGAGAGCATCGCCCAGCAACTTGAGCGACGTATTTCGCACAAGAGGGCGATGAAGCAGGCGATAAGGCGTGCGATGCGAGCTGGTGCTCAGGGTATTATGATCACAACGGGTGGTCGGCTGTCCGGCGCTGAAATGGCCCGGCGTGAAACCCAGCGGGAAGGGCGTGTACCTCGCCACACGCTGCGCGCCGATATTGACTATGCTCGGGCCGAAGCCCTTACCACCTTTGGGCGCATCGGGGTGAAGGTGTGGATTTATAAAGGTGAGGTGTTGCCTCAGGCTGAGGAAGAGGCAGCATTAGCTTATTAGCAAATCTGCGAGTCGGCGAGTCAGCGAATCAGCGAATGTGCCAACCCACGAATTTAAGTCGGGGTATTCTTCTGATGACTCGCTTACTCTGGCAGGGGAGATTATAACTATGTTGATGCCAAAGCGCGTAAAATATCGCAAACAGATGCGCGGCCGCATGAAGGGAAAGGCGAGCCGTGGGGCTGAAATCGCCTTTGGGGAGTATGGCTTGCAGGCTTTAGAGCCATGTTGGATGACCAGCCGACAAATCGAGGCTGCCCGCCGCGCGATCGTTCGCCACGTAAGGCGGGGTGGCAAACTCTGGATCCGTGTCTTCCCTGACAAGCCCGTGACGGCCAAGCCAGCCGAGACGCGTATGGGAAGTGGCAAGGGGAGTGTAGATCACTGGGTAGCGGTGGTTAAGCCAGGACGTATCATTTTTGAGATTGCCGGTGTGCCAGAAGAGGCAGCGCGGGAAGCGTTGAGACTGGCCTCGCATAAGTTGCCTATCAAGACTCAGTTCGTGATGCGCACTGGCCTTGAGGAGGGATAGCCGTGAAAGCCCAGGAGATCCGTGCCCTATCAACTGACGAAGTCAAGGTTCGGCTCAACGATATGGAAGAGGAATTCTTCAACCTGCGTTCCCAGTTCACCATTGGCCAACTGGAAAACTTCAACCGGCTCACCGAGCTTAAACGGGACATTGCTCGCTTGAAAACTATCTTGCGGGAACGTGAGCTAGCGGCGGAATTCGGAGCCTAGCAGTTGGGGCTACAAGAATCGGCCGATAAGCTTCAAACTGCCGTGAACATTGATTTGATACTTGATGGGGTAATAGCGATATGGCAAGAGAACAACGCAAAGTGCTGGTCGGGCGTGTGATCAGTGACAAAATGGACAAGACGATTGTTGTCAGGGTGGAACGTCTCACACGCCATCCTTTGTACGGCAAGGTGATTCGACATCACAAGCGGTACAAAGTCCACGACGAGGAAAATGCATGTCGTGTGGGTGACCTGATTCGCATGATTGAATCGCAGCCCATTAGCAAAGAAAAACGGTGGGTGGTGACAGATGTTTTGAAGCGGGCCGAACTTTAGCTGCCTGGCCGTTATCTCATTCAGGAGTTATAGCTATGATTCAGCAAGAGAGTCGGCTAAAGGTGGCCGATAACACGGGTGCAAAAGAGCTTCTGTGCATTCGGGTGCTGGGTGGCTCGATGCGGCGCTATGCGACGGTAGGCGATGTGATAGTGGCTACAGTAAAGCAGGCCGCTCCACAGGGGTCTGTGAAAAAGGGAGACGTGGTACGGGCAGTTGTCGTTCGTACAGCCAAAGAGTATGGGCGCAGCGATGGATCTTACATCAAATTTGACGAGAACGCGGCTGTTATCCTGGACCCAGCTTCTAAGAATCCGAGAGGTACGCGTATCTTTGGGCCGGTAGCGCGCGAGTTGCGTGAAAAAGGCTTCATGAAGATTGTCTCGCTAGCCCCTGAAGTATTGTAAGGGCCTGTAGAAGAATAACTTCCGAGTTTTGGTCGGACTCCAAGCGTGGAAAATCGGAACTTATTCCTTTACAAGGCCTAAGTAGCGTTGAGGAGTTTGAATTATGAAGATAAAGCGAGGCGATACTGTTGAGATCATTGCTGGTGATGAGCGAGGCGAGCGAGGCACAGTGCGTGATGTAGTGCGCGGATGGCAGGTAGACCGCAAGCGTCGCCGTATTGGGCGTGATCCCAACAAGGATCGCGTGATTGTTGGTGGTCTTAATATCATTAAGAAGCATCAGCGACCCGTTAGCCAAACCCGCACTCAAACTGGTATTATCGAACTCGAAGCGCCTATTCACATCTCAAATGTAGCCTTAGTTTGTCCTCAGTGTGATGAGTGGACACGAGTGGGCTTTACTTTTGCCGACGGAGCTAAGGTGCGTGTGTGCAAGCGCTGTGGTGAGATCATCGACTGATCGAATCTGGGGAGCAAACGATGTCTAACGTGCCTAGATTAAAAGAGCGTTACCGGACAGAAATTGTGCCAGCTCTTATGGAAGAGTTTGGCTATGAAAATGTGATGCAGGTTCCGCGTCTGGAGAAAGTGGTGGTGAATGTGGGAGCAGGCGAGGCGTTGCAAAATGCTAAAGCTTTGGATGCAATCTCGCAAGACCTGATGATAATTACTGGTCAGAAGCCCATTATCACCCGCGCCAGAAAATCTATCGCCAGCTTCAAGTTGCGTGAAGGAAACCCTATCGGTGTGAAGGTGACACTGCGAGGTAGGCGGATGTTCGACTTTATGGACCGATTGTTGAACATCGCCTTGGCGCGTCAGCGTGACTTCCGCGGTGTATCGCCTGATAGCTTTGACGGTCGTGGTAACTACGCTATTGGTCTGACCGAGCAACTGGTATGGCCCGAGGTTGATTACGACAAAATCGACAGGGTCCGGGGGATGGGAATCACCATTGTCACCACTGCTGAGACCGACGAAGAAGCACGGCGTCTGTTGGCGTTGCTGGGGATGCCATTTAGGCAGAGTTCCTAGAGGGGTAAGGAGTTAGTTGTGGCTAAGAAATCCATGATCGAGCGCGAAAAAAGGCGGAAGTATGCGGTGCGGGTGCGTAACCGGTGCCAGCGTTGTGGACGCCCTCGAGGATATATGCGGCGCTTTGGTTTGTGTCGTATATGTTTCCGTGAATTGGCTAACCAGGGGGTCATCCCTGGTGTCGTCAAATCTAGCTGGTAGTTGCAGGCAGGAGAGGATAATCTATGAGTGTTAGTGACCCGATTGCCGACATGCTCACGCGCCTCCGCAACGCTACGATGGTACAGCACCGGCAGGTGGCGATGCCTACTTCGAGGATACGCGAGGCGATTGCCCATATTTTGAAAGAAGAAGGCTTTATTCAGGATTATGAGTTAATCCCGGCCAGTCCTCAGGCTATGTTGCGGCTTAGCCTGAAGTATACTCAAGCCAGGCGTCCCCAGCCCGTGATAACTGGCCTCAAACGGGTAAGCGCGCCAGGTCGTCGTGTGTATGCAGGCCGGCACGATTTACCCTGGGTGCGGAGTGGGCTTGGGATCGCCATCGTCTCTACATCCAAGGGGGTGATGACTGGTCAGCAGGCACGGCGTCTGGGCGTCGGTGGCGAAGTGCTATGCTACGTCTGGTAGTTCTCAAATCTCTAGTCTCAAAAGACGGAGTTAGGATTGGAAATTGAGGGATTAGAGGTTTAGGGATTGGAGACTTGACGGCGGAGGGTAAATTATGTCTCGTATAGGGCGTATGCCGATACCGATCCCTCAGGGGGTGACGGTAGATATTCATAAAAATACTGTACGGGTGAAAGGTCCCAAAGGGGAAATTTCGCGCGATTTTGACCCGGATATGCAGATCAAATTAGAAGACAACCAGCTTGTCATTCAGCGACCAACTGATCACCGGCGGCATCGCGCGCTCCATGGCCTCACCCGGGCCTTGTTAAGTAATATGGTCGTTGGTGTGAGCCAGGGCTTTACCCGTCGCCTGCAAATTGAGGGTGTGGGTTATCGGGCCGAGTTGCGAGGCAAGAATTTGGTATTGAACGTGGGTTACTCGCATCCGGTGGTGATTGAGCCCCCGACTGACATTTCCTTTGAAGTTGAGAGGGGGAATCGCGCACTCAGTGTGTCGGGCGTTAGCAAGGAATTGGTGGGTGAGATGGCAGCTCGTATTCGCCGGGTACGGCCGCCGGAACCTTACAAGGGCAAAGGGATTCGATACGCCGGTGAATATGTTCGCCGCAAGGCTGGCAAGGCCGGCAAGATTTAGTTATCCAAGGTGTGGAGAAGAAATATGGGTAAGTCAAACAAAGCGAGGTGGGCGCGCGAGCACCGCCATGCCCGTGTGCGCGGTAGGGTAGTGGGCACATCCCAGCGCCCTCGCCTGAACGTCTATCGCAGCCTCAACCATATTTATGCACAGATCATAGATGACAGTCAGGGGCATACTCTATTGACAGTTTCTACCCTAGATCCATCGCTCCGCCAGAGTCTAGCGAGCAAGACCAAGACAGAACAGGCGTCTGTCGTGGGCAAGACATTAGCAGAGCGAGCTGTACAATCTGGTATCACCCAGGTTGTATTTGACCGGGGTGGATACAAATATCATGGCCGGGTAAGAGCCTTGGCAGAAGCGTCTCGTGAGGGTGGGTTACAGTTTTAGTGCCCCATCATAGACGCCCTCTATCTGCTCTTTGCCATCTGCCTTGGTCATACGCTCAAGCGGAGGAAATATGGCGAGAAGGGAACCAGAATTCGAAGAAATTGAAGAACTTGACGAGCGGGTGGTGCACATCGCGCGCACGGCTAAGGTGGTTAAAGGTGGCCGACGCTTCAGCTTCCGGGCGGTTGTGGTAGTGGGAGATAATCGTGGCCGTGTCGGCGTGGGCATAGGCAAAGCCCGCGAAGTGCCTGAAGCTATCCGAAAAGGTTCGGAGAGAGCACGGCGCAATATGCGCCCTATCCCATTAGTTGGGACTACCATCCCTCATGAGATAACTTCTCGCTACAGCGCAGCCGAAGTTTTCCTGAAGCCGGCGGCGCCGGGTACGGGAGTTATTGCCGGGGGTGGAGTGCGAGCTGTGGTCGAGGCAGCCGGAATTCGTGACATTCTTACTAAAAGTATGGGCAGTGCCAATATTTTGAACGTAGTCAAAGCTACCGCCAAGGCCTTGAACGAGTTGCAGGATCCGGCTGAAATTGCCAGTCGGCGTGGATTGGCTGTCAATCGGGTTCAACCGTTCTGGAGTCGGAAAGATGGCTAAGAAGAAGAGCAGGACTTTACGCGTCACCTGGGTCAAGAGCAGCATCAACTACTCAGAACGGCAGAAGGGCACTATTCGTGCCTTGGGGCTGCGTCGCCTGGGGCATTCGGTGGAGCATAAGGATTCGCCGGTGATTCGAGGGATGATCAACAAAGTGAGTCACCTGGTTGAAGTGCAAGAGGTGGAAGTATGAAGTTGCATGATTTGCAGCCGGCTGCTGGCAGTAAAAAACGAAGAAAGCGTGTAGGCCGGGGTATTGCCGCCGGTCAGGGCAAGACTGCCGGCCGTGGCACGAAGGGCCAGGGCGCGCGATCTGGCGGGGGTAAGGGCCCCTATTTTGAGGGAGGACAGTTGCCCCTGGTGCGCCGGCTTCCTTTTAAGCGTGGATTTACCAATATTTGGCGCGTGGAATATGCTGAGGTCAACTTAGAACGCCTGGGCCAGTTTTCAGATGGGTCAGAAGTGGGGCCAGAGACGCTCGCGGATGCAGGTATCATCAAGTCGGCAACTAAGCCGGTAGTGATCCTGGGGCGTGGCGATCTGGACAGACGCCTCACGGTGAAAGCGCATCGCTTCTCGGCCAGTGCGCGTGCTAAGATTGAGGCGGCAGGTGGCGCAGTTGAGCTGCTGCCGCTAAGAAAGTAAGGAGTAGAGAGGATTCGGCATGATTCAAGCCGTTAAGAATGCATTAAGTTTGCCCGATCTGCGGCGCAAAATTCTCTTCACCTTTTTCATTTTATTCGTCTATCGTGCCGCCGCACACGTGCCGGTACCTGGCGTTAATCAGGAGGCACTCCGGAATTTTTTGGTGAGTGGTCAGGCCGGGAGTCAGCTCTTTGGCTTTTTGGACTTGTTGTCGGGAGGTGCCCTCTCGAATTTCTCAGTGATGGCGATGGGAGTATATCCTTATATCACGGCTTCCATCATCATCCAGTTGCTTCAGCCGATTATTCCTCAACTTGAGGAGATCGCCAAAGAGCCGGGGGGGCAGGCTAAGTTGAATCAATACACCCACTGGCTGATGGTACCTCTGGCCGCGCTTCAGGGCTACGGACAAGCCGCCGTCATCCAGCGGTCAATTGGGGTCAATGTACTGGCTAACTTCGGTTTTAACGTGGATCCATTAGGCACTGTCGCTACTATTCTCACGATGACGGCCGGTACGGTTTTTGCTGTCTGGTTAGGGGAGTTGATTACTGAGCAAGGCATTGGCAATGGTGTATCTCTGATCATCTTTGGCGGTATTGTGGCCCGCTTGCCTCAGAATGTGGGGGGCTTTGTGGTGCGTCAGGACTACATTGGGTTGCTGGTCTTTGCTCTCATCACCGCGGCTACGGTGGGTGTCATCGTCTTTATTCAAGAGGGGCAGCGGCGTATCCCGGTTCAATATGGTAAGCGAGTACGAGGGACGCGGGTATATGGCGGGCAAAGCGCACACATCCCATTGCGTGTCAACAGCGCAGGCATGATCCCGCTTATTTTCGCCCAGTCGCTTATGATCTTTCCCAGCACCATCGCTAGCTACTTTTACAACCCGAGTGGGACCGGTTTCTTCCAAGCCTTAGTCAACGGCGTTTACGACAATCTGCGGCCGGCTAACGATGCGTGGGTTTACTGGATCATGTATTTCCTGATGGTCATTGGGTTTACTTACTTCTATACTGATGTCATATTTCGACAGCAAAACCTGGCAGAGTCGTTGCAGCGCCAGGGGGGGTTTATCCCTGGTATGCGGCCTGGAAAACGCACTGAAGACTATCTCAACCGGGTGCTCCAGCGCATTACCCTGGTCGGTGCCATCTTTTTGGGCGTGGTGGCCATTTTGCCCTGGCTGGTGCAGTTGATTCCCGGTCTGGCACGCACGGGTGGGCAGACTCAATCGTTGCTCATTACCAGCACTGGCTTGCTCATCGTCGTCGGTGTCGTGCTCGACACAATGAAGCAGCTTGAAGCACAGCTTTTGATGCGCCACTACGAAGGGTTTATTAGATAACATTAGGTCGCAATGGAGCCAAAGTTTATCGTTCTCGTTGGTCCGCCGGGTGCGGGTAAGGGTACGCAGGCGGCTATGTTGCGCGAGGCTCTAAATCTACCTCATGTAGCCAGTGGTGATCTCTTTCGAGAGAGCCTTAAAAACGAAACTGAGTTAGGGCTGAAGGCTAAAGCTTACATGGATCGCGGAGAACTAGTGCCTGACGACATCACTATTGCGATGGTGATGGAGCGGCTGAGTCGGTCCGATTGCGCTAACGGTGCATTGCTGGATGGCTTTCCGCGTACTATAACCCAGGCTGAGGCCTTGGATCGGGCGTTGGCTGCCCGTGGGCAGAGGATCGGTGTGGTGCCGTACATCTCGGTACCCGACGAAGTGTTGGTAGAACGCCTGAGTGGGCGCTGGCTGTGCCGGGTGTGTGGTAGGTCGTATCACACTCTTTTTAACCCGCCTCAAGAGCCAGGGATGTGTGATGAAGATGGCGGCGAGTTGTATCAACGTGAGGACGACAAACCAGAGACAGTTCGCAATCGGCTTAAAGTATATTGGGAGCAAACTAGCCCACTGATTGGTTACTATCGCCGCCGAGGAGTCTTGGTAGAAATAAACGGCGATCAGCCTATAGAGATGGTGGCAGCCGACCTGCGTGCCGCCGTTACAGACGATTAATTGTCATGAAAATTGAGATAAAATCTAAAGAAGAACTGGCGTTGATGCGTCAGGCAGGACGCATTGTGGCCGAAGTCTTGGCCACAATGGAGGATAAGGCTCGGCCAGGAGTCTCGACCACTGAGTTGGATGCTGTGGCTGAGGAGATTATCACGCGACATCAAGCCATCCCGGCTTTTAAGGGGTATCCGCACAATGGAGACAACGACTTTCCGGCCTCGATTTGTGCCTCTATCAACGAAGAGATTGTGCATGGCATTCCCAACCCGCGTCGGGTACTCAAAGAAGGGGACATTATCAGCATAGACGTAGGAGCGATTTACAAAGGTTTTTACGGTGACGCAGCTATTACCCTGGCGATAGGAGATGTGGGTGAGGAATCTCAACGCCTATTGGAAGTGACCAAGGGTGCATTGATGGCTGGCATTGCTCAGGTACGCGAGGGCAATCGTTTATGGAACGTCATCCGTGCCATTCAGTCCTATGTCGAGCGTGCGGGCTTCAACGTATTGCGCGAGTACCAGGGGCATGGCATTGGACGCAATATGCACGAAGAGCCGGGCATTCCCAATTTTTTGGGACCGCGCGGCCAGCGGCCTAAGAATTATCCCCTGATGTCGGGAATGACCATTGCTTTGGAGCCAATGGTCGTGATGGGTGATTGGCATACCAGGGTACTGGACGATGGTTGGGCTGTCGTTACGGCGGACGGCAAGCGTTCGGCTCATTTTGAACATACTGTCGCCGTCATCAATGGGGAGCCCGAGATCCTTACTCGCTTGTAGCCCAAGACGGCCGAAAGCCGGATAGATAGTAGGAGGTATCGAGTAAAATGAAAGTAAAACCGTCGGTGAAGCGACGTTGTGAAAAGTGCAAGATTATAAAGCGCCGGGGTGTGGTGCGAGTCATCTGCTCCAACCCCAAGCATAAGCAACGCCAAGGTTAGGTGTGTATCAGGATAAGGAGGTTTACGTATGGCGCGTATTGCAGGCGTAGACTTGCCGCGAGACAAGCGTGTTGAGATCGCGTTAACTTACATCTATGGCATTGGGCTCAAAAGCAGTCAAGACATCCTCAAGCAGTCGGAGGTGAATCCGGATACGCGGGTGAAAGATCTCGCGGAGGACGAAGTCGCCCGGATGCGTGAAGTGATCGACAGGAACTATCAGGTCGAAGGCGATCTACGACGTGAAGTGCAAATGAACATCAAGCGATTGCAAGAGATCCAATGCTATCGCGGTCTCCGTCATCGACGTAATTTGCCAGTTCGTGGTCAACGCACGCGCACGAATGCCCGCACCAAGCGCGGCGCGCGCAGGACGGTGCCAGGTCGCAGACGGGCGCGGGCCAAGAAGTAATTGAGTGTTGGGTACTGCGTATTGCGTGTTCCGTATTATGATTTATGGGCGTATGAAATACGTAGTACGCAGTGTTGAGGAGGTATTATGGCAAAAGCAAAAGGCAAGAGTAGACGGGGTGGTGGGCGTAAAGAGCGCAAGAACGTGCCGTACGGGCGCGCTTACATCCATGCGACCTTCAATAACACCATTATCACTATCACCGATCAGCAAGGTAATGCTATCACTTGGGCCAGTGCTGGTACGGCTGGCTTTAAAGGATCGCGCAAGAGCACGCCCTACGCTGCTCAGCTCGCGGCGCAACAGGTGGCAAAAAATGCCCAAGATCATGGGATGAGAGAGATAGATGTGTTCGTAAAGGGGCCGGGACCAGGCCGTGAGGCCGCTATCCGGTCGTTACAGGGTGTGGGATTCAAGGTGCGTTCCATCACCGACGTCACACCGATTCCGCACAATGGGTGCCGACCGCCCAAGAAACGGCGGGTGTAATTGATTATCAGCTTGGGATAGGGCATTTGCTACTTTATTGCCCGCTTATTTGTTTGGGGACTTGTAACTACTCAGGTATCCTTGCGAAGGTTGCGAATAACTTTGCTCACAGGGCAATTTTCGGTAGGCCAAGGCACTTTCGCTCTGAAATTCTCACCAAACCTTCGCAAGGGTCATCTGGCCTGAGTAGTAACGGGGACTTTAGTTCTATAATGTTTAAGTACTTTGAGCTGCTGTATGATCCAGCTTCTTAGTTGATCAGAAGCTACGATCCAGGGAGATAGCAGAGGGACGAAGGGTTTTGCCAGGCCTGTAAACCTCTCGAAATATCCAACGAAGATCAATCAGGAGGATAACTTGGCACGCTACACAAATTCAGTATGCAAATTATGCCGTCGCGAGGGCGAAAAGCTCTTCTTAAAGGGCGAGCGATGTTTCTCACCCAAGTGTGCCTTTGAGCGACGTTCTTATGCGCCTGGTGTGCATGGGCGACAAGCTCAATTTCGGCGAAAAGAATCCGAATATGCTTTGCAGCTCCGTGCTAAGCAGAAGGGGCGTCGCGTCTATGGCGTTTACGAGCGGCAGTTCCGCCGTTATTTCCGCGAGGCTCAGCGACAGAAGGGACTGACTGGTCTCAACCTACTTATTTTGCTCGAAAGCCGACTCGACAATGTAGTCTACCGGTTGGGATTTGCCAGTTCTCGAGCACAGGCTCGCCAGCTTGTGCAACACGGTCATTTCGACGTCAACGGCCGTAAGACCAACATCCCTTCTTATCTGGTCAAGCCGGGGGACGTCATCGCGGTACGAGACCCCAGTGTGGGCAAGGCCTATTTCAAGGAAGTATCTCAAACCCTGGATGAGAGTCGGGTTCCGGGCTGGCTGAGTCTGGATTTGGCTCAAATGACAGGTAAAGTGGTTGATTTGCCCTCTCGCGATGATATTGACATAACCCTTAACGAACAATTGATTGTTGAGTACTACAGCCGTTAGTCTTGTACCCTGTCCGTATTTTGATGCAAAGTTGTGACGCATGAAATACAAGAGTGCTGAATGCACGAAGATTTCATGCAGAGGATGTGGCAAGAATTTCGTTTAAGATAGTGACGAGGAAGAACAGACTGATGTGCTTGGAGTTCCAGTGCTTTGACTTTGCATATAGCAGACTATGGGTCCAGGACTATGGATGCCAACAGGGGGTGTTGCTTTGTCGGAAATGAATCTTGTCTTGCCCAAGGTTGAAACTGAGGCAAGTGCTCAAAATTATGGGCGCTTTAGTATTGGCCCGTTGGAAAGTGGTTATGGTATCACGCTGGGCAACGCCCTTCGTCGTGTGCTGCTGGCGTCGTTGCCTGGTGCAGCCGTGACGTCGCTTCGTGTCAGCGGGATACACCACGAGTTCTCGGATATCCCGCATGTGCGCGAGGATATGACAGCTTTGATCCTTAACGTGAAGCAACTGCGCGTCAGACTCTTCAACAACGAATCGGCACGTCTGCGGGCTGAAATTAAAGGGGAAGGCACCCTCACGGCGGGCGACCTGGAATGTCCGCCCAATGTTGAGATTGTCAACCCTGATCTGCCCTTACTTGTGGCTGATTCGCCTGAGGCTGAATTAGACATCGAGTTGGTTGTTGAGCCAGGGCGAGGTTACTCGCCAGCCGAAGAGCGAGGCAAGCTACCCATTGGTGAGATCCCGGTTGATGCTATCTACAGCCCAATTCGACGGGCAAGCTATACGGTGGAGCGGGCACGGATTGGACAGGTCACCGATTACGACCGTCTGGTCTTCGAAGTGAACACCGATGGCACTATATCGCCACACGATGCACTGAGTGAGGCGGCGCGCGTCCTGGTACAGCATTTCACCCTCATCTCTGGCGTCACGGAAGAGGAGCCGGAGGTCGAGGAAGAAGAGGAGGGGGGCATCCCGACCCAGATGTACGAGACGCCTATTGAGGAGCTTGAGCTGACCGTGCGCGCTTACAACTGTCTGAAGCGTGCGGGCATCACCCAGGTAGGTGAGATTCTGGAGAAGTTGCAAAAGGGCGAGGAAGAGATCCTGGCTATTCGTAACTTTGGCCAGAAATCGCTCGACGAATTGATGGAAAAGCTCCGCGAAAAAGGCTTTCTTGACGAACTGGAACGTATCGCTGCCCCCTCGGATACTGACCAGCCGTCGGATAAGGTGGAATTGGCTGCCTGACAAGCCTGTGAGCTATCCGAAGACTTTTGTCACCCTGGAAGCAGGGAATTCTTTCCTGCCTCCAGGTGGGGTTGTCGCCGGTGGATTGACCAGATTATCGGCGATGCTGATATCGAGGGTTTCGGGATAAGGAAGCGCCAGTGCATATTTCGAGGTTTATAAGGAATCGGGACGATGAGACATAAAGTAGCAGGTCGAAAATTAGGGCGTGATTCGGCACAGCGTAAAGCCCTATTTCGCAATCTTGTGACAGAACTCCTTCGACACGAGCGGATCCGTACTACCGAGGCTAAGGCCAAAGCGATCCGGCCCCATGCCGAGCGCTTAATTACCCTCGCCAAGCGCGGCGATTTGCACGCGCGGCGATTGGCTGCCCGCGATGTGCCAGACCAGGAGATTTTGGGCAAGCTCTTTGACGAACTTGCTGAGCGCTACGAAGAGCGCGAAGGAGGTTATACTCGTATTTACAAGCTCGGCCCACGCAAGGGTGACGCTGCACCGATGGTGCTCATCTCGCTGGTCGAGTAGGGAGTCAGGCAATAAAGAGGCTATGGCGTCGCAACTGAAAAGTTATGACGTTAGCTCCTATGCGCTCTATGAAATCTCGATACCGGGCAACGGTTGAGTACTGCGGTACGGACTTTCATGGTTTTCAAGTTCAGGCGCAGGGGCGCACCGTCCAGGGTGAACTAGAAAAGGCGATTGAGCGTATTACCCAAACGCAAGTGCGGATTTTGGGGGCCGGGAGAACCGATGCCGGCGTTCATGCCAGTGGGCAGGTGATCGCCTTCGACGTAGCTTGGCGGCACACTACTCAGACGTTGCATCGAGCGCTCAATGCCGTTTTACCGGTTGACGTCGCCATTCGCCAATTGACAACAACGCGTCCTACTTTTCATCCGCGTTTTGATGCGAAGAGTCGCCGATATCGTTACATTATCCTTAATCAGCCGATTCGTTCGCCCCTGTGGATGCGGTATGCGTACCACGTATCAGAGCCGCTCCATGCGGAAGCGATGCGCGAAGCGAGCCAATGGCTTATCGGCAGTCACGACTTCGCTGCCTTTGGCAAACCAACCTATGGCGACAGTACTGTTCGGCGCGTGATGCAGGCCGAGTGGTTTACTGAGCACGTAGAGGGTATTGAGGGGAAGTTTCTCCCCTTTGAGATTACGGCCAACGCCTTTCTGTATCGGATGGTACGCAATGTCGTCGGCACCTTGTTGCGCGTGGGGCGGGGGGAGCTAACTTCGGCCGAGATCCCCGCTTTGCTGAAGGCCAGAGATCGAGCAGCCGTGGGGCCGCCAGCTCCACCGTGGGGCCTGTACCTGGTAAAGGTAGAATATGGAGATGATGGGTGAGTGGCAGATGGCAGTTAGCCAGGGAAAGAAAGACAGTGGGCTGTCGCTCAGCACTTTTTACTCATAACTACTTTTGGGAGTAGTAACAACGTGAAGACTTTTTCAGCCAAACCACATGAAATTGAACGCAAGTGGTTCGTGATTGATGCGCAGGGCCAGACTCTGGGGCGATTGGCGACTCGGGTTGCCACCATTCTGCGCGGCAAGCATAAACCCATCTACACACCGCACATAGATTGCGGGGATTACGTGATAGTAATCAACGCTGACAAAATCAACGTGACGGGTCAGAAGCTTGATCAGAAGATTTACTACCGTCACAGCGGCTATCCGGGAGGTCTCAAGCAGGTAACCCTGCGCCGGCAGTTGCAGACACATCCTGAACGGGTCATTGAGGCGGCGGTGCGTGGGATGCTCCCCAAGAATCGATTGGGCCGCAAGATGTTCAGGAAACTGAGGGTTTACGATGGCCCCGACCATCCGCATCAGGCCCAACAACCGGAGTCACTCGATCTATAGACTGAGGGGGTAGGAAAACTGTGGCAGAAACTCAGTATTACGAAGGCCTTGGACGGCGTAAAACAGCCACCGCCCGGGTGCGGTTGTATCCCGGTGGCGATGGCACAATTATAGTTAACAACAAGTCAGCAGATGAGTATTTTGGCCGTGAGTGGGATTTAAAGCATCTGGGCGAGCCCCTGGCACTCACTGACAACGTAGGGCGCTTTAATGTAAGCGTCCACGTACAAGGGGGTGGCATCACCGGACAGGCAGGAGCCATTCGCCTTGGGATCGCCCGCGCATTGCTCAAGGCTGATCCTGACTACCGGCCGACGTTGCGCAAATTCGGGCTGCTCACGCGTGACCCACGCGCCAAAGAGCGCAAGAAGCCGGGCCTAAAGCGGGCCCGCAAAGCCCCACAATACACCAAGCGCTAAGGAACCGGTGACCGCTGGCGGTCGATCGCCGGCTGCTGATCCGGTCGGGGACCTGGCGGTCACGAATATCCTTCCTACGTCACTCTCGGTCAATTGGCGCTGGAAGCATAGAGCCTGGCGAAGGAGCCGGATAGGTACGTTCGTCCGAAATCTAGCCCCCTAACTCTCGAAGTTGGGGGGCCTTTATGTGGGCTTACAGTTGGTCAGAACTCATCCGGCTCGTCCTGGGCTGGAAGGTCAATACGTACCACATCCCCATGGAAGTCTACGATGATGCGAAAGCCGAACATGCCCAGCCAGGTGCGGGCATCGTCAGGCAGGCCCTGCTCAATGAGTTGGTCCATCTGCTGAATCGAAGCATCTATCATCGCCTTAGTGAAGAGATCATCTTTGCCTAGCATGGACAGCATGCCCTCGGTGACCAATTCTCGATTGGCGAAGATTTGCTCTTGGAGCCACCGAAGCACCTGGCGATCGACATATTCGGAATCCACATGCCGGCGGAACCCGTCATCGAGGATGACATAATTTGGTTTGTCGCCGACGTAAACCACCTCAGCCGGCTCCTCTTCTTCGTTGAACACTAGCCCAGCAAAGAGAGCCTGCCGGCGACCCGATGATGGCACCACGATTATTCACTCCTTCCCAAACTAGCTCTCCCGACGGTTCTATGAGTCCGTGGGAGATGTTTTGTCTCCTTCACGATAAATACAGAATCGCCACCACTGATACCACGAACAGACCCACGGCTGCCTGCAAAGAACGATCTGTCAGCAGCACCTCATCCGGCGCGCCCCCGTTGCCTTGGATATGAATTACGTACAAATAACGGAAGATGCCGTAAATAACGAAGGGAATGGTTAACATCATTGTGTGATTTTCAGGCAGGTTCTCCGATGAGAATGTGTAAAGGGCGTAAGTCATTACGGTGCCAGCCGTGACCACAGCCATCATCTCGTCCAGGAAAGGCAGGCTGTAATGATCGAGGATAGCGCGGGTGTTGCTGGCCTGGCTCTTCAGCAGCACAATCTCCTGCCGTCGTTTTCCCAGGCCCAGGAAGAGGGCCAGCAGGGTGGTGAAGACATAAAGCCAGGGGGAGAATCGCTCGGCGTGGACCAGCGGGACGCCAGCAGCCACTCGCAGCACAAACCCGGCGGCGATGACCATCACGTCTACGATGACCAGATTCTTCAACCAAAACGAATAGGCGATTTGCAACACCAGATAGCCAGTAAGAATAAGTCCAAAATACACATCGAGAAGAAAGCTTAGCGGTAGCACAACGACTGGGATGAGAATGGCAGTTGCAATGGCCACCGACTTGGATAGCTGACCAGAGGGCAAGGGGCGGTTGCACTTGGTGGGGTGTTGTCGGTCCTTTTCAATATCTACCAGATCATTGATCAGATACACAATCCCTGAAATGAGACACAGCATCACAAAACCAATCAGCGTCCGGGAAAGGGGCTCAATTTTGAAAAGCTTTATATCGAAGATCAGTGGCACGAAGACAAATCCGTTCTTCGTCCACTGGGTGGGTCGCAGTGTTTTGATAAGAGCGAAGAGCACTTGAACCTCCTGGGATGAAACCTTGAGGTGATATGATATACGTAAAGGGTGTAAGTCGCAAGTTGCCAGATAGAGTTTGACACCAACCCTGGTTGAGATTATCCTTGCCTTATGAGAGACAAAGTCCGGCTTGACCATCTACTGATACGGCGCGGGTTAGCTGAAAGTCGCAGCCAGGCACAGGCATTGGTGCTGGCTGGGCAGGTTCGGGTGAATGGACAGGCAGCACCGAAACCTGGGGCAGAAGTGCCAGCCGATGCTCAGGTGACAGTGCTTCAGCAATTGCCCTATGTGAGCCGGGGGGGGCTCAAGCTGGCGGCCGCGTTGGACACCTTCCAGGTGTCGGTGGCGGGTGCTGTCTGCGCTGATGTGGGGGCCTCTACCGGTGGTTTCACGGACTGCATGCTCCAGCGGGGTGCCGCTCGCGTCTATGCCATCGATGTGGGATACGGCCAATTAGCATGGAAGCTGCGCCAGGACGAGCGGGTGGTAGTGATGGAAAAGACGAATGCCCGCTATCTGGAGTCATTGCCAGAGCCAGTGGAAATCGTCACCGTCGATGCATCGTTTATCTCGCTCAAACTGTTGTTCCCGGCTATTGTGGCTTGGCTGGCTTCTGATGCTGACGTTATCGCCTTGATCAAGCCGCAATTTGAAGCTGGGCGTGAACAGGTGGGCAAAGGCGGAGTGGTGCGCGACCCGTCAGTGCATCGTCAGGTACTGGAAAAGGTGGCTGGCTACGCGATGGCTCACGGGTTGGGGGTACGCGGGGTGATTCGCTCGCCCATTACCGGGCCAGCCGGCAACGTGGAATTTTTGATGCATTTGGTAATAGCTCATACTTCGTAGCCCAATTGCTTCGATGCCGGGTGGTTTTCTTGAACGTGCTCTAAGGGCCTGTAAAAGAATAACTTCCGAGTTTTGATCGGACTCCAAGCGTGGAAAATCGGAACTTATTCCTTTACAAGGCCTAAGGTTGATGCTCTGTCTCACTGTCGCTAGTAGTGGGGAGGTTGGGAACATAGGCTGCTGCTATGACTCGATCCACCATGGCGATCAATTCATCAACGGCAAGCGGCTTTGGCAAGAAATCGGTCGCGCCTAGCATAATCAATCGCTTGCGTTCTGCTCCAGGGTTGGTCACGTGTGCCGAAGTGGCGATGATGGGAATGGTACTGGTAACGATGCTGCGTTTCAGGTGGCTGAGGGCTTCGTAGCCGTCCATGCCGGGCAGACGCAGATCCAGTAGGATAACATCAGGGCGTATTCGGCGGGCAGAAGCCAGTGCCTCGTAACCGTCTCTGGCCATCTCGGTAGTAAAGCCCACACGGCGCAGCGCGCGGGTAAGCATGTCAACCGTGTCCGCGTCATCTTCCACAATCAACACTCGCCCCTGACGGGTCAGCACGGTCTCTATCTGGTCCAACAGCAATTGCTCGTTGACTGGTTTGACCAGATAGGCACTGGCACCGCGTGCCACTGCATCCCCATCGTCTTCGACAATGGTCACCATGATGACTGGTATTTCTGCGGTGGATGGATCAGTTTTCAACCTGTCGAGCAGATCTAGTCCATCCATATCGGGTAGAAGCCTGTCAAGCACGATCAAATCAACTTGGCTTTCTTTGATAATTTCGAGAGTTCGTTGTCCCCGGCTTGCAGTTAGCACGTGATACCCATTGCTCTCTAATTGCAGGCGGATCAATTGAGCGATGTCAATGTCATCGTCTACGACGAGGACGGTTTTGGCCATAATCGGTGGTGGGGTCAAGGATTGGGGCTCTTTTGGCTTCGGTTCGGAGCCGGGAACTGGCAGGATAAAGGTAAAGGCGCTTCCTTTTCCTTTTTCTGAATCAACCCAAACCCGGCCACCATGCATTTCCACAAACATTTTGACGATGGGCAACCCCAGGCCGGTGCCGCTGGCTTCCTGGACAATCGGGTCGTCGGCGCGGTAAAAACGATCGAAGATGCGACCGATGTCTTCGGCGTCGATGCCGATGCCAGTGTCGCGTACGCTAACCTGAACCGCCATCCCGACGTTGTTGACTTCGACGGTTACACTTCCCTCTGGCGTGTAGTTAATAGCGTTGCCTATCAGGTTAGTCAAAACCTGGTAGAGCCGGTCGCGGTCCCCCATCACTTCAGGCAAGCCGGCATCTACTTCATAAGTGAGGGCTAACCCTTGTTCTTGAGCGTGGGCTGCCATTGCTTCAACCACGTCGGCGACGATCTCCCCCAGTTTAACTGGCGCAGGCTCGAAACGGACACGACCCGTTTCAATACGGGAGATATCAAGCAGGTCGTTGATGAGCGCAATCAGACGGTCGGTGTTGTTCTTGATAACGCTCAGGAAGTGTTTTTGATTGTCATTCAGCGGACCGACGGCGCCGCCGTAGATTAGGTCAGTATACCCTTTAATAGCAGTCATCGGGGTGCGTAGTTCATGCGAGACAGTAGAGATGAACTCGCTCTTGGCCCGGTCGGCTTCTACTTCTTTGGTGATGTCGCGTAAGATGGTCACTACTCCCAAGAACTCGTCGTGGCGGGCAATGACTGGCGCCATATGGGCACTGATAACTCGATTGTCCATCTCCAGCATTACGCTGGTGACCTTGATCTGTGCGGGGGTGTTGGCTTGAGCCAGCATTTGTTCGATAGTCGCCAGGGCGGCTGTACGACCGGGGTCATCGAAAGCCTCAATCAGATGGCGCACGTCGGTGTTTATCAACTTATCCCGAGACTTGTTCAGAATTCGTTCGGCAGCCGGATTCACCAGGATGACCCCACTCTGGGGATTGTTTACGACGACGCCATCAGCGATGGATTCCAGGATGGCCTGGCTTTTGCTGGCCTCCTCTTGTTGGTAGCGCAGCATACTGCCCAATTCTTGGGCCTGGCGATTGATAAGGCGATAGATTTCAGCATTTTCTGTCACGCCGGCCACCTGAGTGACGATGGCTTTAACACTGGCTACGTCATTAGGGGTGAAGTGATTTACTCGTTGTGAGCTAAGAGCCAGCAAGCCATAGAATTCACCGTTGGCTACAATGGGGGCGATGATTAGCGCTGCGGCAGTTGGTGGCACGTTTAGTGCACTCTGCCATTCGGCCCGGGGCAGGACGGCGACATTGTCGATGGGGGTAATGGGCTTGTCGCGCCATCCCTCTGTCCACTCGCTGGGCAGGGCCTCGGGGTCGACGATCTTCACCTCCCATTCACTGCTGGCCCAAGGGAAGAGATGTCCCGACTCGCGGTCGAGGATCAGCAACACGCCGGCCTCTGCATCGGTAGTTTTAAGGGCGCCGTCCAAAGCACTCTGCGCGACCCGGTCCAAATCCAGATTGGTGGCAATTTCGTGAGCCACAGCGTAGAGCGACTTGAACCTGTTACGTTCGCCAGTCACCCGGTCGAGTTGTTGCTGAAATGAGCGGGTCAGTCTGATGGCCAGTCTGTTGAGAGCATCGTCGGCGGCCACAAGTAATTCAAAGGCCTCGTTAGTAGGAGTGGTAGCCCGTAGCTCGGTCACGATGTTTTGTCGCATATCTTGCAAGAGGGCGTGCCAGGTTGTGAGACCGAAGGCCGATTCACCCGCTTGAGCCGTCGTTTTGGTATCCCCCAGAGCGGGAGCGCCTGGTAGCTCTTCGGCGGCGGAATGGTCGGTGAGAGCACGGAGCAAGGTGCGGTGTAGATCGGAAGCATCCTCCGTGCCATCAGCAAATTGGTCGAGATGGCTCGTGCCTGCTTCTTCATCCAGCCAGCGCCGCAAAATTGATTTGTGATGCTCGTTTAGCCATTGTTCAAAGTGCTTGGCCGGTAATTTTTGGGGTCCGACTGTCGGAGTCGCTTTGCTTGCAATTGTCATTGGTTTCCTGTTGTGTGTGATCCAGCAATTTGTATACAGCCTACGAGGGTTCGCTCATACAAGAGATGTAACTACTCAGCTACCCTTGCGAAGGTTGCGCATAACTTTGCTCACAGGACAATTCTCAGTAAGCCAAGGCATTTTCGCTCTGAAAATTCTCATCAAACCTTCGCAAGGGTTATCTGACCTGAGTAATAACCGAAAGATTAACATTCGCCCTTCTGCAACTTTAAGCACTTGTAGGAGAAAAGGAAGGTATCACACTTAAGGTAACATGACCAGGCATTATTTACAATGCCCCTTTTGTACTAAGCGCCTATCCGAATCTGCTTAGACAAATTGACGATTTTCGTGGTATAATTAGTTAGCTTTTTGTCAGTGTAACCGTTCTTCAATTCTTACCAAACGCGAGATATATTTCATGGACCCACGTGACGAATTGCTGGAGCAAAGAATTGCCAGCCTGGAGCGGCGAATTGCCTATTTAGAGCGTATTGTAAAAGTAAGCCAGATTCTCAATACGACACTTAGTCTGGAGCCGCTGTTGCGCATCATCATCCAGTCGGCTACGGAACTCACTCACACAGAGGCGTGTTCCATTATGCTGCTCGACAAACGAACAGGGGAATTGCGTTTTACTCACTCCATCGGCGAAGGTTCAGAAGGGTTGCGTAATATGACCGTTCCCCTGGACAACAGCATTGCTGGCTGGATTGTGCGCAAGAGAAAGCCGCTGCTCATCCGTGACGCCAAGACCGACCCGCGCTGGCACTCTCAGATTGATAAGACGATAGACTTCGACACACGCTCCATTCTTGGAGTTCCTCTTAAGGTGAAGGACGAAGTTATTGGCGTGATGGAACTCTTGAATAAGATCGATGATCGAGGGTTTGTCCAGGATGACATTCAGATCGCCAGTACGCTGGCCGCCCAGGCAGCCATTGCTATCGAAAACGCGCGTCTACTAGACGAATTGCAACAGGCTTACGATGATCTGGCCGAACTCGATCAACTCAAGAGCAACTTCGTGAGCATTGCATCTCACGAGTTGCGAACGCCCTTAGCTGTCATCCTGGGCTATGCCTCATTTTTGCGTGAGGAGGTCAGCGGTGAAGCAGGCGAGCAGATCGATATTGTGTTGCAAAGTGCAATACGCTTACGCTCGATTATTGACGATATGGTCAACCTGCGGCACGTGGATACGGGTCAAGCCCAACTCGAGCGTGACATTTTTTCAATGACAGAGCTCATCAGCGATGTGGCAGGCGAATTCGGCCAGCTAGCTCTGGCCAAGCAACAAGTACTGCGAGTCGATCTGCCCGAAGATCAGCTTAGAATTGATGCCGATTGGCAGAAGATATATCTGGTGTTGGCCAACCTGTTGTCGAACGCCATTAAGTTCACTCCACCTCGGGGACGGGTGCAAGTCTCTGCATGGGGAAAAGGAGAGGAAATATGGATCTCGGTGATGGACACAGGTATTGGCATCCCAGAGCGGGATTACAATCGTATCTTCGACCGATTCTATCAGGTTGAGCCTAGCCTCACCCGGCGCTATGAGGGAATGGGATTGGGTCTTTCGGTCGCAAAGAGTATGGTCGAACTGCATAACGGACGTATATGGGTTGAGAGCGTCGTTGGCAAGGGGAGTCGCTTCGTCGTAGTTTTGCCGATCTCTCCCTTTAAGGCAGTGCCTGTTGCCAAAACAGCTTCCACTTCTTAATCCGGTGTCACCAAATCTTATTCTTAACTTGGATGTAAGGTAACGACATGCCAGACGTCATCACCCTAGGCGATATTAACATTGACATTGTCGCTCCAATCCCTGCCTATCCCTCTCGCGGGGGGGATATTGTTGCGGAGGGCGCTTCGCTGCACACAGGTGGCTCGGCGGTGAACACAGCCATCGCATTGGCCTGCTTGGGAGTGGACGTAGGCTTCATCGGGCGAGTTGGGCAGGATGCGTTGGCGGCCCAGGCGCTGGCTGATCTCGCGGATGCTGGCGTAGACACCCGTTTGATTCAGTTTGATCCGGCCATTTCTACGGGCATTATCTTCATTGCCGTCACCCCTGATGGTGAGCGGACGATGTTTGGCGCACGCGGCGCAAATAGCTATACCGATCCTCAATTACTGGATGAAGATTATTTTGCCGGCGCAAAGTGGTTTCATTTCTCTGGCTATACTCTGTTGGCCGAGCCCCAACGCTCGGCTGCTCTCTATGCCCTCGAAATGGCGGCCGAAGTCGGATCTCAAGTCAGCCTCGATGTGGGCATAGATCCGGTTCTGCGTGCTCGACACGATATTCAACGCTTGCTACCCCGCATAGATGTGCTTTTTCCCAACGAGACCGAACTCTCTCTCCTCACCCGGGGCGTTAATATACGGCAAGCTCCAGCTCAGTTGCTCAAATGGGGTGTGGGCGCGGTGGCGGCCAAGTATGGGGCCAGCGGCTCCGAAGTCAGCGTCCCGGATCTCCGGACGGCTCTCCCTGCTTTCAATATCTCGCCCCTCGACACAACCGGAGCCGGGGATTGCTTTGATGCTGGCTTTATTCTGGGGCGATTGGCGGGACTGAACTGGGACGTGGCGGCTGTCCTGGGCAATGCCGTCGGCGCGCTGTCTACCCAATGGCAGGGGGCAGGGGCTGGCCGCATTACCCCAAAGGCTGTGCATAATTTGATCGAGATGCACGCGAACGAGCCTGAGTGGCTTAAATTACGTGAGGTGCTGGAGGAAGGCCTCCTTTATCTGGAAAATTTATAACTGCTCAGTCACCCTTGCGAAGGTTAAGAATAACTTTGCCCACAGGGCAATTTTCGGTAGACCCAGGCATTTTTGCTCTGAAAATCCTCACCAAACCTTCGCAAGGGTTATCCGGCCTGGGTAGTTACGAAAATTTGATATGAAAGTTGTGAAAAATGTTCTTGTAGGCGCCCGGCCATCGGCCGGGTTTTTTGTCCAGAGCGTCGTTCGGAGGTTCCGCCTGGTCGAGCAAGGTTCAGTAAAATTTCGTTGTCAAAACTTGACAGCTATGTTAAAATATATGTTTGGGTTTTCTGAGGTCGTGTCTTGGTAGACCATTGGCTGGCTTGTATATTGGACCAGGGGCTTCATACCAACGATAAACGGAATTCGGCATGTTTGTAGGTGATGTAGAAATATGGCAGAAGATAAGAAGCTGATCATACGCGGCGCGCGCGCACACAATCTTAAGAACATCAGTGTGGAACTTCCTCGTGACAAACTGGTTGTCATCACCGGCCTGTCGGGCAGCGGCAAGTCGAGTCTGGCTTTTGACACTATCTACGCCGAGGGCCAGCGCCGCTACGTGGAGTCATTGTCGGCTTACGCCCGACAATTTCTAGGCCAGATGGACAAACCAGATGTAGATCAGATTGAAGGTCTTAGTCCGGCTATTTCTATCGATCAGAAAGGAGCCAGCCGCAATCCTCGCTCGACGGTGGGTACAGTGACCGAGATTTACGATTACTTGCGTTTGCTTTACGCCCGTGTGGGACAACCACACTGTCCCCAATGTGGGCGTGAAGTCAATCAGCAGACGGCGCAGCAAATCGTAGATGCCATCCTGGAGAAGCCGGATGACAGCCGGATTATGATCTTGGCCCCCCTTGTCAAAGATCGCAAAGGGGAACACAAGGCGATCTTTGAAGATGTACGCAAGATGGGCTACGTGCGGGTGCGCGTCAATGGTGAAGTACACGATGTAGACGAGGAGGTCGAGCTCGACCGCTACAAAATGCATACCATCGAGGCTGTAGTGGATCGGCTGATCATCCGCCACAGTGATAACGGGGACGACGTGACGGATGTCGGTCGCTTGACCGACTCAATAGAGACGGCGTTGAAGTTGGGGGACGGCGTTCTGATTGTCACTGATGTGACCGATCCAGAGAAGTCCTGGGATCGGCTTTTCAGCGAGCACTTCGCCTGTGTGCATTGTGGTATCAACCTGCCAGAGATTGAGCCACGTACCTTTAGCTTCAACAGTCCCCACGGTGCCTGTCCCGCCTGTACTGGCTTGGGAGTGAGGTTGGAGGTGGACCCGGATCTGATCTTCTCACAGCCAGACCTGGCATTGGAAGAGGACGCGGTTCGTCCCTGGGCCAGGCGTAGTGGTGGCTCTTCCGACGGTTATTACACTCAACTCATCCGTTCGGTGGCGCACCACTACGGTATCCCTCTTGATGTGCCGGTGAAGGAGTTGTCGGCCAAGCAGCGAGACATCATTCTCTATGGCGGTAAGTCGGGAGATCGTGTCACTCTGCGTTATCGTAACGCAGAAGGGGTGGAACGCGTCTATCAAACGACCTACGAGGGAGTCATCCCCAACTTACAGCGTCGCTATAAAGAGAGTACCAGTGATTACGTGCGAAGCGAGATCGAGCGTTATATGTCAGCCCGTCCATGCCCGGTATGCCGGGGCAAGCGGCTGCGTCCGGAGGCTCTGGCCGTGACGGTCGCCGATAAGTCCATCGACCAGATGACAGCGATGCCGGTGGCCGATGCACTGAGGTGGGTGCGGACGCTTCGAGGCGAGGAGGGAGAGTCACCCCTTTCCACCCGTGATCAGACTATCGCTCGCCAGATACTCAAGGAGATTGACGACCGGCTCAACTTTATGGTCAATGTGGGGCTGGATTATTTGACGCTGGCCCGGGCAGCCAGTACCCTGTCGGGTGGCGAAGCTCAACGCATCCGGCTGGCAACGCAAATTGGTTCGCGCTTAATGGGCTGCTTGTATATCTTGGACGAGCCGTCCATTGGGCTGCATCAGCGGGATAATGCCCGTCTCATCGGCACATTGAAGGGGATTCGTGATTTAGGCAATACGGTGTTAGTCGTAGAGCACGACGAAGACACGATGCGCACTGCCGACTGGATCTTGGACCTGGGACCGGGTGCTGGTGAGCACGGCGGGCAGGTTGTCTGCTCAGCACCACTGGACGAATTCCTGAGGTGTCAGGAGTCGCTCACGGCGCAATATCTGCGAGGCGAGCGACAGATCCCGATTCCCCAGGCTCGGCGATCCGGCAACGGTAAGCAGTTTGTTGTGCGCGGGGCCAGGGAAAACAACCTGAAACACATTGACGTCGCCTTTCCGTTGAGCAGGTTCATCTGTGTGACGGGAGTGAGCGGCAGTGGCAAAAGTAGCCTGGTCATCGAAGTGCTGTATAAGCGTCTGGCACAATGGATGTATCGGGCCAAAGACAAGCCTGGCGTTCATGATGCTATCGAGGGCATGGAACTACTAGATAAAGTGATCGACATTAACCAGTCGCCCATCGGGCGAACACCTCGTAGCAACCCGGCTACCTATACCACCGTCTTCACTCCCATCCGTGAGCTCTTCGCCAGCCTGCCTGACGCAAAGCTGCGTGGATACACGCCAGGACGCTTCAGCTTCAACGTTAAGGGGGGGCGATGTGAGGCATGCCGCGGCGATGGTATCATTCAAATCGAAATGCAATTCCTGCCCGACGTCTATGTTCCCTGCGAGGTGTGCCATGGGCTGCGCTATAACCGGGAGACGTTGCAAATCCGCTACAAGGGAAAGAACATCGCTGAGGTGCTTGATATGACGGTCGAAGAGGCGATGGACTTTTTTGCCAACATCCCGGCGATCCGCCGTAAACTGCAAACCCTCTACGACGTGGGGTTGGGTTACATCCGCCTGGGACAGCCAGCGACGACTCTCTCCGGGGGCGAGGCACAGCGCATTAAGCTCAGCAAAGAACTGAGCCGTCGCTCAACTGGCAAAACTCTCTATATTCTCGACGAGCCGACGACTGGGCTGCACTTCGCCGACATCGAAAAGCTACTGGCGGTGCTAGGCCGGCTGGTGGATGGTGGCAACACTGTAGTTGTCATCGAGCACAATCTAGATGTGATCAAATGTGCTGATTGGATTATTGACCTGGGACCGGAGGGAGGCGACAGAGGTGGCTATGTCGTTGCCGCCGGGACTCCAGAGCAGGTGATGAACGTGCCGGAGAGCTACACTGGCCGGTGGTTGCAGCGAATTCTGAATGGCAAATAACGAAGTGGTTACATTCGTTGTTTGCTACCAGCCGTCCGAATGTCTCAGGTGTTGGCAGGGGTAGTCGCCTGGCGGCGGGGAGCCTGCGCCGGTTGCCGGATGGTGAACAGGAAGCCGACGAACATCAGAATTACCCCTAGCAGGAGGGCCACCGACAGGAACTCGGGGTGGCCGAATCGGGTGAAGGTCCCTCCCAGCGCCGGCGACATGGCGCCGACGGCAATGAAGACATTGCCCAAGGCCCGGTTCAGAAGCACCCGCTTGCGCCAGAATATCCAGGCTGAATACGCGGCTCCGCCCCCTAGCGCGATGGTGCCGTAGATGTTGAAGAAGGGAGTCAGTTTGCGCACCGTTGCCCCAGTTGGTAAAATTTCTTTGTACTGTTCGCTCAGCCCAAGCCCCGTTGAAAAGTTGCTTCCGTCCAGTGATACCCGGAAGACGAGGATCATTGCCAGCAGGGTGCCTAAGCCGAGCAGAACCATCAAGCTATTAGCTACGTGCGGCTTGCGCACCAGCAGATAAATCGTTCCCTGCCCCAGATAGGCGGCTGTGAGGAGCGCACCTGTCAGGTACCAGAGGCGGAAGACGATAGGACTCCATCCAATCGTCGAGTAGAAGTCGGCAAAGGACCCGATACCGTAGAAGATGAGGCCAATGCCCCAAAGGAGCAGATGGGGGCGTCTGCGGCGAGTCCAACGCCAGAGGACCGTGCTGGCGAAGGCAGCGGACAGAACGGTAGAGATGAGAGACAGCAGGCGCACTAAGTTCATCGCAGGACCTTTCTATATATATAATACCCACATGTCTTGGGTATATAATACCCACATGTCTTGGGTATAAGGGACAAAACCCACCGAAATACCCTTTGATTATATATTAGCTATTGCACATACGTCAAGTGATCCTGATTCTACGCAAAAAACGATTTGACGTTGGGTGCGGATAGGAATACAATCTATTTGATCCGGTTATCAGCAGTAATTAGTGGGGTGTAAGACGTGAAATATCATGTGTGGACGATTGGCTGTCAAATGAATGTGGCCGATTCTCAACGCCTGGGGTCGGAGTTGGAGAAGCTGGGCTACGAATATACTGACGAAGTCCGCAATGCCGATGTGATTGTGCTGAACACCTGCGTGGTGCGTCAGAGTGCGGAGGACAAAGCCACCGGCTTCCTCTGGTCGCTCAAACCCCTTAAGGAACGACGCCCTGACACCGTCATCGGGCTGATGGGTTGTATGGTGGGGGTAAAGGGCAATGGGCATTTGCGAAAAGCCTTTCCCCACGTGGATATGTTTCTGCCACCCAGCGAGCCAGGCCCGCTGGTGGAATATCTGCTGGATGGGGAAGCTCACGGGCTTGTCAAAGCTGAAGTGGAGACGCGTTATCGCCTGCAAGACGGTGACTTGGTGCTGCCGCTTCACGAACGTGGCCAACTGGTCAGCGCCCACGTGCCAGTAGTTTACGGCTGCAATCACGTTTGCACCTTTTGCATCATTCCCTACCGCCGAGGCCAGGAGCATAGCCGTTCCATTGGGGAGATCCTGGCTGAGGTGCGTTCGCTGGCTGCCCAGGGAGTGAAGGAAGTTACCCTATTGGGACAGATTGTGGATCGTTACGGCTACGACGTGGCCGACGGACCCCGTCTGCCCGATTTGTTGAGGCTGGTTCACCAGGTGGATGGGATCGAACGGATACGCTTTCTTACCAGCCACCCCAATTATTTCGACGATCAGTTGATAGACACCGTGGCCGAACTACCCAAAGTGTGCGAACACATCGAGGTTCCCGTCCAGGCCGGTCACGATGAGGTGCTGGCCCGGATGAAGCGGGGGTACACTGTGGACGACTACCGCCGTCTCATTTGTCACATCCGCGAGCGCATCTCCGGGGCTTCTATCGCCACCGACGTTATTGTTGGTTTTCCAGGAGAGACCGAGACACAGTTTCAGGCGACTCTCGATCTACTGGCGGATCTGGAGATGGACGTTTGTCACGTGGCGATGTATTCGCCCCGGCCGGGCACTGGGTCAGCCAAGGGGATGGACGACGATGTGCCGCCGGAGGAGAAGAAGCGTCGCCTGCAAGCGGTAAACGAGCTGCAAGAGCACATCGTTGCCGACATCAACCGCGAACTGCTAGGACAGCAGGTTGAAGTTTTGGTGGAAGAGCAGCATAAGGGCAAATGGAAGGGGCGTACCCGTACCAACAAGCTGGTCTTCTTTTCCGACGAGGAGGGTGGCGGCCGGGATTGGCGAGGAAAACGGGTGAATGTGAAGATAACCTGGACCGGCCCGTGGAGTATGCAGGGCGAACTTTGAAATAAATGGTGAGTGAGTAGAGGTGTCATTCAATGATGCCTCTACGTCATTTAGGGACGGTCAATTGACGCTTGATGGTTTCGATGAGATTGGTCGAACTGAAGGGTTTGGTGATGTAATCGGCGGCGCCCAATGCCGTGGCCTGGTCGGCGTTTTTCTCCTGGCCGATGGCGGTGAGCATAATGACCGGGATTTCGGCAGTGGCTGGCTGGGATTTGAGGGCTTGCAGCACTTCGAAGCCGTCCATGCCAGGCATCGCGATGTCACAGGTGATCACGTCGGGGCGTGTCTCCTCGATGAGACGCAGGGCTTGAGAGCCGCCGGCAGCCTCTAACACGTGGTAGCCGGCCATCTCGAGTACCCGCGCGGTGAGGCGACGGATGTGGATTTCATCGTCAATAATGAGAACTGTGGCGGTCACAGGCTCTCCTGCCTATAACCGATAACCGGTGATTGATAGCTGAAAGCGGTTGCCAGCCATGAGTATCAGCTATTTGCCCCCAGGCTATCCACAGCGGCCTCGACGCTGGGGTGAATGGTGAAGACCTGGTCGAGCATGGTCAACGAGAAGAGGGTTCGTGCCTGGGGTTGAACTCCAGCGAGCAGCACGTTTCCCTTGACGCGACGCGTTAACTTGAGGGCTGATACCAATGCCGCCAACCCGGCACTATCGATAAATGGCACCTGCGCCAGGTCCAGCACCAGGTGGGTGGTGCCTCCGTCAATGAGTTGCTTGAGCGTCTCTTTTACTGTCTGGGCATTTCGGGCATCCAGGCGTCCGGCTAAGACAACGGAGGTGCAGCGCTCATTCACTTGTTGGGTGTGGATTGTGATGTCGATTTCGTTCATGACGCAAAGGACTGAATGGCCGAGTCGGCATCAGCGAAAATCTCAAAGACTTTGTCAAACATAGTCAGTTTAAAGAGGAGGTCAGCCTGCGATTGCAATGAGGCCAATTTCAAGCTGCCCTCTTTTTCGTTTAAGGTCTTCAACCCCGAGACCATGGCTGCCAGGCCAGAGCTGTCAATGAAGGGCACGTTGCCCAGGTCTAGGACCACCTGCCGCATACCTTTGCCCGCTGCTTCCCGGAAGGCCTCTTTCACCTGGTCTGCTGAGCGCGCATTGAGGGTGCCATCCAGGCTGATGACGCATGTTTGCTCGTCAATAGTCTTTTGGGTGATCTCCATAATTCTTCTCCATTCCTTTTGAGACAAGTCAATCCTGGGTGATGTATTTGATCAGTCGCCAGTGGTTGCCCTTGGAGGTATTGGGCTGGTATTGAACGCTGTCCATTATCTGGCGAACGATGTGTAGGCCATAGCCACCTTCGTTCAGGGCGTTAAATTGAGAGGACGGCTCTGGAACGTTGTTGGGATCGAAGCTTTCTCCGTCGTCATAAAGGTCAATTTGGATGCCGTTAGCCAATGGTGTCAGGCTGCCGCGTATCTCGCCGCCGACCATAAGGTAGGAGTGTTGGATGATGTTGGTACAGATTTCTGATACAGCCAACTCAACCAGGTAAACGAAGTCGTCACTGATCGGGGAAGGCGGTAGGTCGGGTAGCGAGCGGCAGACCTGGGTGACTTGCCGGGAAATGTTTTCCAGCGACTGTAAGTCGGCCGGGACGCCAAATTCGACGGCCGGTTCCAACTGAGGGTGTTGAGGTGTAGCGGATGGATTCACCTTCATAACAATCATGGTTAAGTCGTCCGACCATGGCGCTCCCTGGCGGAAGGCACGAACTGCGCTCAAAACTGATTGTACCAAATCATTGGCGGTGCCCCTCGCGTGAGCGGTCAGGGCTTTTTTTAGACGATCACCACCAAAGATCTGGCTGTCGAGTGACATCGCTTCGGTGACGCCGTCGGTGTAGAATACCAAAAAGTCGCCAGGTGAGAGTTGTAATGTTTGGTTATTTCCCTCGTCGGCGATTTGAATGCCCAAGGGGGGGGTAGTTGCCATCAATGACTCAAATGTGCCCAGGTCAGCGCGCCACCAAACGCCGGGGGTGTGACCAGCATTGGCATAAGTCAGGGTCAAATCGTCTCGGTTCAGGCAAGCAACCAAAGCGGTGACGAACATTTCGGCATGTTGCAGGTCTTGTAACAAAGCATGGTTTGTTTGGGTGATGACCTGTTGGGGTGGATGACCGTATCCTGCTTCGACACGTAAGATCGTACGTGCCAGCGAGGTGAGCATAGCAGCCGGCACGCCCTTGCCGGCCACATCGCCCACAACGATGCCCAGGCAATCCTCGTTGAGGGAGATAAAGTCGTAAAAGTCCCCGCCCACTTCGGTAGCCGGGAGCGAAGCTACAGCGAACTCCACGCCAGGAACCTTAGGCAATCCACGGGGGAGCAGGCTGATTTGAATCTCGGCAGCAATTTCAAGTTCACGCTGCATCCGTTCCTGGGCCAATACCCGCTGGTGGAGTAACGTGTTGTTAATGATGGCGGCAATCTGTTCAGCGACAGCAGTCAACAATTTGCCGTCGCCAGCGCTGAAGCCGCGTCCCCCTTTGTTGGTCAGCCCGACTACTGCCAGAGTCGAAGTGGAGGTTAGCAGGCGCATGCCGAGCAGATTGGTGAGATCCTCTGGAGCATCGGGCCAAAATTCACGCAGTGTTTCGATGTCGTTGCAAAGGACAAGCCGTTGCGCGCGCTGCAGGCGATAATATAACTGTCGGCGTTGTGACGAAAAGTGGTCGTCGCCGCCAACCGATACGTAGGTCAGGTTGTCTTCCTGTTCTAGAATCAGAAACCCTTCCCCGGCGTTAAGAACCCGTTTGACCTCGGCCAGGATAGAACGCAACACAGAGATCAAGTCGGAGGTTGATGCCAGAGACTGGGTGACGCGATACACCAACTCGAGTTGATCCCAGGCACTGATGAGTTCGTCAGTCATACCCTGAAGTGCTTGCTCGGCGGCGATCAACGCTTCTAACGTTTTGGCGCTCCAATGAAGCATCTCGGGCGGCGCTTCGCCTACTGCCACTAAATAGCCTACGGGTACATCCTGGACGTTAAGCGGCGTTATCTGGACTGGCTGTCCCTCAAAAGTGGTTGACTGTTGGCCGGCCTTTGCCTGGGTAAACCATTCTCGCCAATGTTCGGGTGATACGCCGTTATCAGAATGGGCAAAGGGATCAGTTTCTGTTACCCACTCTCCTGCATCGTCTATCACCAAAAGCTGGCCGCCGGTCATCTGTCGCCAGTGGTCGGCCAATCGCTCAAATATCTCTGGCTTACGTTGGAAAATTGCCTGCAACATCATCTGTAACTTGCCCTATTTGGGGCAATTATACCATCAAACCAGGTTTATAGAAACTGGCAGGTCGACGTGGGTGCGTTCGCTTTTAGGGGCGGACCCCACCCCCAGCCCCCATATGCGCTAACT
>CAYTNQ010000029.1:0-35926 GCA_964439175.1 uncultured Anaerolineales bacterium | reverse complement strand
GGGGTGCTATGTTCGGGTGGGCCTATGTCATCTTCACGGCGTTTGCTGGTTTTTTGGTGATGTCCCTCAATAGCGTATATAGACATAAAGAGTAACTAGCGACGAAGCTGATTGTTGTCTCCTGATGAGAGACGAATTGTTCATCATCAGGAGCCACAAATGGAGTTTTCAACGTGTTATTGTCCCAAGAAACGGTGTTCGCACTACGGTATTCGCGGTTTTGGCCATCACTTGGTGCGTCGTGGGCACGATAGAGGTATTCCCAGGTTGTTGTGTAAGGTGTGTGATAGCACTTTCTCTGCCCGACATGGGACGGCTTACTTTGAAGTCCGCGCCGAAGAACGAATTTACACCATCGCCATGCGTGCTTTGGCAGAAGGTAATTCGCTGCGCGGCACAGGGCGGATCGTCGGCGTAGACAAAGACACAATCTGCAACTGGTTGGATCGAGGCGGACGACACTGTCGGGCCGTAACTGCCTACCTGTTTGACAACTTGCACATCAGCGAGTGTCAACTGGATGAACTGTGGAGTCTCGTGCGCAAGAAGGAAGGTCACTTGACCCCTACCGAAAAGGTCCTGATGTTGTACGGCGACGCGTGGGTTTGGACGGCTTTCGCGCCTGAGTGGCGGCTGGTGCCTGCTTTTGTCGTCGGTAAACGCGTGCAGGAGAACGCCGATTTGTTGATCGAGCGCCTCAAAGCGGTGAGTTGCGGTTTCATTCCCTTCTTCACCAGTGATCAATTGCCGCATTATCCTCAAGCCTTGTTGAACGCCTATGGCGTCCCAGAAGTCATCGTCCAGATACCAGGTAAACGCGGGCCAAAACCCAAGCCTAAATTGTTGCCGCCACCTGACCTCTACTATGCTCAAGTTGTCAAGCGTCGACGAGGCGGGCGGGTGGTAGAAGTGACAACTAAGGTCATTTTCGGCTCCGAGGAAGCGATTCAGGCACGTCTAGCCGCTTCTCCCGTCAGCGAAACGATCAATACCAGTTTCGTCGAACGCAATAACCTGACCTGCCGCCAGTGTAATGGTCGGCTGTCTCGCAAGGTGCTCAGTTTCTCCAAAGACCTGACTTGGATGGAGAAACATCTCTGGCTGAGCTTGGCCTATTATCATTTCGTCCTGCCTCACAGCAGTTTAGCTCAGCCCTTGCTGGAACCACAACCAACTCGTGGCTCCGGTTCACCCAAGAAATGGCAGCCGGTCACGCCCGCTATGGCAGATGGTATCACGGATCACGTCTGGACAATGGAAGAACTACTCAGCTATCGCGTCCCGCCTGACTTCCGGGACGCCCTCGAACACCAAAAGATTGTCCAAAACCAACAGGCTTTTCATACACGCTATTGAGGGACACCACCCCCTTGCTGGCTTCGCTCAGTTCTTCGCCCAGAATGGCGATATTACCCTTGTCCGGCCTGATGATGTCCATGATCATCCGGATCGTGGTAGTCTTGCCCGCTCCGTTCGGTCCGATGAGGCCAAAGATCTCGCCTGACTCAACCGAGAACGATAGATCGTCGACCGCAACCTTGTCTGTGTACGACTTGACCACGTGACTTACTTCCACTGCATGCATCACACAAACTCCTCCCCAGAGTCAGGCCCTGGTCGCGCTCTCCTGAGAACTGCCAAGCCGGGCAGGGTCTTGGCCAATGGCGGCCATCCCCATGATTCCGCCCAGATTCATGGTGTCCACCGCGCTGGAGGGGACAATGACCAGGGCGCCCTTCTCTTTGAGCCCCTCGAACAGCATGTTCATGGCGCGCAGGTGCAACGCAGTGGGGTTGTTGACATAGGCCTGGGAGGCTTGCGCGAAGCTATCCGCCACCTGCAATTCGGCCTCGCCGAGAATGACGCGCGACTGACGCTCGCGCTCAGCCTGGGCTTGCTGCGACATGGCGTCTTCCAGGCCCTGCGGGATGATCACATCGCGGATTTCCACGCTCTGCACGCTCACACCCCAGGGCGTGGTGCGCTCGTCGATAATCTTTTGCAATTGCTCATCCATCACCGCCCGCCCGACCAGGATCTCCGCCAGGGTCATCTGGCCAATGATCTCGCGCAGCGCGGTCTGCGCCGCCCAGGCGATGGCAGTACGGTAGTCTTCCACTTCCAGGGCGGCTTTTTCCGCATCCCACACCACCCAGAAGAGCACCGCGTCCACATCCACCGGCACGGTATCTTTGGTCAGCGTTTTTTCGGCATTGAAGGGCGTGACCATCACGCGGTGGTCGATCCACACCGGGGTGCTGTCGATGATCGGCACGATCCAGAACAGGCCGGGCCCCTTGAGCCCGCTGAAGTGGCCCAGGCGCAGCACCACGGCTTTCTCCCACTGCCGGGCGACCTTGATGGCGTACAAGAAATAGATACTGATGATCACGAGCACAGCCCAATACACGCCGACGACGGCCCCGCTGACCCTACCGTTTATGAAGATATTGCCAATCGCCGCGATGACCAGGATGACCGCAAACACGAAGATTGCGATGCCGCTGATGCGCCTGTTATCGAGAGGTTTGGGGAGCGCAGCCTTGATCTGCGCCGGAGAGGAACCATCTTGTTCTGAATTTTGCGATTGTTTTTGATCCATTTGCTTTGCCATTTTATTTACCTCCAATATGATTGCCCGATTCTGCCGGGGGGTCACGTTGCCAGCTTTCCAGTTGCTGCTGGAAGACCTGCTCGATCTTCTCCAGGGAAGCGCCGGATTGCACCCCCGCGCGGATAAAGCGTTGGGCCAACCCTACCAGCTTTTCGGTGGAGCTGTCGTTTGCCTGGTTTTCTTGTCCCTGAGTCCTGCCCGGGGCAGTTGGCTCCTCGATATAGGTGCCTCGGCCGCGCTGCGTGGAGATCAGGCGCTGCTCATCGAGGGTGCGGTAGGCGCGGGCGACAGTGCTGAAATTGATGCGCAGATCGATGGCCAGCTCGCGCACGGTGGGCAGTTGGTCGCCCGGCTTGAGCGCCCCTTCGGTCACCAGCGCTTCAATCTGGCGTGCGATCTGCAGGAAGATGGGGTCGTCTGCACGGAAATCGACGCGGATGCGCCCGGCTAATCTGTTCAATACGCCTCCTCTATTGGATTGTTCTATTGTTGTATTGTTCCTTTGTGTCATTGTAGCACGAAATGAATTGATTGTCAAGCAGCGTTTAGTAGAAGCAGTAATTCTCAATGTGGCCATAGGGTATACTCCCCACAAATAAAAAGCCGCTCGATGCGATCTATCGAGCGGCTTTTTGTCTGCAAAGAGTAGACCTCAGTGCAGCGGATTAGGCAAACTGCACCAACAGCAGATGGTGGCGTGCGACTTCTTCACGGTGGAGACGCTCTGGCTGCAGACGCTCTACGTCCTGTTCTATATCGAGGTGGGGACGCGGCGAGTGCACCTGGCCGGGGTGACGGCGCACCCGGATGGCTATTGGGTCGCGCAGCAGGCCCGCCAATACGTGTGGACACTGGACGATTGCGAGGTCCGGCCGCGCATGTTGATCTGCGACAACGACAAGAAGTTCGCGGGTGGGCACGACCGGGTATTCCGGTCGGAGGGGGTGCGGGTCATTCGGACTTTGCACCTTACGTCTGAATTTTCCTAGCGGTCAAACGTGCGGATGGCTAACTTGCCCCTAATGAATGCGTCTCAGCCCGGACCGGCCAACTCACTCAAGCTCTTCCAGCAGTGCCTTGGCCTCGACCAGGTCGAGCGTGTCGAACCCTTCGGTGAACCAGCCATAGATGCCCGCCAGCAACTCGCGAGCCTTGTCGCGCCGGTCTTGCGCCCCCCACAGCCGCGCCAGGCTCACAGCCGCCCGCAACTCCAGCCAGCGCGCCTCCTGCTCCTGGGCCACATCCAGCGCGCGGTGGAAGCAGACTTCGGCTTCCCCTCGCCCTCCGGGAGAGGAACTGAGGGAGAGGGTCCTCCCTGCCAGCAGCAGTTCGCCCCGCATGCGCCACACTTCCGCTTCCAGGACCCGCACTCCGGTGCGCTCGATCCAGGCCAGAGCCCGGTCCATGGCCCCCAAAGCCATCTCGGTCCGGCCGGCCTGCGCGAGCATTTGGGCCTGAACCAGCAGTTGCATGCCGTGCCCCACGCCGGAATCTATGCCCTTCAGAGCGGACTCGGCCTCTTCCGCTTGAGCGAGGCCCCGCTCGAGTTCTGACCTTGGCCCGCCACCGCCCGCCCCTCCCGCCAATATCTCGGCCCACGCCAGGTAGATCTGGCCGGCCTCGTCTAAGGCTTGGAGGGCCTGGGCGTGTTTCAGGGCCTCAGTCTCATCGCGGCCGACTAAGTATAGCGTTCCGGCCAGGAGATGCGTAAAGGCCGCGGTCGACGGCTGCTCGATGTCCTGTGCCAGAGCCAGCGCCTGCTGGATATTGCCGCGGCCCTGTTCCGGATACCCCAGCAGCCACAGCACGATGCCCAGCACTGCGCGGCCCATCACACTCGGCTCCCCTGGGAACACCAGGCCCAAAGGATGGCTGGCTTCCGGGTCGTGGAGCGCCAGCGCCTGGTCCAGGTGTTCGCGGGCGGCAAGGAGCTGCCCCCGCACAAGGTAGCTGTGGCCCAGGACCCAGTGCGCCAGCATGAGGAACTGCCGGTCGCCATCCTGGGCCGATCCTGGGCCCGCCGAAGGGGTGAGCGCCAAGAGCTGCTCGCCCACCCGCTGGCCGCGCTCCGGGTCAGCCGACCAGGAGCTTGCGAGCGCCAGCAGGGAGAGCGCGGTGAGACGCTGCGGGTCGTCCTGCAAGGCAGGGTGTTGGGCAAGCTCAAAGAGGCGGGCCAGTGCCCGCTTCACGCTGGGCGATTGGAAACCCTGCTGAAGCACCGCGGGATTGACCAGCGCCAGCAATAGGGCCAGTTCCAGGCTCTGCCGCTCGCGCGAGGCCGGTACGCCTTCCAGCGAGGACAAGCCGGCCTCCAGGTGGGCGATCGCCTCGGCGTGGGCCAGCAGCCGTACCGCCCACCTCCCTGCCTCCAGCCGGTAGCGGGCTGCCTCCATGGGCATGCCCGCTGCCTCAAAGTGCCGTGCCAGGTCCGGCGCCAGGGCTTGCCTCAATGCTTCCACGGAGGACCCCGCAGGGAGAGCATAGATCGCTTCCAGGGCCCGCCCGGTCGTCTCGTGTAGCTGCGCCTGTTGCACTGCGTCGAGGCTGCGGTAGGCGCTCGCCTGCAGCAGCGCGTGGCGGAAGCGGTAGTGCGACAGTCGCCGCCCGGTCGACGCCAGGCGATCCAGGCTGACCGCTTCTACCAGCCGGTGCGCGGTCCTCAGCGGGCCACTCAGGCGCCGGATAGCGGTTTCCTCGTCCCAACCCAGCACCCGCGCCACCACCTCGGCGGTAAACTGCTCGCCCTGGACGCTGGCCGCCTGTAGCAGCGTTCGGTCCTCGTCCGGCAGCGCGGCCAGGTGCCCGGTGATCACCGCCTCCACCTTCGGGGGCCAACAGGTCCAGTCCGGCGCGGCGGCTTCCACCCACCGCCCGGCCTCATCCTGTACCAACGTTCCGTCCCGCTTCAGGCTGCCCAGCAGCTCGACGGTGAACAGCGGATTGCCACCCGTGTGCTCATACAGCGCTTGGCGGAAGGCCTCCCCCAGCCGGTTCGGCTCGCCGTCGACGTACGCTTCGACGAACGCTCGCCCATCGGCCCGGTCGAGGTCGATCAGGACATCTCCCCACTCGCGGGTCATTTCCTGAAGGATGGCCCCAACGCCTGCCCCCGGCTCCGACCGGGTGCCCGCCCCAAACGCTGATTGGGGGGCTATCGCCGCCGGCCGGTAGGCACAGATCAGCAAGATGCGGCTGCCGGCCAGGCGCCGCCCCAGGTGAAAGAGCAGCGCCGCCGTGCCGCCATCGGCCCACTGCAGATCGTCGATGGCCAGGTGCAGGGGCCGGCCCACGGACACGGCGTGCAGGACCTGGGTCACCTGGGCAAACAGGTCGGGCTGCGGGATCGTCGCGCCTGGGCCGGCGCCGGGCGTAGCGGCCTCTCTGGCGCGGCGCACGATTTCCCGCAGTTGGGGTAGCCACACCTGCCCCGAGGGCCGGCCCGGGCTAGCCGCAGGGTCAGTATGCCCGTGGGGGCGCCCGGCGCCGGGCGGGCCGGGAAACCCCTCGATGCGCCGCAGCAGTGCCTCGCCCGGCACAAAGGTGTCGATCAGGTCTGGGCCGTGCTCTACCAGGGCCTCACCCACCGCCGGCAGCGCCTCCCAGGCACGCCGCGCCTGCGCCAGCGAGAGCATCCCGCTGGCCCGCTTGCCCTCCACGTCCCCAGCCAGCGTCTGGAGGATTTCGCGGAAGGGCAGGTAGGGATCGCCAGCGCCGGCGTGGGCGTTGCAGCTCCCGCACAGCACAAGCAGATCGTCGTGTGCCCGGCTGGCCCGCCGGGCGAATTCGTCCAGCAGCGCCGTCTTGCCGCTGCCCGCCTCACCCGCGATCAAGGCCAGCCCCCCCTGGCCGGCCAGGGCTTGTTCGAGAAGAGCGTTCAGCCGGGCCAGCTCGTGCTCGCGGGCGACGAAGCGAGAACTGGGCTGAACAGCGACGGCTGGCGGTCCCTGCCCGGGCGGAGCGGACGGGACCAGGGGGGAAGGTTGCGGCTGCGGCAAGCTGCCGTCCCGGATCTGAGCAGCCAGGGCTTGCGTCTCATCTTCCGGCTCACAGCCTAGCTCCTTGGCCAGCTCCTCCTCATAGGCCGCGTAGTGACGCAGAGCGGCATTGCGCTGCCCTCCTTGCAGCAGCACGGTCATCAAGCGCCGGTTGGCCAGCTCATCCCAGGGGTCCATATCCAGAAGCTGGCGGACGTAACGTTCCGCAGTGGCATAGTCACCCAGACGGGTGTAAAGGGCCGTCAAGCCGTGGAGCGCCCGGCGCGCCTCCCGATCGAGTTGCTCGCGCTGGATCAGCGCCCACTCCTCAAAAGCCGCGCTGTCGCCGACCGTGAATCCTTCGAGGAAGCTGCCGCGATACAGCCTGATCGCAGTGGTGAGATGCTCTGTCGCGGCGCGTATGACGGATAAGGGCTGGCCGTGGACCTCCGCCGACTCCCACTGGCTGGCGCGCAACTCCTGCTGGAAAAGATGCACATCTACAGACACGTCTGCCGAGGGGTTTAGTTGGATGGTGTCGCGGTTGATAAGCAGGAAGGGGGGGAGGGCTTGATGATCATTGATGGCCTGCCGCAGCTTGGAGAGCGAAAAACGGAGGTTGCCCAGTGCGGCGCGATCGTCCCAATCGGGCCAGAGGAGTGCTGCGAGCACCGGGCGCGCGTGCTCCCGCCCGGCCTCCACGGCCAGGTAAGCTAAGAGCGCTCGCACCTTGCTAGAGTAGAACTCGGTGACCGGCTGCCCCTTCAGGTTGACTTGGAAGACGCCGAGCAAGGATAGTGAAAGGGACATAACAGCCTTACCTCGAAAGAGTACAGTGCCAGGAGCGCGACATTTGGCATTATAGCATGGCCATAACAGGCTGGCAACGTTGGCTGCTATCCCGTTCCCGGCAGATCGAAAACTCGTCCGGCGCACCAACTGAATCCCGCCTTGTCACCACCTTGTCACCACGTTTTCACCACGTTTTCACCACGGCCCTCCTCTAAGATGGGAATAGTGGCGGCCGCCCTGTGTCAGATGTCCTGCCAGACCCTTCACCCGACCGCAAGGCCCATTACTCTTTCGAGGAGGCAAACAAATGAAAAAACTCACTGTGATTCTGCTCGTGGTAGCGGCAGCGCTGGCTCTCGTCGGGTGCACTCAGACCGTGCACGGCGGTGGCCGGGTGACACTGTACGTGGTTGACTTGCCCGAGGGACCCGGCCAACTCGGCGAAGCGACCATCGGGCTTTCGTTCCTCTGCAACGACCACAAGGATGCGATCTCCGGCAGCCTGCAATGGAACGATCAGGCCAACGGCGTGCAATTCCATGCCCGCCTGCCGTGGACGTCGGTTGCAGACTTGATGGCTCAGTTTGGTTACCCTGAGATTACCACCTGCGAGGAGGCGGCAGCGATGGCGGACGAGTTGGGCGGCTCCTTCGGCATGGCCCTGATCAACGCGCAAGGTCAGCCGGCTGGGCAGGCGGGTTTTGCGGTGTCCTATCCTGGCATCGAGCCAGACATTTGCGGAATTGCGTCTATAGTAGACGTAGCGGCAGATTTCGACAACGATTTCGCGCCCGACTACACCGCCTTCGGATGTCTCGACCGCGGCAACCTCGTCTTCCAGTAAAGCTCTTGATGACCTGACAGCGGATCGGTGTTGAGGGATCGCGGCGCCACCATGCGATTCCTCAGCACTGTAATTTGCCTCTCAACACAAGCATAGAGTACCAGGAGGAGAGAATGAGATTTCTGCCGCAAGTGGACCCACAGAGCCTGGATCTGTCTGTGCTCAGGATCCTGCTCCCGCAGGATCTGGATTCGCCTGGGCCGGCGCCGCTGGATAGGTGCCCGCTCCTCGAGGACGGCATGGAGATGATCGGTCGTCCAGTTCTCTAGGTGTGGAGCCTGCCGTGTACGCATCGATGCTGAGACCCTACAAAGAGCGTGACCCGGCCGAGACGATCGAGACCATCCGGCGTATTCTGGCCTCTCTCGGCCTCTCGCCGGAACCCTACAAGTCTGCGAACCCTTACCCAGGCTTGCACTCGGTCGGGTTGTGCTTGCCTCCTTCTCAAGGCAGCTTTGGCTCAAACGGCAAGGGTCGCTCCACCGAGTATTGCATGGCGAGCGGACACGCCGAGTTCATGGAGCGGCTGCAGAATGGCGTGTTTGCCCGATTTCCGCGGACGATCGCCGCATCCTTTCGCGAGCAATACGGGTTCTACTATGCCCCAGACGAGCAGTATCTGACCGAGGAACAGTTCCTCGCACTGCCGGGCGACGCGATGGCGGACCTGGTACGCTATGGTGGTGCCGAGCGGAAAACCTTTGTGCGACTCTATGCCGCACGGGCAAGAGCGAACGGGGCACCGGGCGTCGTCGCCGTGCCCTTTTATGACACCGGGCGCCGGGATGTGGTCACCCTGCCGCTCAACCTGCTGCTCCAAACCACAACGTCCAATGGCATGGCCGCCGGCAATACGCTCCCGGAGGCGATCTTTCAGGGCTGCTGCGAACTGTTGGAGCGCTGGGCGGCAGCACGAGTCTTTTTCGGACGGCTGATCCCGCCGACCGTCCCGCGATCCTACATACAGCAGTTCCCCAAAGAGGCTGCCCTCATCAAGAGGATCGAGCAGACAGGCAAGTACAGGGTCACCGTCAAGGATTTCTCCTGCGACGTCCGCATCCCTGCGCTGGGACTGATCATCGAAAACCGCTCCGCCAATAGGTATCGGCTCAACGTCGGCTGCGATACGTCCTTCCAGGTAGCGCTCAGCCGCTGTCTGACCGAGATCTATCAGGGGATGCCGGACGAGCAAGAGTTCGATCGGTTCTGCTCGCCGATCTTGGAACAAGAACCGTCCTACTTTGCGGATGACACGCTCGCTTCCCGATACCGGCGATTCTCTGCCTTTGATGCGTTTAGGCGCGATGGCCAGGCTGCTTTTCCTGCAATGCTCTTTGGCAAAGAACCAGGCTACCCGTTTGCACCGGACGTGTGGGGTCCCAGGGCCTCGTACGAGCAGGAAGTGCGATGGCTCGTCGCCTTTTTCCACGAGAGGGGTCACAACGTCTACATCCGAGACGTGTCTTTCCTGGGCTTCCCCTCGGTCCTGGTGTACGTGCCCGAGGTGTCGGTGATGGACGCGAGCGACGTACCTGCGCCTGGATCGGCCGCGTCATCGCTCGCCCTCGCTCTGGATGCGATCGAGGACAAGGCGCTCAAGCTCAAACAATGTTCCGACGGGGACCTGGCAGCCGTTGCGGAAGTCCTGTACCGGCTGCCTCGGGCAAGCAGGTTCGCCGAGATATTTGGGCTCGAGCTCAAGGATTTCTCTCCCTGGCGGGACGTCAACCTCGCCTTCCTCCTGGCACTGATCCGCTACCGCTTGGGCCAATACGGAATGGCCAGGGAGAGCCTCCAGGCGTTTCTGGAAACGCGCGCAGACCCCTATCGCTACCGGTACTACGAGGGGGTGAGCCAATACCTGGCCCGTCGGGCCGAGGGGCTTTCGCACGCTGAGGCAGCTCAGCACCTGGCCCGGGACCCCGAGTGGGGGGATGCGGGCCGGCTCATTGCCGAAGAGATGGCCGATCCCAGCCAGGTATTCCGGTTCGTGAAACTGCCCAACTGCCCGGACTGTGGGGAGTGCGAACTGCAACCAGACTGCCTCACCAGCGGCGCGCTGACCATCGTCGAAGCGCTCTATCCGGCCATGCGCCGCAACCGCATCGACCAGAGGGATCTGGCGTGGGTCAACTCTTCGGTAGAGTAGGAGGCGAGGGGAAGTGGCTACGGAAAAAGAGATGCATGAGCTGCTGGGCCGGGCGCTGGCCGACGAGGCCTTCCGGGCGCGGCTGTTGGATGATCCACGCCAGGCGGCGCGGGACGCCGGCTATGACCTGACAGAGGAGCAACTGGCTGCGCTGAAGACGATCGACACGCAGACCATAGCCGAGGCTCTCGACGAACGATTGGTCAAAAGGACCGGGGCAAACCTTTGGTAGGAGCACCTGCCGACCGGCGCCGTAAGGGGTGGAGGGGTACGGTAGCTGGGTCCCGGGCTTCTTGTTAGTCGGCGCCGCCACGATAGGCGGCAGAATCACACAAAAGAAATGAAGGAGACAAGCACAATGGCAACCGAGAAAGAGATGTACGAACTGTTGGGCCGGGCAATGACCGACGCCGAGTTTCGTGCGGCACTGATCGCGGATCCCGCCAAGGCGGCAGCAGGGCTGGGCATCAGCCTGACGGAGGAGCAGTTGGCCGGGATCAAGGCATCGGACCTGGCGGCGGCGACCGAAGCCCTGGATGAGCGGCTGTCCAAGTTCACGTTGATGCGCTGATCCGGCGGTAGTTCTTGTCGGGCACTGATGGGCTGGGGGGAAGCTCCTCCGCCTTCCCTCACCAGCCCACCGTGCGATCGAAATACGCCAGGGGTATCTTCCCAATAGCTTGGATGTAGGGCGAATAGGCAATTCGCCCTACATCCAGGTTTGAGATACTGCCAGGAGAAAAAAACGTGGTAAGGCGGCGATCGGCCGTGACAGAGAGTTTGACGGCAACATTGGCTGCCGAGAAAAAGTTCAAGGAGGTAAACACAATGGCAGAGCTGGAAAAAGAAGCAATCGAGAAGGAAGTAAAAGATCAATTCATTCAACTGATCTCTGACGTCAATCAGTTAAATGTTGATGCATGGTCTGCGCATTATAGTAAAGATGACTTTGTATCAACATTTGTAGGCACAGATTATTATGCTACGCGCCGTGCATGGGTGGATTCGATAACGCGTTACTTCTCGATGAGAGAACGTCAAAATGTTGAACCTCTCCAAGTCCGAGTTACTGCATTAGCCCCAGGCCTGGCCCTTATGACGAGTGAAGAAGCGGCGGAGATGTGGTTGAAGAGCGGAGACCAAATTAAACACAAGCATGTTTTTACAATGATATGGAAAAAAGAGCCACAGGGCTGGAAGATTCTGCATTCTCATGAATCAATGGATTGATGAGCAGATCCATACGTGGCTCCTGAGAAAGAGTTACAGGAATTGCTGGGCCGGGCGCTGGTCGACGAGGCCTTCCGGGCGCGGCTGTTCGACAACCCGCGCCAGGCGGCGCGGGACGCCGGCTATGACCTGACAGAGGAGCAACTGGCTGCGCTGAAGACGATCGACACGCAGACCATAGCCGAGGCTCTCGACGAACGATTGGTCAAAAGGACCGGGGTGAATCTTGTATAGGACCGCCTGCCGGGCCGGCGCCGTGGGGGGCGGAGGGGTACGGTGACTAGGTTCGAGGCGTTTTCCTAATCGGCACCGCCACGATAGGCGGCAAAATCCAATAAACGAAAGGAGAAAGGCGATGGCGACAGAAAAAGAGATGTACGAGTTGCTGGGCCGGGCAATGACCGACGCGGACTTTCGGTCGGCGTTGACCGTGGATCCCGAAACAGCCGCGGCAGGGCTGGGCATCAGCCTGACGGAGGAGCAGTTGGCCGGGATCAAGGCATCGGACCTGGCGGCGGCGACCGAAGCCCTGGATGAGCGGCTGTCCAAGTTCACGTTGATGCGCTGATCCGGCGGTAGTTCTTGTCGGGCACTGATGGGCTGGGGGGAAGCTCCTCCGCCTTCCCTCACCAGCCCGCAGCGCGATCGAAACCCACCAGAAGTAGCTTGTCAACCGCTTGAATGTAGGGCGAATTCGCCTTACATCCAACTATTGAGTAACTGCTCAGACCTGACAGGTCCCAGGAACAGGTTTGTCGAGAAAGCGGTTTGTTATGAGTAGAACCTGGCATTGAATCTGGGTTCCCCGGGACCTGTCAGGTCTAGGCTGAGTAGATACCACCGGGAGACAGAAACGTGGCAAGGGGGCGACCGGCTGTGAGAAAAGACCCGATGGACACAGCCCCGACAGGCGACGCGCCCGCAGGCGCCGGCCGGGGGCTGTGGGACACGCTGGCGGAGAACGTCGAAGCGGCGCCGGAACCGGCAACGGACCTGTGGGCCCGGCTGGAGGACAGGCTGGACTTTTCCCGGCGCAAGCCGCGCCGTGCCCTGGGGGTCGAAGTGGTCCGCCAGGCCGGGGCGAGCGGGAGCGAATATTATATCTTGCGCAATCCCCAGGCGAACACATATCTGAAGCTCGATGCCCAGGACTACTTTCTGTGGCAGCACCTCGACGGCGAGCACTCGGTCCGCGACCTGGCAGTGGCCTATTTCGCCGCCTATAAAGCCTTTCCTTTTGACCGCCTCGTCCAGCTTCTGGGCCAGCTCAAGGCCAAGCGGTTGCTGGACGAAAGGCCGGTCAACGTGCTGGGCGGGATGGTCCATCGCCTGGAGGAGCGGACCCTGGCCTACCGCTTGCAGCGATTTGCCGCGACGTCGATGCAGAAGGAAATCAGCCTGCGGAACGTGGACGGCGCCTTTGCCGCCCTGTACCGGCGCCTGGCGTGGCCGCTCTTTACGCGGCCCGGCCTCGTCGTGTGTGGCTTGCTGAGCCTCGGCGGCGTGATCCTTTTCGTCCGGATGCTGCTGGCCGGAACCTATGCGCTGGTGGAGACGGCCGGCTCCTACGGGCTGGGGCTGCTGGTGCTGCTGCTGGGCAACTATGCCATGATCTTTTTTCACGAGTGCGGCCACGCCCTCACCTGCAAGCATTATGGCCGCAGCATTCTCAAGGGCGGCCTGCTCTTCTATTATGGCTCTCCGGCCTTTTTTGTCGACACGACCGACATCTGGATGGCACCCAAAGCGGCGCGGCTGGTCACCTCTTTTGCCGGCGCGGCCGCCACGCTGATCGTGGGCGGGGCGATGGTCGTCGCCATCGCGCTCTTCCCGGCACTGCCCGTCAGCCCGGTGCTGTTCCAGGTGGCAGCCGTGGGGTACCTGGGCGTCCTGCTGAACCTGGCCCCGTTTATGGAGCTGGACGGATATTTCATCCTGATGGACTGGTTGGAGATCCCGCTCCTCAGGAAAAAGTCACTGGGGTTCGTGCGGGAGCGGCTGATCCCAAAGCTCTTGCACGAACGCACGCCGTTCAGCCGCGAGGAGCGGATCTTTTCGATATACGGCTTTCTGACGGGCGCCTTCACCGCTCTGATGATGCTGCTTTCGATCTCCCTGTGGCAAAGCCAGTTGCGCGGCCTGATCGAGACGGTGTTGAGCGGCCGCGACATCCTGTCGGCCGTTCTCCTGGGCGGCCTGGCCATCCTGGCCGGCATTCCGCTGATCCTGGGCTTGCTTGTCAGGGTCGCTTTGCTCGTCAACGTTGGTCTGTCGCGGCTGCGGGAAAAACGATAAAGTGAGCGTCAGATAGGAGGTAGGAATGGGCCGAGGCTTATTCGATCGCATCGAAGGGGAGATGGCGGCGCGCGAGAAGTCGCCGGGGCTGAGCATGGCCGATCTGCTGACGCTACCGGAGCCGCAGAGCGGCTTGCTCAAGTGGATGATAAGACAGAGAGTAACGGCTTTCGCGGACGTGGTCGCCTTCCTGGGAGAAGATGAGGCGCATGCGCGCCGGGTGCTAGCCGACCTGATCGATAAAGGCTGGATCCGCGAGTTGGAGATACGCGGCGTGACACAGTATCGCGTACGCCTGGCGCCTAAACGCGGCCGCGCGCTGCCGGCGAACCTCTGGCAGGCGCTGAGCGACAAGGTGGAGGGGGAAGAGGAGGTGCAGCCATGATCTGCTTTCATTGTGACGAACCGGCGCGCGGCGTGTGCAGTTTCTGCGGGCGCGCCCTGTGCAAAGAACACATGAAAAAGATGCCGGCTATCCTCACCATCTACGTCGGCGAGGCGAACACGCCCAAGGCCGTCGTCGTGGCTGATGCTCTTTACTGTGGCATCTGCAAGCCACAGCCGGAGCCAATCGAGATGCCCGAGCTCTACTGATATGGAGATCCCCTTGGAGCGCGAGTTGGAGATCGGCCGCCGCATCCAGGCCAGTTTTCTCCCGGAGGAGATCCCCCAGGTTCCGGGCTGGGAGATGGCCGCCCGCTTTCAACCGGCCCGCCAGGTGGCTGGGGATTTTTACGATCTCTTTCCTCTCGTCCAGAACCGGCGGCTGGGCCTGGTGATCGGCGATGTGTGCGACAAAGGCGTGGGCGCTGCGCTCTTTATGGCGCTGTTTCGCACCCTCATCCGCGCCTTCGCCCAACAGCATTATACGTTGCGTTGGATGGATGCCCTTGCGGAGGACAGTCCGGGCCGGCGCACCAGTAGCGGGCGACCCGTCTTGCCATCCACCGGCACCAGCGCATTAAGGAACGCCATCGAGTTGACGAACAACTACATCGCCAACACGCACGGCACCACCAGCATGTTCGCCACGATCTTTCTCGGCGTGCTAGATCCATCGGACGGCATGCTCTTGTACATCAACGGCGGGCATGAATTCCCGATCCTGGTCAACTCGGCTGGCGTCAAGGGACAACTCGAACCGACGGGCCCAGTGGTTGGTGTGTTTCCGGAAGCGCGGTTCGAGATCCAGTCTGTTGGCATCGAACCGGGCGACACGCTGGTCACCTTTACCGATGGTGTGACAGAGGCACAGAATTCAAAGGGCGAGTTCTTTGGACGTGAGCGCCTGTATGCGCTGATGGCGCGGTCGGCTTCAACCGCTACCGAGCTGCTCGACTCCATTCAGACGAGTGTTCGCGAGTTTATAGGCGAAGCGGATCCATCGGACGACATCGCCATACTGGCCGTACGGCGGCAATAATGCTTTGATTGGAGGGAGGCACCCTATGTCAAAAATCGTTTCGGTCCATTCGTTTCGGGGCGGAACCGGCAAATCGAACACCACAGCCAACCTCGGCGCGCTCATCGCCGCGTCCGGGCACCGGGTGGGAGTGGTGGATACCGACATCGCTTCGCCGGGCATCCACGTCCTCTTTGGTCTGGAAGAGGAGGGGATAGCCCACTCGCTCAACGATTACCTGTGGGGCAAGTGCAAGATTCAGGAGACGGCCCACGATGTGACAGCCAACTTGGGCGGCGACATGCGTGGGCGCGTGTTCCTGGTCCCTTCCAGCATCAAGGCCGGTGAGATCGCGCGCGTCCTGCGCGAGGGCTATGATGTTGGGCTGCTCAACGACGGCTTTCGGGATCTGATCGACGCACTGGACCTGGATGTTCTGATGATTGATACGCATCCCGGCCTGAACGAAGAGACGCTGCTCTCCATTGCCATTTCCGATGCGCTGCTCATCATCCTGCGGCCCGACCAGCAGGATTACCAGGGGACGGGCGTCACGGTCGAAGTCGCGCGCCGGCTGAGTGTGCCGCATATGCTGCTCGTGGTGAACAAGGTGCCGGCGGTCTTTTCCGAGGCAGAGGTCAAAGCGCGGGTGGAGCATGCCTACCAGGCAGAAGTGGCCGGGGTCTTGCCCCATTCTGATGAAATGATGGCGCTGGCCAGCGCGGGCGTCTTTGTGACCCGCTATCCCGACCATCCCATCACGACCACGCTCAAGCACGTTGCGCAACAGGTGATGGGCTAGGGGCTGGCCCGCATAACCTTAGCATGTATGCACCCACAGGGAGGATGACTTATGAGCGCTCTCGCTAGGCCAGAGGACACTGTTGCTCCCGGCGACGTTGCCGCTTCCCTACCCGCACTCCCGGCGCGCATGGCCGGGCATCCCTATGGCGCCGACGAGGCCGGGCGACCCATCACCCACGTCAAGGGCCCAGTGGTCGTCGGCACGGTGGGCTATATGCTTGATTGTGTGGCGCAGCGGACGGTTGCCTCCCTGCCTCCCGGGACCAGCGCCACGGAGCGCGAGGCCCACATCGAGCAAGCCCGCCAGGAGGCGCTTGGGCAATTGGTGGCTCGCCTCAACGCGGCCATCCCCGATCCCGTCTATCACGTGACCGCCGATTACCTGATGGACGATCATCACAGCTATTCGATGGAGTTCATGGTTTTTGTCGATGGCATCTGCTACGAGCTGTCGGGCGATCCGCACTATTATTTCGAGAGCGGCGCCAGATCCTTCCCCTCCTCCCTGACTTACCTGGTGCGCCCTTTTTCTGTGACCCAGGGCTATAGCCTGGTGCCTCGGGTGAAGGCCCTGTTCCAGGATACGGATGTGCGGGTGGTGCACGTTGAGCCTGGCACGGCCGTGATCCAGTGGCACGCCGGCAAGGACACGGCCCAGGTGTCCGAGAGCCTGAAGCAAAGGGTCATCTTTGGCACCTGCCAGGGCTTGCAGGGCGTGTTCGCCCAGATCCCACGCATCGTCGCCGGGCTGCCGGTGGCCAAGGTGGAGGAGCAGCGCTGCATCCTCAGGGGCGACGCCTGTTGCGAGTGGAAGTTCACCTGGCAGGAGCCCCGGCGTCGGGGGCTGTACCGGCTGTGGCCCCGGGCCTCGCAAGAGGACATCCTGCAGGCCGAGGCTCCGGAGCCAGCTCCGCCCCGATCCACTGCACCTGTCCTTTCTGGGCCTGGGATCAAGAAGCAAGCCCCGGTCCCGACGACTGGGGCCGAGCTGGCACGGGGACCTGAACCGCCCGCCGAGCCCTTCAGCCCGGACGAATTTGCCGCCCTCGCCCTCCCCCCGCTGCCGGCGTACATGGTGGGGCATCCCTTTGGGGCCGATGAGGCAGGGCGGCCCATCACCCATACCAAGGGACATGTCATACGTGGCGCGGTCGAGTACATGTTGGAATGCGTGGTCCAGCGCGCCGCAGCCTCTCTGCCCGCCGAGACCAGCGGCGCAGAACGCGAAACGCACCTCGCCCGGGCGCGTGCGGCGGCGTTGGAGGCACTGGTGGCTCGCCTCAACGCGGCCATCCCCGACCCTCTATATCACGTGAGCGCCGATTACTTATTGGACGATTCGCACAGCTACTCCACCGAGTTCGACGCCTTTGCCTGCGAGATCTGCCGCCAGATGTCGGGCGATCCAAACTACCATTTCAACCGTGCGGCCAGGACCATTCCGGCTTCCCTGGCCTACCTGGGCCGTCCTTTTTCCCTGGCCCAGGTCTACAAGATGCTGCCCCGCCTGGTGTCCAAGTTCGCCGAAGCCGATATGCGGCCCGTGAGCGCGGGGCCCGGTTCGGCCGTGATCCAGTATTACGCAAACAAGGAAATGGCCGAGCTGCCCGAGGGCTTGCGACAGATCTACCTGTTCAGCGCCTGCCGGCATGGGCAGGGCGCGCTCGCCCAGATCCCGCGCATCGTTTACGGACTGCCGGTCGCCGAGGTCAGGGAGACACACTGCCAGTTGTACGGCGACCCGTGTTGCGAGTGGGAATTCACCTGGGAAGCCCCGCCGCCGCGCATCGGAGTGGAAGTGTTGGGGGGCGCGCTGGCCTCGCTCTTTCTGCTGGGCGGCCTTGCGCTGCGCCTCCTCCCCTTGACCGTGCTGGCCTGCATCGCGGTCCTGTTGCCTCTGGCCGTCGGGTTGATGGCCTGGCGGCTCAAGCGGGTCAGTCACGATCGCGACCGGCAACGGCGACTGCTGTTGGAACAGCGCGAGAGCGCCGAGCAGCACTATGACGAGTTGCAGAAGGCCAGCGCGGACCTGCAGCTTTCCAATGCGGCGCTGCAGCATAGGCTCGCCGAGCTCACCGCGCTGCACGAGGTGGGGCTGGCCACCGGCGCCGCGCTGGACCTGGACACACTGCTGGATGATAGCTTGAGCGCTGTGATCCGGAACCTGGGCTTTGACCGGGCGTTGGTCCTGCTGGTGGACGAGGAACGGCGACTGTTGGTGGGCGGGCGCCTCGTCGGGGGCGGCCAGGAGGTGGCCGCCGCGGCGCGAGAGATGGCCGTCTCCCTGGACAATGAGAGTTCGTTCCTCAGCCGGGCGGTGCGCCTCGGCCGGCCTATGCTGGTCACCGACGCCATGCAGGCGACTGACGAAGAAACGCTGCGGTATGTGCAGGGCCTGAAGGCGCGCCGGTTTGTGGCGGTGCCCTTGCTGGTGCACGGCGCAGCCCTGGGAGTGCTCGCCGTCGACAACGCCACGACGGATCGTCCGGTGACGGAGGACAGCTTTGAGCTGCTGATGACGGTAGGCAACCAGATCGCTGGCGCCATCGACCGGGTGCGGTTGTACCAGACGTTGGAACAGCGGATCGCGCAGCGTACGGCCGAGCTGGCACAGGCGACGCGGGAGGCACAGCGTGAGAAGCTGTACTCGGAGGCGCTCATCCAGAACAGCCCGGTGGCGATTGTGGCCACCGACCCGGCGGCTAGCGTGGTCACCTGGAACCCGGCTGCCGAAAGGCTATTTGGCTTCACGGCCGACGAAGCGAGCGGTCGAAACCTCGACCAACTGGTGGCCAGCCATCCGGCCATCCAGCCGATCAAAGCTGAGGCCGTGGCCCATAGCTGGAAAGAGACCGGCCAGGCTCCGGTTCACGCCATCACCCAGCGCACCCGTCGAGATGGCACGCTGGTAGATGTCGAGGTGTGGGCGGTGCCCGTCAGCGTCGAGGGAGAAGAGATACGGGTGCTGGCTCTGTATCACGACCTCACTGAGATCAAGCGAGCGGAAGAGGCACTGCAGGAATCACACCGGCAGTTGGCCGATATCATCAACTTTATGCCGGACGCAGTGTTTGTCATCGACGAGGAGGGCAAGGTTATCGCCTGGAACCGGGCGATAGAAGCCATGACCGGGGCGAAAGCGGAAGACATGCTCGGTAAGGGAGATTACGAGTACGCCCTGCCCTTTTATGGTGAGCGCCGGCCCATTCTCATCGATTTGGTGACCACGCCCCGCAAGGAACTGGAACAGAAGTATACGTCGATCAAGAGGGAGGGCCAGGTCCTGGTGGGCGAAACCTACGTGCCACATCTCAAGGGCGGCGGCGTCTACCTGCTGGCCACCGCTTCTACGCTGCATGATTCCAAAGGCAATGTGGTCGGCGCGATCGAGGCGATTCGCGATTTCACCGAACGCAAGCACATGGAAGAGGCCTTGCACCAGGCCAAAGAGGCCGCCGAAGCCGCGACCCAGGCCAAGAGCGCCTTCCTGGCCACCATGAGCCACGAGATCCGCACCCCCATGAATGCCGTCATCGGTATGACCGGCTTGCTGCTCGATACGCCGCTTACGCCCGAACAACGCGAATTCGCCGAGACTATTCGCACCAGCGGCGATGCGCTGCTGACCATCATCAACGACATCCTCGACTTCTCCAAGGTCGAAGCCGGGCGCATGGAGCTGGAAAGCCAACCCTTCGACCTACGCGAGTGCGTGGAGAGCGCCGTAGACCTGCTGGCGACCAGGGCGACGGAGAAGGGACTGGACCTGGCGTGCGTCGTGGATAGCAACGTGCCGGCCGCCATCCTCGGCGACGTGACGCGCCTGCGCCAGATCCTGGTCAACCTGCTCGGCAACGCGATCAAGTTCACCGAGCAGGGCGAGGTGGTCTTGTCGGTGAGCGTAGAGCGTGGAGCGGAGAGCATCGAGGCACCTTTGCTCCACACTCCACGCGCCACCCTCTACTTTGCCGTTCGCGATACCGGCATCGGCATCCCGCAGGATCGGCAGGACCGCCTGTTCCAATCCTTCAGCCAGGTAGATGCCTCGACCACGCGCCGCTTTGGCGGGACCGGGCTGGGACTGGCGATCAGCCGGCGCTTAGCCGAACTGATGGACGGCAGGATGTGGGTCGAGAGCGAGGGCGTCGCCGGTCAGGGCAGCACGTTCCATTTCACCATCCGGGCTGAAATGGCCGAGCACCTGGCGCCACGCCCCTACCGGCAAAGCATTCAACCCGGCTTGGAGGGCAAGCGCGTCCTCGTTGTAGATGACAACGCCACCAACCGGCACATCCTCTCGCTGCAGACGCAGGCATGGGGTATGGTGGCGTGCGAAACGGCTTCGCCGCGTGAAGCGCTGGCCTGGATCGGCCAGGGCGATCCCTTTGACGTGGCGTTCTTGGATTTGCAGATGCCCGAGATGGACGGCACCGAGTTGGCGGCCGAGATCCGGCGGCTACGCCCGGCAGGGCAGTTGCCACTGGTCATGCTGAGCTCGCTCGGCCATGCGGAGGGAAAAATACAAGACGTTGAGCTGGCAGCCTATCTGCTGAAACCGATCAAGGCCTCGCAGCTCTACAATACCCTGGTCGGCATCTTCGGAGCCGAGGGAACTGTTTCCACGATTGAAGAGACGGCCAAACCTCGCTTCGACACAGAAATGGGCCGGCGGCATCCGCTCTCCATTTTGCTGGCGGAGGATAACGCCATCAATCAAAAACTCGCCTTGCTCGTGCTGGAGCGGCTGGGGTACCGGGCCGACGTGGCGGGCAACGGCATCGAAGTATTGCGCGCGTTGCGCCGGCAGCCGTACGACGTGGTGCTGATGGATGTCCAGATGCCGGAGATGGATGGGCTGGAAGCCACGCGCGCAATTGGGCGCGAATTCCCCGCCCAGCGGCGGCCACGCATCGTGGCCATGACGGCGAATGCCATGAAAGAAGACCGCGACGAGTGTTTGGCAACCGGCATGGACGACTTTATCAGCAAGCCTATCCAACTTCCCGAGCTGGTAGCGGCCTTGAACAAGTGCCCGGCGCGAGCCGTGGGGGAGATGAATGAGCGACCATCGCCGGCAGCCAGGCCAGGGGACGAAAAGCCTGCCCTGCGACCGCAGGGACCAAAGACGACCCCTGCCCCACCGTCCCGGTCTCTCCCGGACCCCGTACCGGGGATCTGGGATGGGGCGGGATCGGGACAGGTGCGGGAAGACGAACCCGATCCTTCGTCTCGCGAAGCGGTCCTTCGTCCTTCGTCCCCTGGGGAAACAGACCAAGAAAGAGGAGCCATGGCGACGAGCGAACCTACCCCGCCCATCTTCGATCCGGCGGCGTTCCAGCGCTTGCGGGGCACGTTGGGCAAACAGGCGGATGCGATGCTGCCCGGCCTGATGGACAACTTTTTCAAGGACGTTCCGAAGCTGATCGCTGACGCGCAGCATAGTTGGGAGCAGGGACAAGCTGCCGACCTGCGCCGGGCGGCGCACACGCTCAAATCCGGCAGCGCCACCTTCGGCGCAATGGCACTCTCCGCCCTAGCGCGAGAACTCGAATACAAGGCGCGGGACGGCGCGCTGGAGGGAGCCGACGAACTCTTGGCACAGATACAGGTGGCGTTTGCCGAGGCCAAAGCGGCCCTGGAAGCGCAACGGAAGGAGTTATGACATGGCGAGTACCGGTACTATCCTGGTCGTGGACGACGATCTCCTCAACCGACTGGTGCTCTCGACCAACCTGCAGGAACAGGGCTACGAGGTAGCTATGGCGGAGAATGGACGCCAGGCGTTGGATATCCTCAGCAGCCAGCCCTTTGACGTCGTGCTGCTGGACCTAGTGATGCCTGAGTTGGACGGCTTCCAGGTGCTGGAGCACATGAAGCGGGACAGCGCCCAGCGCGAAATCCCGGTGATCGTCATTTCGGCGCTGGACGAGATGGAAAGCATCATCCGCTGCATCGAAATGGGCGCCACCGACTACTTGCCCAAGCCCTTCGATGCCGCGCTGTTGCGCGCCCGGCTGAACGCCTCGCTGGCCGACAAGCGGCTGCGCGATATCGAATTGGAGTATCTCGAACAAGTGAATCACGTCATCCAGGCCGCCGCCGCCGTCGAGTCGGGCGTGTTCGAGTGCGACAGTCTGGACAGCGTCGCGGCGCGGGAGGATGCGCTGGGACGGCTGGCGCGCGTCTTTCAGACGATGGCGCGCCAGGTATACGCGCGCGAGCAGAGCCTGCGTCAACAGGTGCAGCAATTGCAAATCGAGATCGACGAGGTGAAAAAGGCGCGCCAGGTTGCCGAGATCACCGAGACGGAATACTTCCGCGACCTGTGCGCCAAGGCGCAACACTTGCGCCAGCGAAGTGGCAAGGAACCCGCGTAGGATACAAGAGTACTCCGCCCATATACAGTCGATGGAGAAAAGGACGGCATACTCTTGGATCTCACCTTGACTCCGGCTACAAATTCTCGTCTGTGGGGCAGGGGATAGCCCCACAGACGATTGATTACAGATCCGTACCAGCGCACCTTCTGAGAGCACTGGATCAAGCCACCCGCAGAGCCGGTGGTACTTGACTAGGGTGGAAGGATTTCCCTACATAAGACATGCTGCACAAAGTCCGGATCGCCAGGATCCAGCTTCCCGACGTACATGTCCCACACACTCCCCTGAGGCGGGCCCCCCATGCACTGTTCGTATCCCGGCACCTCGCCTACTTCTGGAGGTCCCTCACCAGGAAGGGCGCCGCCAAACAGATAGTTCTGCTCGGGGCTCGACGACATACACCACCACCACCCCCATACCCCCAAGTGGATCCAGGTACTTCGAGAACGTACTTCACGAGGTCTGGGCCGATGACAGGTATCTCCGCCTCAAACGGGCACGTGAGTTCTATTGCGTGTGTACAGGGGCCCTCATAGTCGCCATGAGCCAGGTGCGCTTCCAAGGCGTTAACCGACACCGTTATGGTTACTCGTCCGGGGTACCCGGCTTGTGACAGATGGTGACTTTTTCGCCCGCGAGCGGGAGTTGGCCCGGCTGGACGGTTTCCTGGGCCAGGCGCTGCAGTCCATCGGCGCCTGGGAGGAGGCGCTGTCCACGGTCGAGCAGGGGCTGGCCCTTGCCATCGAGATCGGCGCGCCTCACAGTGCGGACCTCTATCGGCTGAAGGGAGAGCTGCTCAACGACCTCCAGCCTCTGGCCCCAGGCCAGGCGGAGACCTGCTTCCGCACAGCCGTGAGCACGGCCCGGCAGCACGGCGCCAGGCTTCTCGATCTCCGGGCGACAGTGCGCCTGGCCCGGCTGTGGCGAGCCCAGGGGCGACGTCAAGAGGCGCGCGATGTGCTGGCCGAGGTCTATAGCTGGTTCACCGAAGGACTTGACACTCCTGACCTGCAGGAGACCCGAACCCTGCTAGATGAGCTGGCGCAAGCTCTTCCCCCTCAGGGCCAATCGAGTCTTGGCCGCCAGGCGGCGCGTAAGGTGCAAAAACCTCATCCGCGTGGAATCGAGGGAGTAAAGGACGGTGAGCGGAGTTTCTGACACCGGAACGGCGCACCAACAGCGAGAGCAATCGATCCAGCTCGATCAATTCTGAGATGGTTTGGTTCCTCCAGGAACCAAAGCGGCCAAGCGTGGATCAACCAGTTTGCCCCACATGGTTCTCCATGCTATACTCCCCGCAAATAAAAAGCCGCTCGATGGGTCGTATAGAGCGGCTTTCGCCATGATGTCACAAGCGAGCCCGACGCCCGTTGGGCCCACCATAAGGTCTTTTCAGCTTGATATTGTGATGTAACTTGTCATAACTCGTATGCCCCCAAGGGGATTCGAACCCCTGTCTCCACCTTGAAAGGGTGATGTCCTGGTCCTCTAGACGATGGGGGCACAACAACCAAACTATTTTAGCATAAGCAGGACGAAGCGGCAAACCCAATCAACTGCATTGAAAGATAGTCTGCTTTATCACTCCTCAGCGCTGGCTTAGGAGCGGGCACTTGGCGCGGAGGTTGGCTCCGCACCGTCCGCTCGTGCGCAAGCCGCGCACAGCGACGTGGTAGGCAGGATCTCCAATCGCTCAGGGTCGATCTGCGCACCACAGCACTCGCAATGCCCGTAAGTGCCTTCATGCACTCTCGCCAACGCTTCTTGCAACGCCTCGATGCGTGAGACGACTCTTCCCTTACGAGCGAGGGCCATCTCCCACGAATAAGCACCTGTGCTGCCTTGACCCAGACCAATATCTGGCCTGTTATTTAGCTGCTTTTCTAACTCTTGTAATTCCCGTTCAGCCTCTCTCAAATCGGCTTCTAACTGCTTTCTGGTCGAAGTCACCTTTTGTCTCATCCCTCTCTCTGAATTTGTGTCCTGTGCACACCCAAATGCTCCCTATCCCTCAAAGTGGAGATTTTCGCCACCAGCTAGGATATCACAGGCACAGCCACCTCTGCTGTCTGGACAGGCTCGGGTGGCATCTCCACATCATTCAGGGCAGAATCGCTGGCATCGTCTGCCTGTTCCGCCTGATCCAGGGACTGCTGGGCCAGCCACTCGCTGCGCTCCTGCGCGGATACTCTGTTGAGACTGAGCGCAATCCGGTGGCGGAATGAGTCGATGCGCAGAATGCGAAGTACCAGTCTATCACCAACCTGCGCCACGTCGCGCGGCTCTGATGGCGGCGGGTCGGCCAATTCGCTGACGTGGACCAGACCCTCGACCCCTATGTCCAGCGCCACGAATGCGCCAAATTTGACGACGTTCGTCACCACGCCGGACACCAGTTGGTCGACGCTGTAGGTCTCATCCACCAGGCCCCAGGGGCTGGGTTGCAGCCGCTTCAAGCTCAAGCCAATGCGCTTACGTTGGTGATCCAGGCGCAAGACATACACCTCAATCTCGTCGCCTGCCTGCAACACTTCCTCTGGGCGACGGATGCGCCGCCAAGCCAATTCCGAGATGTGAATCAGCCCCTCTGCTCCTCCCAGGTCGACAAACGCTCCGAAATCACATAGCCGGCTGACCCTGCCCCGGCACACCTGGCCCTCTACCAGTTCATCCAGAAGGCGCCCTATGTTCTGCTCGCGCAACTGCTCCCTGGCAAGCCGCTCCGACAGGATCAGGCGACGCCTGTTTCGGTTTACCTCGATAACCTTCAGTGACAATTCTCGCCCGACGCAGGCCTTGAGCTTTTCCTCACGCTGATTGGAGGACGAACCTCGCATGTCCCGCGCCATAAGATGGGAAGCAGGGACAAAACCCCGCAGATGACCAAATGTCACAATCAGGCCCCCACGGTTATATTCGGCGACCTTTCCTTGCCAGACATCACCATCCTCTAATAGCGATTGAGCTCTCTTCCAGTCTTTCTCTGAGCGCGCTTGATACAATGAGAGAATGAGGTTGCCCTCCCGGTCCTCGCGCCGCACGACGCGGGCCACGACCTCTTGACCGGGTTCTAGCTGAGACGACGCTTCTTCGCCCAGCCGTTCGAGATCCCTATAAGGAACAAAGCCATCACGCTTGAGGCCCAGGTCTATCGTGACTCCCTGCTCCTCGATCTTGAGAATTTCACCCTGGCGGATCTGCCCCCGATGGGGTGGCTCGTAATCATAGTCCTCAGTTAACCATTCCTCTAAGGCATATTCAACTGGCATATTACTCCTCCTTTTTCTTTTTCAGTCGAAATACAAATGCCCGGCCTCTTTACCTGACATGGGGTAAGGACCGGGCGATCAAAGTCGCTCCGCCTCAGGCTACCAATTCAGCAGCCAAGTTCCGCCGGCGGATCTTAAACAGAAAGCTCGGTCCATCCAGGTATCTTCTTGACTGCAGAACCGGGAACCGAGCTTATCGAGATCTGCGCTTGTTAGAGCAGAATTCCTAAGAAGCTACAACGACAGAATTTTATCGTTTACTATTTGTCTGCCGTCTATGCCCCCGGCCTTAACCGGGACACATCATCCTTCTCCTATAAGTGATAAGTGGTTTCCAGAGCAGCCCTGGATTCCAGAAAGGTTCCACGACCCGATGAGGTCAAGACTGGCCATGCAAATGCAATTCTTACCATTATACTAACGAAAAAACGTGGATTTGTCAAGCGGAATTACTTGGTTAAGACCCTAAGGGTTTTCAGAAAACCCTTAGGGTCTGCCAAGAATTTGGGACACGCCCTACTGGCCTGCAGCAATTCCAAACTTCATTCCTTGTAGGTCAGAACCCGCCCCCAGAGACTGGTCGTTCCCCAAATGCCTGCGCGCAGGCATTCGAGTTGAACAATCTGGCTGTGATCGACGAAGAGATTTACCTCCGGGCCGTAATTTTTGATGTACCAGCCAAAAACTTCCGGGTCGGCCGCTTCGAACATCACTTTCTCGAGCCCCAACGCATTTGCGATCTTGGCCGGCACATCCGTGCGCCAATGAGTAACGTTCTCGGTGATCCCTTCCGACTCGATCATAATCAGGTAGGCGCCGGCTTCCAGAAAGCGTTTCGCCTGCCCGATCGCCCATTCCGGGTCGAGGGTTCCCTCGGCCTCCAATGCTTCGGCTGCGCTGGCCCCCCCGGCTCCAAACTGGATGCCCACTTCGGGCTTGGCTTTCAATCCAGCCTTCTGCACTTTTTCGACCAGCCGCAGCCAATCGTCGGTGGGGATGGTGATAAACCCCGTGGAGATCTCGATGATGTCGAACCCCAGATCCCGGCACTCTTGAATATACTGATCAACCGCCTCCGGCCCCTGGGTCAGAACGTACTCCATGAAGCCGCCTGTGGATACCAGGACCTGGTATTGGTGACATAGGTCAATGAGCTCCTTCACCGCCGGCCGCGGCATCAAACTGAAAGAGCCACCGGCGAACTTGAGCGCGTCCACGTAAGCCCCCATCGTCTCCAGCACGTCCTGCAGATAGCGCTTGCCCATGGGCGAGTAATAGGGCCCGCGCATCTCGGTCACGCCTCGCGTGCGGGGCTTCGACTGGCGCTCGTTAATTTTCAAAAAAGTAAATGCTCGATCGTTCATTTGAACTTGAGACATAATTTAACCCCCTTTCATCTCTAGAGCTTTCTCGGAAAGTCCTTTATCATCTAAGTGTCTGGCTTGACGGAACACGGACCACGCCACACGCCCGTAGTGCGTATTGCGTATTCCGTTTGCCTTTAGCATCAGCCACCGCGACCACTTTCCGAGAACTCTCCTCTAATCCAATGGCGGTAAATTGGATTCAACCCATTTCCACCTGGCTGAAACCTGAACTATAGACGTGGGGCAGACTTTCCAGTCTGCCCGGGCTGCCCCACTATGGTCTTAGACACGCGCTAAGATCTGCGTCAGGTCGCCGACCTGGTTTGATTCCAGGTTGGCGACGACGTCTACAATTTTATGCTGTAAGGCTGAGTCAACGTAAGGCCGACTCAGCCGCTCGAACTTTTGCACCACCGTCTCCCATCGCATCGGACGGGTATGAAAACCTTCGTAGTCTCGCTTCTCTTTGGTCAGCACCTGGCCATCCTGGAGCGTGACACTGACACGGCAGGGCATCTCGTCGGGGAAACGCTGGCTATAGGCCGGCTGCGGCCGGACCGAAACTTTACGCAGCAGGGTCTGCACATCCTGGCGCTGGATACGCTCTGGCCGGTACTGCGCCGGCGTGACCTGGTCATCCAGGATGGCCACTGCGAGCATATAGGGCAGGCTGTGATCCGCCTCTTCTTTGGCACGGACGAGGGTCTTATCTCCTTCCTCGCCACCGCCGATGATGTGGTAGGCCACGTCAAAGATGTCAAGCTCGATCCGCTCTACCTCGTCCGCTCCAAACCCCTCTTCTTGCTTGAGTTCCAGCATGCCTTCCAGGGCTGACTGAGAGTGAATCTCGGCGTTGTACTTCTTGAGGATAGTACGTGTCACCCGCTCCAGATCCTCTTGCGACCAGTCGATCTCAAAGCGCCCGGCGATGGCATCCATAAAGCCCTTATTCCCCTCAAAGACCTCCGGGGGGCCAGTGAGACCCCGCATCGCCAGAAAGGTGGCATGGATACAACCGAAGGCGGTGTTGGGGTAGGCCAACCCTTTCCAGTGCGATAGTGCCCCGGTGCGGGTCACCCGCAGCGCGTTGAATGCAGTGCCACTGATGGCGATGGCATTCGCAGTCTGGGCCTGATTCAGTCCCAGTGCCCTGGATGCACCCGCTGCCACGGCATACGACCCTTGAGTTGTATGGTCAAAGCCCTTGGCCCGCACAGGCGCGACATCGCTCAGCCGGCACTGCACCTGGTAGGCCACGGCCAGGGCGGTCAGAAAGTCACGGCCGTGGCAATTTGCATACTCAGCCGCCGCCAGCATCGCTCCCACGTTGTCACTGGGGTGGCAAGTCTCACCCGGTGCCAGATAACTGTCGTTAAAGTCCAAATAGCGCACCAGGGCGCCATTGTAGAACGCTGCCCGGTCTGGAGCCGCTCGCCCGCCTCCAATGAGAGTGCAGTGATTACCTCCCCCAAAATCCTCGATCTGCTGCCGAATGAGCCGGATGGGTTCTCCGGAAAGTGCACCGATGGCACAGCCGAGGGCATCCAACACCCGGATTTTGAGCTGCAATCGCGCGGCCGCTGAGAGATCGTCGTAGGATACCCGGGTAACGAACGTCGCCAGTTGTTCAGCATAGGTCATGTGCCCATCCTCCTCATGAAGTTCCCTCGGGTATTTTGCCTTCTTCCTCAAGGCTGGCCTGAATCGCCAGGTCAATGAAAACAGCCGCAGTCCACCCAAAAGTTTCGGCGGCAGTAGCGGGCGGCTCACCCGTGTCTGCATTGTAGTACTCGTAGATGCCGGGTTGCCTCATCACCAAATCCAATGTCTTCTCTCGCAGAGTGCGCGCCAGGTCATGTTCACCGACCTGGCGCAGTGCCTCGATGAAAAAGTAGTTGATATTGACCCACACCGGCCCGCGCCACATTGCCTCCGGATCAAAATGCGAATCGTTGCGCGCCACCGAGGGGATGACGTACTCCCCCCAAAACTCATCAGGGTTCGTAAGATGAGCGATGAGCCGATCCCGGATGTCCTGGGGCAACTGGCCGGGCCACAGGGGATAGAGGTTAAATGGGGTAGCCACGGGGATAGTCTGCTCGTCGTGCAACGCTCGGAACAGACCGGCTTCCTCGTCCCAGAAGTCCTCGAGCATCCGGCGTACGATAGCTGCAGCACGGCGGCGCCACATGCCCCCCTCGACGTTCATTCCCAATTCTTCAGCCATTAACGCCAGTGACCCCATCTGCACGCAAAGATAGGTGTTCAAATCCGGCGATTCGACCGGCATTCCATAGTCCCACAAAGGGCTATCGTCCAGGCCCGAGGAGTAGGGGTGGTTATATTGCGCCAGGCCATCCACGTCGTCGTCGTTCATGCTGAACCACCAGGCATTCCAGCGCACCAATGGCACGTAAATCTCTTGCAAAAACTCCGGGTCGGGGTTCGTTTCGTGCAGCTTGAGCGCGGCCCAGGCCAGGATCGGGGGCTTGGTGACTTCGGCGCGGAAAGGATGCTCGAGCTCGGAGATGACGCCTTCATCGTATACGGCGTCAGGGAGCATGCCATCCGCAAGCTGGCAGGTTAGCATCGCCCGGATTTGATTGCGCGCCAGTTCGGGATCCACGTGCCGATAGGCGAGAGCATGTATGGCGCTATCCCACAGCCACAGCCCCACGTAGTTGACCTTGGAAGGGGCCATCGCTTCATAGGCCACGCTCCCCCGGGGGCTGATGAGATTATTGGCCATGATCCACCAGGCGTAAGCGTAGGTACGGCGGTAATGCTCGGCTACGGGGGGAACGCGGCTGAACCACTCCTGCCAGCGTGATTCAGCGGCTGCGCGCGATGTAGAAAACGCTGGTACTTCGTGGTGAGGCCTGGTGCTGCTGCCGACGGTGAGTGTGATCGCACAATCGTCACCCGCTTTAACCAGGAACTCGACAATGTACCCACCCCCCATAGGTGTGATCTCGTTGCGGACGGTTTCCCCATTGCTGGCATAAGCCAGATTGCGCACTGACTTGAACACGCCACCCTGCTCAGTTTCCTGCCAGTACTGGGGCGAAACGTAGAATCGCAGGCCAGCAGTCACTTGAGGAGGGAGGCCAAAAGCGAGCGTTTGGTTGTCCTGAAAGACTACCCCAAAGTCACCTTCCCGAGTCTGAAGGTTCAGAATATGGGGGGAGATATCGATTTCAAATTCAAGCATTTCACCTTCTTCATCCATCAGGTAAAGGTCGCGGATAAAGGGAGGGCGGCTGAGATAGGCCTCGATGTCAGGCTGAAGCTCGGTCAACCGTTCGGCCAGTTTGACCAATAGCCGACTTTGATGGGGCATGCGAAAGACCAACAGGCGTGAACCCCGATCGCTAAACGGAACGCGTGTTATGTCGATGTGGTTTCTAAGCAGATCGAGATAGGGAGAGGCTGTCATTCTTTCTCTTCCAGAGCGTCCCCGCTCAAACCTGACGCCTCAGCTCGCTTCATTGCGGCCCGGACTTCTTCAATCCACTCAGTTGGGATACATACAGTATTGGGTCTCATCTAAAAAGCGAGTTTCGATGCGTAGATTTTATTGGTTCATAAGGTTCTCTTAAGGACGACTTAATCTGGAGTTAAGGACGGACGTCATAATCTTAAGATATAATGAAGGAGCCTTACGAAGTCCTCCACGTAAATAAGTTAGCTAGTTACCACTCAGGCCAGATAACCCTTGCGAAGGTTTGGTAAGAATTTTCAGAGCGAAAGCGCCCTGGCCTACCGAAAATTGCCCTGTTGGCAAAGTTATTCTTAACCTTCGCAAGGGTGGCTGAGTAGTTACGTTCTTGTTTATAATATCACGTATCTGGTCGCGTTGACTATATACCTTGGTATAGAAAGCGGATACAAATTAGGGTATATTTGGGGAGGAGTTGGCCCGGAGGGATGAGTCACTTGAGCAAAGGCAGATAAAATAGGGGCTGAGGGACAATGATCGGCGTGCTAATCGTCAATAAGTCTAGCTTGATGTGCAGCGTGACCGCCGCTGCATTAAAGCATGAGCCCGACATCCGCGTGGTCGGACTGGCCACTGATGTCGACCGAGCACTTGACCTGATATGGACATGCAACTGCGACGTAATTCTGGCGAACGTCAACCTGCCCAACGATGGTGCGCTTAAACTCATCCGTAGTGTGAAGGCTTTTTCTTCGGTTAGGCCTTGTAAAGGAATAAGTTCCGATTTTCCACGCTTGGAGTCCGACCAAAACTCGGAAGTTATTCTTTTACAGGCCCTTAGAATCTTAGCGGTGGGGTTCGCCAGGGCGGAGGAAGAATTCATCCTGCGCTATATCGAAGCGGGTGCTGCCGGGTACGTCCTCGAGGAAGATTCGGTGGAGTATCTGCTGAGAAACATTCGAGCCGTATATAATGGCGAAGCATTGGTCTCACCTGAGGTCGCTGCCGCCATGATCTCGCGCATCGCCGAACTGGCACAGCCATATTCCACAATTGAGCCGGGAATGGATGAGGTCACCGAACTGACGCCGCGCGAACGCGAAGTGCTCGACCTGATTGGAGCAGGGCTTAGCAATCAAGAGATCGCAGTTCGCCTGGTCATCGAGGTGGGTACTGTCAAGAACCACGTCCACAACATCTTACGGAAGCTCGACGTGAGCAGCCGGCAGGATGCTGCGGTATATTGGGGTGCAATTCAGGGGATTTGAAGCTGGCTGCTGAGTTGTAAAAGACCGGCACCAGCCCGGTATTCAAAACTGTCACCAGATTGAAGTCGCCAAAAATCGAGTGCTTCAAGCAGGAAGCTGCCACGGCAAAGTAAAGCGATGAATCCCATAGTCCGGCCTTTCAGTCGCCGGGCCGGTCGTGCCCCGGCACGGTCCCAACGCCCGGCCCGGATCCAGCGGTCCTGCCGTGCGACATGCCTGACGGCTTCCATAAGCAACGCCAGGGCGTGGTCGGCCACGTCGTCTATGCAGTAAGTGGGAGCATTACAAAGGGATACTCTCTATGATCTGGCGGCGCTTTCCCTCCGGCCATTCCCGACTCACGTCGGTCTCAATGCGGCACATAACCTAACTTTTCAGAAATAGCATTTGCTGCCGCGATAACTAATGCGGAAAGCTCCAAGAGCCGCGGGATGGATAAGCGGTAGGCCGGCCCCGAGATGCTGATAGCGGCGAAGGCTCGCCCTGTATGGTTGAAAACAGGTGCGCCCACGCAGCGTATACCCTCCTCGTTTTCTATGTCATCAATAGCAAATCCCCTGGCATACACAAGTTCCAGGTGCTCAGCCAATGCTGCTCTATCAGTGATTGTATTGGGGGTCCGGGGAATAAAGGTGATTCGGTCGAGAAGCGCGTTGCGCTCTTCGACCGGGATGAAAGCGAGGACGGCCTTGCCAATCGCCGTACAGTATAAGGGATTGCGAGCACCTATGGTAGAGTGCATACGCACAGGCTGAGGACTCTCCACCTTGTCAACGTAGAGCATCTCTGTGTCGTCTAAGATGGCGAAATGCACCGTTTCGTTCGAAGCCTGACTTAGTTCGCACAACTCTGGCCTATCCAACTCGGTCAGGTCGAGGCGATCTAGAAGTCCCTTGCTGAGTGTTAGTACCCTGGTGCCAAGGTGATAGTGTCCATTTTGATTGCTTGCAACATAGCCTCGGGCCAGGAGCGTAGTGAGAAACCGGTAAGCAGTAGGGCGAGACAAACCGCACAATTCGGCGACCTCAAGAGTCGATAAAGGGCGATCGGCGGATGCAAGACATTCCATTACATCCAGCGCTTTAAGAACGGTTTGTATCAGGTTTGATTCGTGGGGCATTTGTGACGATGTCATCTCTACATGGTTCTTGTTGCCGGCGTGATCATTACTTCCGGTAGTTCTCACTTGAGACGTAATTTACAGGTGTGGAAGCGGTCCGAGGAGAAAAGCAAGGGTTACGTTGTTCATAATATGAACAATTAGTTCATATTATGAACATAATAGCATATCTTTTGGGATTTGTCAAGCAAAAAACTGCTTGACTCTCTCTGTCCTGTGTGCTATAATGACCTACAGTCATTAACTGACTAATAGTTACTTTCATATTGAGGGAAGAGTCTGATGTCCACCACGCAACGCCGCGCGCGTGAGAAAGAGCACCGGCGCCGTTCGATTCTGAACGCCGCACGCGCGGTTTTCTTTGAAGGCGGCTTCCAACTGGCCACAGTGGATGACGTCGCCGCACGAGCTGAGGTCAGCAAGGGCACGGTTTATTTGTATTTTGAGAGCAAGGAGACCATCCTTGCTCATTTGCTTTTAGAGGGGCTGGAACAACTGGTCTCCGACCTGGAAGAAGCCTATGCGCCTGATCGGGAAATCGCCCCTGGTGAGCGTCTGCGACGCCTAGCTGTGGCTTATCTGAACTTCTTTCAAGGCAATCCCCATTACTACCGGCTGATTATGGCCTTCGACCGGGGAAAATTCCAAGCGGCAGTCCCGGCAGAGGTGTACGAGCAGATACTCACCCGCAGCATGCGGGGTTTCCACTGGGTAGTTCAAACCGTGCAACAGGGGATCGACCAGGGAATATTCGACCTGGCTGAGTCACGTCCGGCGGCGGCTGCGCTCTGGGCATCGCTCAACGGCGTGCTGGTGTTGCTGGGACACCCTCTGCGGCGCGAGGTAGTGGCTTCGGATCTTGAATCCCTTTACTGGACCACGTTTGATATGTTTCTACGTGGATTGCAGAAGTAACGTCGTTGCGTATTGCGTACTGCGTATTGCGTATTCTGTGTCCTCAAGTCTTGCAAAATACCCAACACGCAGTACGCAGTACGCAATACGCAGTATCTAATCTGTATAACAAGGAGGCAGATATGAAAGAGATTTTCATTGCCGGTACTGTGCGAACTCCGATCGGAACACACGGGGGCGCGCTGAGATCCTTACGCGCACAGGATCTGGCCGAGATCGTGTTCCGAGCGGTGTTTGAGCGAACTGGGGTAGACCCCGCCACTCTGGATGAGGTCATTCTAGGCAACATCGGCCAGCCGTCCGATGCGGCCAACATCGGCCGGGTGGCGGCGCTGATGGCCGGCGTGCCCATGGAAGTACCGGGCTTCACGGTGGCCCGCAACTGCGCGTCGGGTATCCAGAGCATCACCTCGGCGGTGCAGGCCATCAACTCCGACGACGGCGAGCTTTACCTGGTAGGCGGCACCGAGAGCATGAGCAACATCCCCTACATCATCAAGAACGCCCGCTGGGGCCTGAAGCTGCGCCACAGCGAGCTTACAGATGCCCTGTGGGAAGGCCTCACCGATCCTATCGCCAACCAGATTATGGGCCGCACGGCTGAAAACCTGGTGGAACGCTACGAGATCAGCCGCGAAGCGCAGGACGAGTACGCGGTGAAGAGCCACAAGAAGGCCTTCATGGCAACGCGCATGGAGAAATTCAAAGAAGAAATCGTGCCAGTGGAAATCGTGAAGAAGGTCGCCGGCCAGGAGGTAGCCCGCGAGAGCATCACCCAGGACGAATGCATCAACCCCGCCCTCAGCGTGCAAAAGGCGGCCCTCTACCCGACCGTTTTCAAGAAGAATGGCTCGGTTACCCCGGCCAATGCCTGTCCTATCAGCGACGGCGCCGCTGCTATGTTGGTAATGACCGCCGACAAAGCTAAGGAGTTGGGCATTAAACCCGAAGCCCGCATCGTGGCCTATGCCTACGCCGCCGTGGACCCGGCCTATATGGGCCTGGGCCCGGCCTATGCCATCCCGAAAGCGCTCCAGCGGGCCGGCCTGAAACTGGAAGACATGGAGGTCATCGAGCTGAACGAGGCCTTCGCCGCCCAGGTGCTGGCCGACGACATCGAACTTAAGAACCAGGGCTACGAACTGAATTTCGACATCGTCAACCCCAACGGCGGCGCGATTGCCCTGGGACACCCGGTGGGGGCGACCGGGTCACGCCAGGTGGCGACACTGCTGCCCGAGATGCGGCGACGCAACGCCAGGTACGGCATGGTGACCATGTGCGTCGGCGGTGGGCAGGGGGGAGCGCTGATTTTGGAGAGGGTGAGTTAGTAGGTTTGGAAATTGGGAAATTGGTAGATTGGTAGGTTGGGAAATTGGTAGATTGGGAAATTGGCAGGTTGGTAGAGTGGTGGAGTGGTAAATTGGTAAATTGGTAAATTAGGAGGGGCGTATGGCGGGGGCGGAGAGGGGGCAACGCGGGTTTGAAGATCTGGAATGCTACCAGTTGGCATTGCAGGTTCTGCGAGAGGCTTACCGTGTTAGCAAGCGGTTGCCGCCGGAAGAGAAATACAATCTGGCTGACCAAATGCGCAGAGCAGCCGCCAGCACGGTACTCAATATTGCCGAGGGTTATGGGCGCTATCACTACCTGGATAGTCTGCGTTTCTATTACATCGCCCGTGGCTCCCTCAACGAGATTCTGAGTGGCTTCATCACCTGCGACGAAGTAGGCTACATCTCAGGAGAATTGCCCACTCAGCGTGAACTTTGTCACAGTGCCCTTCGTTCCCTCAACGGCTATATTCGCTACGTTCACAAGCAGCAGCAAGGACGCCAGGAATACGGAGACCGCATGCTCCGCGAAGATAGCTTTGTCTACGTAACTATGCCGGAATTGCCTGGAGAGGAATAGCCTATTCCCAATCTACCAATCTACTAATTTACCAATTTACCAATCTACCAATCTACCAATCTACCAATCTACCAAATACTGTACACAAGGAGGTGCAACCATGTATATTTTCAAAGCAGGCGTCGTGGGCGCCGGGACGATGGGCGGCGA
>CAYTNQ010000028.1:0-36592 GCA_964439175.1 uncultured Anaerolineales bacterium | reverse complement strand
TGCCCAAAGTATAGCACACGATTCTAAGAAAACAATGAGAACGCCTATTTCTAATAGGTGGGCGTCGGGGAGAGAGGCGAAGGCGGTCAGTCGGCCTTGATAAAAGTGATGTTGGGATTGGCCAGTACGGTGGCTTTGCGATGGGACATGATTATTCTGGGGTGTAATGTCGCAATTCGGGTATAGGGAAATGTTTGGCGTTGGTCGTGACTAGGGTGAGGTCGTGCTGGAGAGCGGTGGCGGCAATCAGCGCGTCAGGGAAGGAGATCTGGATTCCCTGACGCGCGTACTGGTATATCAAGCGACCAGCTTGGTCGGCAATGGACTGATCGATGACAATGTTTGTCAACGAGTCTAATAACTCCAGAGTACGTCTTTCCTCGTGAGAATGCATTCCGGCCAGTATCTCTGTCCGAGTTACTGTTGAAATGCAAAGGGCACTTGCTTCACTCCATTGGGTCAACAATGCAGTTATGTTCGGGTGCTGTCGCAGATGCAGGATAAGGATGTTGGTATCCAGTAGATAATCAGTCATTTTGTTCCGCATTCTCTACTATCTCATCCCAGGAACGCGGCATCCATGTCTGGCGCATGCGACGGACGTGATGCTCTACGTCTTCGGGAGTCTTCAGGTCGGGATGGTCTTCATCCTGCCAGGCGCCGGCAGTGTCGCGCAGGGCTTTGAGCAACCGCTGTCGTCGTAGCTCTTTTTCTGTAGCTTCGACGATGAACCGGTTGCGCTCCCGCGCAGGGACATAGCGTCCGAGTTCTTCCAGTAGGGGAGTGGGAAAGGTAACATTAATCCGTTTAGCTCTTTCCGATGCCATATCTATCCACCTTCAATTGATGGATATATTATACATCGAATCACAACATCAAGCAAGGGTTGGATTGGGGTGTGTTCAGATTTCGGGGCGAACCCTCCCGCAGGTTTTGATTGAACAAGTTGTTCCTGGGATTCTGCCAAGCCCTGACTTGCGCTCGCCTATGGCGGATGTTACAATCCAACATAAGACGAGCACTTAAGACAAGGCTCCGCTGGGGCGGGGTTGTTGTTTCGCTCTTTTTGTGTTAAATTATCCCCAGTCAGGAATATGGAAAGGATGCTCGTTCCCCTACACCGGGTCATTCCAAGGAGCAAAATGCCCTGTATAGGGATTTCTCGCCTTCGGCTTGAAATGACATGGGGGCGCTGGGGTATCTTCTCAATGTCTTGGGGTAAGGGCTTGCCCGTATCTTCTCAATATCTTGGGGAAGGGTTTGCCCCTACTTTTTGAGAAGATACGCGCAGGGTAATGAGAAAGGGCGCAGTAGTGTGGCCGAGATAAGCCAACAGCCATCTTCTGATCTGATGTGGCCCCGGCTGGAAAGCTGGCTGGCTGAGGCGCGGGCACAGGCCGGCGCGCGTCAGGAGACGTCGCCTGAGGATGTAGATGCCTGGATCGACATGGCCCGGGCCACCATCCATGGCGACCGGGCTACGCTGGGCGATCACCTGTCGCGGCTGCTTGCGGCCCTTACTAAGGACCAAGGTGATGTAGCGCGCAGTCCCGGCATGGGGCGCAGTCCCGACACGGGGCGTAGTCCCGGCACGGGCCAGGCTGATCTGATCGCTGCCGTCACCGACCAGTTCGAGGCGGTGCTGGATGTCCTGAGCGCCAGCGACCCACCCTCAGGCCCCGACCTGTGGCGACATCTGATGGCTTGCCAGAGCGCGATCCTGGCCGAAGCCAGTCGTCTCCATCGTCTCTCCGCCGAACTACCTGCCGCTCACCTGCACGCCCTGCCCAAGTTCAGCCAGAAAATTGCCCCTATTTTGAATCTGGAAACGCTGGTGGAGCAAGTGGTGTGGTTGATATACCAGGGTTTCGATTACGAGTACGTTCATCTATTTTTGATGGACGCTATCGGCCAGGAGATCGTTTTTCGCGCGGGGGTATGGCATGGCGAGCCGGCAAAACCCGGCGTGCACCGTTTGCTCCGGGTAGGAGAGGAGGGGATCATCGGTTGGGTGGCGGCTTGCGGTGAGGCAGCCATTGTCTCGGACGTGACGCGCGATGACCGCTATGTGTCTCACCCTGGATTGCCCAACGTACGCTCTGAGCTGGCGGTTCCTCTCAGCGGGGGGGAGGGCATTTTGGGCGTGCTTGACGTGCAAAGCGACCGAATCGGTGCCTTTGGACAGGCTGACCGATTATTGCTGCAAGCGCTGGCCGCCCAGGTAGCCGGTGCTATCGAGAACGTGCGCCTGTACAACAGTATACAGCGTCGCATGCACGAACAAACGGTTCTTCTTTACGAAACCAGCACGGCCATCGGTGCCAATCTGGATGGCGATACTGTGCTTCGGACGATAGCCGCCAAGCTGACCGAAGTCCTCACCGTGGGCGGCTGTACCATCTGCGAGTTGGATGCCAGGGACGAAACAATCACCTCCGTCGCCGAGTATGTCATGGTTGACGACCAGAGTCCCTCCCATACCTGGCGCACGCTGGGCCAATCCGTCCCTCTCGGCGACGACCCGGTCGCTCGTCAAGTGCTGCAAACGCGCCGGCCTGTTCTGGCCTATAGCCGAGAAGGCGACGGGACGACTGATCCGCTTCCTTCCTGGCAATCACCTGGCTGGAAAGCATTGCTGGCGCTTCCTTTGCAATTGGAACGCCGCATCATCGGTCTGTTAGAGCTTTACGACCGGCAGCCGTCTCGACAATTCACCCCCGACGACGTTCGGCTCTGCCGGGCACTGGCGCATCAAACGGCGCTGGCTATGGAGCGTACCCGTCTTTTCAACGAGACACGCCAGCGTCTCAACGAAGTCAGCGAACTCTACACTCTGGCCAACGAAATCGCTACCAACCTGAATCTGGCTGAGGTGCTCGACGCTATCGTCCAGGCGATCCGGCGTGCGATGGGCTGCCGGGGTTGCTGCATCTTCTTGCTCGACGCAGCAAGCCAGATGCTGGAGATCAAAGCGGCGGTCGGCCTCAAGCCCGAATGGCGCAAAGCGGCCCGGCTGCGGCTGGGCGAGGGAATCGCCGGCCGGGCGGCGGCCGAAGTACGCCCTATCTATCTGCCCGATACATTACAGGACCCGGATTACATCTTTTTTGACCCGGAAGTTCGATCCCTGCTGGCCGCCCCCCTGCAGGTGAAAGGACGGGTCATCGGCGTTATCAACGTGGACGACCGGGTTCCCCATGCCTTCGGTCCCAACCAGGAACGGTTGCTGACCATCGCCGCCGCCCAGGCAGCTATTGCTATCGAGAACGCGCGCCTCTTCTCGCAGGTGCTCTCCGAGAAACAGCATACCGATGCCATTATCCAGTGCATGGCGGACGGGCTGCTTATGCTCGACCGGGATGGCGTGGTGGTCGAATGTAACCCTGCGCTGGCTATGATGCTCGACATGCGGCGGGAGGACATCGTAGGACAGCCAGCCACTGACCCGGGCGCAGACCCACGGCTGCAGGCCATCGGCAGCCCGGCCACGGTCAAAGAGCGCACCGGCGTGCTGGCCCGCGAAGTGGAAGTTCCTCGGACTGGACCGGGGGGTGAGACGCTCCGGCCTCGCATGCTGCGTGTCTTCTCCACCATCGTCAGTGACGAGGCCGGCCAGCGCATCGGTGAAGTGCGGGTGGTTCACGATGTGACCCAGGAGCGCGAAATTGAGGAAATGAAGAACGAGTTCTTCTCCACCACCTCCCACGAATTGCGTACGCCGCTCTTCTCCATTCAGGGGTTTGTGCGTCTCATCCTGGAAGGCCAGGTGCCCGACGAGGAAACGCAGCGGGAATTCCTGGGCATTGTTCTCCAGCAGGCAGACCAGCTTGCCCAATTGGTGAACAATCTGTTGAACATCTCGCGGCTGGAATCAGGTATGTTAGAGCTGGGGCGCGAGCCGGTACAGTTACTGGATGTATTGCAGGAGGCGGTCGCCAAATTGCGAGGCATTGCCCAGGAGAAAGATATTGCCCTGGAAGCCGATTTACCCGCCAGCCTGCCCCCTGTCATCGGCGATCAGGACTTGCTGCAGCAAGTGGTCACCAATCTCATCGGCAACGCCATCAAATTCACGCCCAAAGCGGGCCAGGTTGTGATTGGCGCGCGAGGGTCCCAGGATGAGATTATGGTGGAGGTGAGGGACACGGGGATTGGTATCTCCGCCGACTCGTTGGACCGAATTTTTACCAAGTTCTACCGGGCGCCGCATACGGCCGGCGAACAGCCCGAAGGATCTGGACTGGGTTTGTACATTGCCCGGCAAATCATCGAGGCACACGGCGGGCGTATCTGGGCCGAGAGCGCGCTGGGGCAGGGGAGCACGTTCCGGTTTACGCTGCCTTATGATGACGCCTGACGTTTGACGAGCTTGCGGAGGTATATGAGTGGCATTGCCTCATCGCTGGGATCTTTCGCCCAAAGAGGCTTTTGCGGTGCAGCGCGAACTGGCCGCGCAGGTGGAGCGCCAATCTCGATTGGGCCCGGTGCGCCGAGTAGCCGGGGTTGACGTCAGCGTCCGCGGCGACGTGGCCCGCGCCGCCGTGGTAGTGCTGGATTTTGAGGGGTTGGCCCCGGTGGACTACGCCATCGCCACCCGGCCGGTCACTTTTCCCTACGTGCCGGGCCTGTTGGCCTTTCGCGAGGGCCCGGTGGTGTTAGCTGCATTAGAACGATTAGACACGGCGCCGGACCTGCTCATCTTTGATGGGCAGGGGTTGGCACACCCCCGCCGGCTGGGCATTGCCAGCCACATTGGGCTGCTGGTGGATATGCCAGCCATTGGCTGCGCCAAATCGCGCTTGTGCGGTCGGCACGATGAGCCAGGGCCGGAGCCGGGCAATCACACGCCTCTCCTCGACCGGGGAGAGGTCATAGGGGCTGTGCTGCGCACGCGTCGAAGTGTGAAGCCGGTATACGTGTCCATCGGCCATCAAGTTGACCTGGCGACCAGCGTCCAATACGTGCTGGCCTGCTGCCGTGGCTATCGCCTGCCGGAGACGACGCGCTGGGCGCATCGCGTGGCCGGTGGTGACGTGCCCCCCATCCAGGGCAGACAACCGACTCTGTTTGATCTGTAAGCCTTACTTATCATTAGCGCCAATAGATCCAGCTCAAAGCCAGCGAGAAGAATCAACGGGCCGGGACGGGCAGCCCCCAGCCCCTAGCCCCCAGAAGGAGAATGTATGCCAGACCTTGGCGACCTGGTCGCTCGATCAGCCCGGTTGCTACGCGAGGCCAGCTATGCCGTTGCGATGACTGGGGCCGGCGTTAGCACGCCCTCCGGCATCCCCGACTTTCGCAGCCCTGATTCAGGGCTGTGGACTAAGGTGGACCCATTCGCGGTGGCTTCTCTTTTTGCTTTTCGACTGCATCCTCAGGATTTTTACGACTGGATACGCCCCCTCGCCCGGCTTATTGTAGAGGCCCAGCCCAATCCGGCCCACCAGGCGTTGGCCCGATTGGAGGCAGCCGGCCTGATCAAAGCGGTCATTACTCAGAACATCGATGGCCTGCACCAAAGGGCTGGCTCGCAACGAGTATACGAAGTGCACGGTCACGTACGCGAGGCCACCTGCGTGCGTTGCTACCGGGTCGTGCCCGCCGACAGCCTGATTGAGAAGTTCGTCGAAGATGGCCAGGTGCCTCGCTGCACGTGTGGCGGGTTGTTGAAACCCAACGTTATTCTCTTTGGCGAGCAACTGCCATTGCAAGTGCTGACCGCCGCCCGAAAAGATGTCAACGCCTGTGATCTGATGCTCGTTGCCGGCTCGTCGTTGGAGGTGGAGCCAGCCGCTGACTTGCCTCTGGCGGCGCTGGGTCACGATGCCAGGCTTATCATTGTCAACTACCAGCCCACCTACCTGGACGAACGGGCCGACGTAGTCATCCACGCCGACGTAGCCGAAATATTGCCTCGTATTGTCGATATGGCGCTTAGTGCCTAGGTAAATCTCGACACTCGCATCTATAGATTGGAGGGTTATCCGTACATGAATCCTGTCGAAGCGCGTGGCCTGTTCCCCACGACCCAAGCTCATGCCTTCCTCAACCACGCCGCCGTGGCCCCATTTTCAAAACCGGTGGCCGAGGCCATGCAGCAGAGCATTGCCTGGCGGTTGGACTTAAGCCCTATGAACTCTATGGAAGAAGAGGATCGGCCGACGACGCACGCACGACGTAGCGCAGCGCGTCTTATCGGCGCCGATGAAGCCGAAATTTGCCTGACGCGTAATACATCTCATGGACTCAACATCGTGGCCGCTGGCCTGTCCTGGCAACCCGGCGACAATCTGATCACGGCCGAGACAGAATTCCCGGCTAACGTCTATCCCTGGAAGAACCTGGAGCGTAAGGGGGTAAAGGTGCGATTCACCCCTGCGCGGGATAATCGTATTCTGGTAGAGGACGTGGCCGCGCTGATTGACGATCACACCCGGCTGGTGACCGTCAGCTTTGTGGAGTTTGTTACCGGATTCCGCAACGATCTGGCTGCCCTGGCTGATCTGTGTCACGCGCACGACGTGCTGTTGTGTGTGGATGGCATCCAGGGCGTGGGTGCACTGCCCCTCGACGTGGGGCAAGTCCCTCTCGACTTTCTGGCCGTTGGCGGGCCTAAGTGGCTGATGGGCCCCATTGGCACCGGGTTCCTCTTTATCCGCCGCAGCCATATCCTCAGGTTGGACCTGGCTATGGCCGGTTGGTTGGGGACGACCGACGTGCACGAGCATTTTCGTCACGACCTTCCCTGGCGCGACGATGCTCGTCGCTTTGAGGAGGGATCGTTGAATTCGGCCGGGGCGGCGGGGTTGGATGCATCTATCAAGTTGCTGCTTTCGGTGGGGTTGGACACCATCGAGCAGCGCATTATGGCCCTCACCGACCGGCTCATCGAGGGACTCAGGCAGCGTGGCTACCAGGTCATCACCCCCGCCCTGCATTGGTCTGAACGTTCGGGGATCGTCTCTTTTCAGCATCGGCAGCATGATCCCGCTCAATTGGAGCAGCGGCTGAGCGAGGCGAACGTCGTCATCTCGCGTCGGGGGTCGTTTATCCGGGTGTCGCCTCATTTTTACAACAACGAGGATGACATTGATCGACTGCTGTCGGCATTGCCGTGAGTGGGGCAGGCTTTTCCCCACCCACGGCTCCCTGCACAGGGGAGAGGGGGCCTATGGACCAGGCTGCCTGGGCAGACTGGCCTATAGGTCCCCTCCGGGGAAAAGCCTGCTCCACGTTGCCGGGGCCAGTCTGCTCCACGCTGCTTGTGACTCTGTGGTTTGAGCCAGTGGTGGTATAATATGAGCACAAAACAGGACTGCGCTCAGAATTTAATTCTGTATCTTCTCTAAAAGTAGGGGCAAACCCTTGCGGTTGCCCGCCGGGGCAGGCGCGGGACCTGCCCCTACCCCAAGATATTGAGAAGATACTTTAATTCTATGTTAAAGGAGTTCCGTTTTGGACACAATCCTCGAATCGAGGACGAAGGCTGTCGTCATTGGGCCCGACCGGCCATTCGTCATTATTGGTGAGCGTATTAACCCGACCGGCCGCAAGCTGCTCGCGGCCGAGATGGCCGCTGGGAACTACGAACGTGTGCGTACTGATGCTGTAGCCCAGGTGGAGGCGGGGGCTCACATGTTGGACGTAAACGCCGGCATTCCTATGGCCGACGAGCCGGGGATCTTGGCCGAAGCGATTAAGATCGTCCAGTCCTTGGTAGATGTGCCCATCTCTATCGACTCGTCCATTGTCGCTGCGCTGGAAGCCGGGCTGGCTGTCGTCGAAGGGAAACCATTGGTTAACTCGGTGACGGGAGAAGAGGAACGCCTGGAGAAGGTGTTGCCGCTGATCAAGAAGTACGGGGCAGCCGTCATAGGCATCTCTAACGACGAGACCGGCATCTCGCATGATCCCGCCCTGCGCTTCGAAGTCGCCAAAAAGATCGTTGAGCGAGCGATGGACTACGGCATTCCCAAGGCCGATGTGCTGATTGATCCCCTGGTGATGCCGGCCGGCGCGGTACAAGGTGCAGGATGGGTTACAATGCAGGTTACGCGCCGGGTGCGGGAAGAGCTGGGCGTCAATACCGTCTGTGGTGCCAGCAACGTCTCGTTTGGATTGCCCGGGCGCCATGCGCTCAATGGTACCTTCCTGGCGATGATGATCGCCAATGGCTTGACGGCGGCCATCACCAATCCGATTGAGCCGGAGATCAAGCGGGCCATCCTGGCTGCGGACCTCTTTATGGGACACGACGAAAATTGCGTGGCCTGGATCACTGCCGCCCGTGCGTTGGAACCCAGGGGCGATAGGAGCGGCGAGCGCGCAGCGCGCCGGCAGCGGCGGGAAGGGCGGCGTGTCCGGCTTGGATAGTCCGACTGAGATGGACGTGACAGAGAAGTTAAACCAGGCGATTGTCGCCGCTAAGGCGGGACGCAAAGCAGAGGCTCGCCGCCTGCTGGAGGCTGTGCTTGATGCCGATGACCGGAACGAGCGAGCCTGGCTTTGGTTGAGCGACGTGGTAGAGAGTGATGAAGAGCGCATTGTCTGCCTGGAAAATGTGTTGACCATCAACCCTGATAACGAGGTGGCGCGCAAAGGGCTGGCGGCGCTGCAGGCCGCCTCGGCGGCTGCCCCATTTTCGTCGTCCTACGATACCCAGGGAGAAATGCGTAGGTCCTCCCCCGTTGCTGAGGGGCTCGAGCCATCCGCCTTGGGGCCAGGGCCGGGGACTGAGTTGCCCGCCGGGGATGCCCCACCCGTGGCTGACAACCGGGCCTTCATCGTCATCACGATTGTCCTGGCACTAATGCTAATTTGTACTGTGCTCAGCGTCCTCGCCTATGTGATATTGTCACCCCTGGGATAAATGTACTTCGAGATGTGGAGGTGTTACGATGCAAACCTACGAGATTCCGCTGGTTCCTGGCCCTGTGGCTGTGCTTCAGGAAGTGATGGCTGCTTACCATGTAGATTACGGTTCGGCCGACCTGGAGCCGGAATTTCTCAAGCTCTATGTAGACACGCAGACTCAACTCCAGCAGATTATGGGTACCGACAACCAGATCGTGCTGATGAGTGGTGAGGGGATGGTCGCTCTGTGGGGGGCGTTGAAAAGTTCATTGCTGCCAGGAGACAAAGTGCTGGCTGTTGCCACCGGGGTCTTTGGCTACGGCATCGGTGATATGGCGCGTGCCATCGGTGCCGAGGTGGAAACAGTCGGCTTTGACTACGACCAGGCGGTGACTGATCTGGGCCGGGTGGAAGATGCTATCCGCCGCTTCCGCCCTAAAATGGTCACTTTGGTTCATTGTGAGACACCTTCGGGCATTATGAACCCGGTAGCCGAGGTGGGTGCGCTGGTGCGGCAATACGAGGTACCTCTTTATTACGTGGATGCCGTCTCTAGCATGGGGGGCGCACCGGTGCAGGCCGACGAGTGGGGGATTGACCTGTGCCTGGGGGGCACGCAAAAGGTCTTCTCTTCTCTGCCCGACCTGGGCATTGTGGCCGTCAGCGAGCGGGCGTGGAAGGTAGTCGAGGCGGTAGACTACCCGGGCTACGACGCACTGATCCCTTTCCGCACGGCTCTGACCGACGCTTACTTCCCTTATACCCCCAACTGGCACGCCATCGCTGGCTTGCACACTGCCTGTGGCTTGCTGTTAGACGAGGGTTTGGAGGCTGCGTTTATTCGCCACAAGAAAGCTGCGGCTTATTGCCAGCAGCGGGTGCTGGCAATGGGCCTCTCTCTCTTCCCTCGGGATCAGGCGACGTCGGCTCTCACCGTGACGGCAGTGAAAGTGCCCGAAGCGGCGGGATGGAATCAACTGGATGCTGCCCTGCGCCGTCGGGGTATGGTCGTCGGCGGATCGTATGGGCCGCTGGCGGGAAAGGTCTTTCGCATTGGCCATATGGGTACCCAGGCCAACGTGGACCTCCTGGCCCAGGGGATGGATGCGCTAGAGGATGCGCTGCAGGAACTGGGGCTATAATCGGTATCAACTCTCATCCGGTTCGTCCACCAGATCCAGGATGGACGGCCCATCTCTATGCTCGTGGCAGTGGCCACAGCCAATGGCCGGCTGCTCCACCTCCAAGAAGTATTCGCTGCACCAGCCGGTGACTTCCACTCGCTGCACCAGGCCCAACAGACGCTTGCTGACGTGCGCGTCGAGGACCAGGTGAGGACACGCGTTGGCCCGCAAGATGTCCGGCACGGGACAGGTCTGGCACAAGCCGGGCGTCCAGGGAGGCGACTCCCGGTTGCGCTCGATTAGCCGGCACGTCTGGGTGTCGCGTCCCCGGTGGAAGTCCTCGTAGTAGTAGCGGCATTCTTTGCCGGCAGGCGTCCGCATCACTTTCCCCCTATTTCTGCTTTCACAGCAAGGGCGCAGCACGCTGCGCCCTTGCCACTGTTGTCACTTCCGAGGCGCGTCATACTCGGGTAAGATAGCTCCCGTCGCGCGTGTCAATGCGGATCACGTCCCCCACCTCGACGAAGAGAGGCGTTTGCACTTTAAGCCCGGTGGAGACGGTCACCTCTTTGGTTGCCCCCTGGGCTGTGTCGCCGGCGAAGCCGGGTTCGGCGTCTACCACTTCCAATTCGACTGTCACCGGGAGATCAACATCAATTGATTCCCCTTCGTAAGTCAACAAGGAAAGGGTCATGCTATCGGTGAGATAGCTGACGGCGTCTCCCAAGAGATCGGCCGAGAGCACGGGCTGTTCGTAGGTTTCGGTGTCCATAAAGTGGTATAAGTTGCCGTCGCTGTAGAGGTATTGGACGTCTCGCTTTTCCAGGCGGATATCTTGTACCCGGTCGCCGGAGTTAAAGGTCTTTTCAATCGTCGCGCCGCTGCGCAAATCGCGCACCTTGACGCGGATGGTAGCTCCACCCCGGGCCACCTTAATGTGGTGATAGTCAAGTACTTTATAGAGTTCGTCATCAAGCTCGAAAGTAACACCTTTTCTCAGATTATTTACCTCAATCATGGTTGAAATCCTCCTGGTAATGATTAAATAGGTTGATGAAACGACAGAGTCTAAACAAGCACCCAGGAGGGTGTGGTATCAGATTGGGATTGCCGTGCCACAGAAGGGTCGGGTTATAGGATAATCTTGTGCAAGATTTAGCTAACAATTGCATCTTAAGCCTGAGACCTTAGGTACATCGCACCTGCAAGTTACATCCAATGATTATACGTTGCGTCGGCGAGACGTGTCAAATATGCCCTTCGTCAATCCAGCGAGCAGCCAGCTTGGGGAGGTGGGCCAGTGGGTTGCGCAAAGTGGTGCACTTAGGTAACGAGCGGATGAAGGCCTGGCCGTAACGCTTGCTCAGGATGCGCCGGTCGAGGCAGACGATGACGCCCCGGTCGGTACGGGTGCGGATGAGACGGCCGAAGCCCTGTCGAAAGCGCAGAATGGCCTCGGGGATGGAGTATTGGTTGAAAGCGTCTTCGTATGTCTCGCTGCGAGCGGAGACGATAGGGTCGTTAGGCACGGCAAAGGGAAGCCGGGCGATGACCACACAACTCAACTTCTCCCCGGTCACGTCTACCCCCTCCCAGAAGCTGCGGGTGCCCAGCAATACCGACCGCTCGGCTGACTTGAAATTGTCCAACAGTTGAGCGCGCGAGCCGCCGCTGCCTTGCTCAAAAACCACGATGTCGTCATCGGCCAGGCGTTCACGAATGGCGTTGGCCGTGTTCTTGAGTTGGCTGTAGGAAGTGAACAACACCAGCGTCCGCCCCCGGGTGGCCCGTACCAGGGCGATCAATGCACTTTCAACTGTCCGCTGGTAGCCGGGGTTGTTGGGTTCGGGAATGTCGGTGGGCAAGTAAAGCAGGGTGGAACTTTCGTAATCAAAGGGAGAGCCGACGGCCGCTTCGTTCAGGTCCCATGCCCCCAGCCGCTCGCGCAGATAGTCGAAGTTCTCCTCGGTGCGCAGAGTGGCTGAGGTGAGAATGACCGCCTCCTTGGTATCGAACAGGTGCCGCCGTACCAATTCACCCACGTGCAGCGGTGCAGCGTGCAGCGAGACGACGCCCGTATTGGCGGCGACTTCGGCCCAGGTGATGACGTTGTTCCCTCCCTGGCCTGGGTCAGGACGATGCTCGATAACGACCTTCAGTTGGTCCCGGGTCGTCTCTATCTGCACCCGGTAGCTGACCAGTTCGTTCCACAGATCATCGAAGTCCGGCACGTCGTAAGTATCCAGATTCTCCAGCAATTGCCCCAGCCGTTCTAACGCCTGGCCTACTTGCTTCAGGCCGCCTGACAGGTTGTCCCAGGCAATATCGACCTGGTCCCAGGCAGGTTGGCGGCGCACGGCAGGTGTCAGGCGCAAGCGACGGTCGTATTGTCCCCCCCCCCGAGGGCCGTGTTCGTCGAGGAAGGCCGTAAGGGTATTGAAGAAATCGTATAGGGAACGCATGCTCTGGTCCACCGCATCCTGGCCGGCGGCAACCCGATCTTGCAGGTCGGACATGGTTGCCTCAGGGATGGCGCCCCGGCAGCGGACACTTACCGTGTGGAAGAAGCCGGTGTAGCGGCGTATTCCCATCTGCTGGCTCAAGTCAGCCAGCAGGCGTTCCAGCGAACGCTGGTTGGCCTGGAAGCTGAGCTGGCGGGTGACGCTATCTTCCAGATGGTGCGCCTCGTCCACGATCAGGTAGCGGTAATCGGGTAGCACACGGTTTTCGACGGCTATGTCGGCCAACAGCAGAGCGTGGTTGACGACGATGATGTGGGCGCTCTCGGCCGCCTGGCGCGCACGGTAAAAGAAGCAATTCTCGTGGCGGCAGCGGGTGGGGGGGCAAAGTTCTGCATCGCTGCACAACTGGCCCCAGATGGCATTTTCAGCGGCACTGGGCAAAAAGAGTTCCTGCTTGTCACCGGTCAGAGTGCTGGGCATCCAGACCAATACCTTGGCCAGCACGCGCAGCTCCAACTCCGACAAATTTCCATTTTGCCCCGTACCGGCGCTGCGCTGCATCTGGCTCACGCGGTGGGGGCAGACGTAATTGCTGCGTCCCTTAAGGGCGATCGCTTTGATCTCAAAGGGCAGGATGCGTTGCAGGTCGGGGATATCTTTCCTCAGCAATTGGTCTTGCAGGTTGATGGTGTTGGTAGAAATGACGATTCGCTGGCCGTTTTGGGTTGCCCAGTAGACTGCTGGCAGCAGGTAGGCGATGGATTTGCCGGTGCCGGTGCCGGCCTCGACCATCAGGTGTTCGCCCCGGTTAAGGACCTCGGCCACCGAGCGCAGCATCTTAACCTGTTGTGGTCGGTGCTCGTAGCCGGGAAAATGTTGGCTGAACAGGCCCTCTTCTTCCAACATCGCGGCCAGTTTGTCCACGTCTAGCTCGCGGGGGGTAGCGGCCGGGCGCAGTGGTCTTTGCTCTTCTTCCTCTGCTTCCCACAAAAGCCTGTGACCGCCATCGACAGGGGTCAACATGCCTTTGGCGGCAAGTTGCTGGCCCAGGCTGCCGGTGAACACCGTCTTTGCCCGCCCCTTCTCCAGATCGGCGAAGACAGGCCGTAGTGACCAATCGGACCTGGCGGCCAATCGGTTGATGGTCTGGATGACCGATAGCTCCAGGCGGCTGGCCTGGTCAAGCAGGGCGATAAAGAGAGCGTGGGTGGCACGGGCGTCGTCCAGCGCGCGGTGTGTGGCGGGCAGGGTAATACCCAAGGTCTCGGCCAATATTCCCAAGCTGTAGCGGACGGCATGGGGCAGCAGGATACCGGCCAGTTCAAAGGTATCAATTCCGGCGTTGGTTTGGAAGAGATCCTGGCGGCGTAAAAAGCCCAGGTCGAATCCCACATTGTGGCCGACGATCGGATTGCTGCCGACGAAGCGGCGTAGGCCTGACAGGATCTTGAATAAGGGAGGTGCATCCCTCACGTCGTCAGGGGTGATACCCGTCAGGTGTTGGATTTTGTAGGGGATGGGACGGCCGGGATTGATCAGACTTTCATATGTCTCCAGCACTTCTTCCCCTCGGAATTTGACAGCGCCAACCTCGATAATGGCGTCGCGTTCCGGGTCAAGGCCAGTGGTCTCCAGGTCGAGGGCAACATAGATGCGTGGCACGATGGCTCCATTTCCAGGCGGGCCAAATGGATATAGGCGACCGGGCCTGGCCCGCCGCCGCGCCGGTCAACATGGGGATTATACACGAAAGGGGGCGAGAGGGGAAGCAACAATACCTTGCCAAATGCCGTTACCGCCTGTATAATAACCGGTAGGCTCTCTGCCCAATGTCTTTGTAGGTGAATATAGGGGCGGAGAGCGCGCTGTGTAGTGATGAAATTATTCTGTTCCTGAAGGAGGACAGTGCCAATGTCAGATGAAAAATGGGTTTACCTGTTCGAAGAAGTGGACGAGGCTGAAAAGTACGTCGGGGGTCAGTGGGAAGGGGTGAGATCCCTGCTGGGTGGAAAGGGTGCCAACCTGGCCGAGATGACGCGCATCGGGGTGCCAGTGCCGCCGGGTTTCACCGTTACCACCGAGGCTTGCAACGCCTACCTGGCCGCCGGCGAAAAGTTCCCGGAGGGGATGTGGGAACAGGAACTTGAGGCGCTGAAGTGGGTCGAGGAGAAGACCGGCAAAAAATTCGGCAATCCTCAAAATCCGCTGTTGGTCTCCTGCCGTTCCGGGGCCAAATTCTCGATGCCCGGCATGATGGATACCGTGCTCAACATTGGCCTCAACGACGAGACGGCCAAAGGTATGGTCGAACTGACCGGCGACGAGCGGTTTGTCTACGATGCCTATCGCCGCCTGGTGCAGATGTTCGGAAGTGTGGTGCTGGGCATCCCTGATGTGCCCTTTGAAAAGGCCCTGGACGAGCTGAAGAAGGAGCGAGGCGTTGCTTCAGACACCGACCTGACGGCCGATGACTGGAAGGAATTGACCGGGACCTTCCAGGCTATTGTGAAGAAGTACAAAGGCTTCGACTTTCCGCAGGATCCTTACCAGCAGCTCAGGCTGGCCACCGAAGCTGTCTTCAAAAGCTGGAACGGCAAGCGAGCAGTGGACTACCGCAACGCGGCTGGCATCGCCCACGATTTAGGTACAGGCGTCAGCATCGTCACTATGGTCTTCGGCAACATGGGCTGGGATTCGGGCACCGGCGTGGCCTTCACCCGCGACCCGGCCACCGGCGAGAAGGTGATGTATGGCGACTACCTGCTCAACGCCCAGGGCGAGGACGTGGTGGCCGGCATCCGCAACACCAAGAAGATCGGCGAGTTGGAGCAAGATCTCCCGCAGGCGTATGAGCAGTTCCTGGACATCTGTGATAAGCTGGAGCACCATTATCGTGAGATGCAGGACGTGGAGTTCACCATCGAGCGTGGCCAGTTGTGGATGCTGCAAACGCGCGATGGCAAGCGCACCGCCCAGGCTGCCATCAAAGTGGCCGTGGACATGGCGAATGAAGGGCTGATCAGTCGCCAGGAGGCGGTGATGCGCGTCAAGCCCTCCGACGTGGACACGCTGCTCCACCCCCAGTTTGACCTGGACGCGAAGCAACAGGCGGCCGAGGAAGGCAAGCGGCTGGCCAAGGGGGTGAACGCCTCCCCGGGAGCGGCCGTGGGCGTGGTCACCTTCGACGCCGACACCGCCGAAGAGTGGGGCAAGAGTGGCAAGGATGTGATTATGGTCCGGCCCTTTACCAAGCCTGACGATGTGCACGGCATGCTGGCGGCCAGGGGCATCCTCACCAGTGAGGGCGGGGCTACCAGCCATGCTGCCGTCGTCGCCCGCCAGTTCGGCGTACCTTGTATCGTTGGCGCCAGCGATGTGACCATTGACCTGGAGCGGCGCCAGATGAGCGCCAACGGGGTGGTGGTGAAAGAGGGCGAATGGGTCTCGATTGACGGCGGCAGCGGCGAGGCCTTCGTGGGGCAGATCCCCACCGTCCACCCCAAATTTGAGGAGCAAACCGACCTGATCACTCTCCTCTCCTGGGCCGATGGGTTCCGCCGCCTGCAGGTCTGGGCCAATGCCGACTACCCCGACGACGCCGCCCGGGCACGCAGCTTCGGCGCGCAGGGTATTGGCCTGTGCCGCACCGAGCATATGTTCTTTGAAGAGGAACGGCTGCCCATTGTGCAAAGCATGATCCTGGCCGAGAATGAGGAGGAGCGCGACAAAGCCCTGGATGAGCTGCTTCCCTTCCAACGCAGCGACTTTGAGGGTATTTTCAAGGCGATGGACGGCCTGCCGGTCATCATCCGCCTCATCGACCCCCCTTTGCACGAGTTCCTTCCCAATGAGCGGGATGTGCTGGAGCAGGTTATTGAGAAGCGGGTGAAAGGCGAAACCAAAGGCCTGGCTGAGCAAGAGCAATTGCTGGTGGAGATCGAGGGTATGCACGAAAGCAACCCGATGATGGGGCTGCGCGGTGTGCGCCTGAGCATTGTGATGCCTGGCATTGTCAAGATGCAGGTGCGAGCCATCTTCGAGGCGGCCTGCAATATGGCCAGGCAGGGCGTCGTCGTCAAGCCCGAAGTGATGATCCCCCTGACCGGGCACGTGAACGAACTCAAGGTGATCCAGCCTGAGCTCGAAAAGGTGGCCAAAGAGGTCATGGCCGAGAAAGAGATGGAGCTCGAATACAAATTCGGCACCATGATCGAGATCCCGCGCGCGGCTGTCACCGCCGAGGAGATCGCTGGCGTAGCTCAGTTCTTCTCCTTCGGCACCAACGACTTGACCCAGATGACTTTTGGCTACTCCCGAGATGACGCCGAAGCTCGCTTCTTGCTTACTTACGTGGAAAAGGGCATCCTGCCCAAGAATCCCTTCCAGACCATTGACCGGGATGGCGTGGGGGCACTGATGAAGATGGCGGTCGAGAAAGGTCGTGCCACTCGCCCTGACCTGGAGGTTGGGATCTGCGGAGAGCACGGGGGCGATCCCGACTCGATTGAGTTCTGCCACCTCATCAACCAGAATTACGTCAGTTGCTCCCCATTCCGCGTGCCTGTCGCCCGCTTGGCGGCGGCCCACGCGGCAATCAAGCACCAATAGGCATCACTTTCTGATCCTAGACAAGGCGATGGGGACTCAAAGGCGAGTCCCCATCGTGACTTGGGTGTATTTCATCTCAACTGGGATGAAACACACCCATATCAATTGAAGCCGGGCTGGCTGGGCTTTCTGGGCCATGGCATGGGATCTGGAAGCCAAACGTACTGCCAACGCTCTCCTCGCTGTGGGCCCACACGTCGCCGCCGTGGGCGTTGACGATGTATTTGACCAGGGCTAGACCCAGTCCCAACCCTTCCACACCCCGGCGCAGCGGATCGGCCATTTGCGTGAAGCCATCCCACAGCGTGGCCAGCTTGTCGGCTGGTACGCCCAGGCCGGTATCTTGAACCTCGAAACGAATTGCACCATCTGTGGCCTGGCATCTAGCCCACACGTTGCCGCCTGCTCCGGTGAACTTGATCGCGTTGTGAACCAGGTGATACACCGCATCCCCCAGGCGTTCTCGATCGCCGGACAACGGCGGCAAGCTCTTGGGTACTTCTATGTGGAGGGTGAGGCCCTTGGATTCGGCCAGAGGCTTGAGAGGCAGCAGGCTATCTTGGGCCACCTGGCCGAAGTTTATCTGGGCCAGGCGTAATTGGCCTTGCTTGCTGAGAAAAGTGGCAAAAGTAACCAGATTGTCCACCATGGTCCTGGCCGCTTTGATGCCGCCGGCCAGTTGCCCCAGTTGCTGGCCCAATTCGGGCGGCAGGTGCTCTTGCCCGTGACGCTCAAGCACTTCCAACGAAAAGGCAATGTTGGCAAAAGGGGTACGAAGTTCATGCGTGATGAGGCCAATGAAGGCCGATTTGAGCCTGTCTAACTCTTGCAACTGCCGGTTGGCCTGCTCCAGGGCGGCGTAGGCCTGCCCCAGGTCGTCGTTAGTGCTGATCAAATCTTCGACCAGCCGGGCGTTCTCCAACGCCACCGCCGTCTGATCGGCCAGCATGCCGAGTAAGGCCACGTCTGCGTCAAAATAGCGGTCCCCAGAGGACTTAGGTCCTAGCGCCAGTAAGCCGATCCAGTCCCCTTTTCCATGGATGGGCACGTAGACGTCCACGTCCAGGCTGGATAGCCAGGCGCGCTCGCTGGAAGAGACCTCCTGGAACTGGGAGAGCAAATCTATATCGTACTGCGTGAGGGGACGGCGCTCCTGGCGCAGGTAGTCAGCGATCGGGCTGTCGGCGGCCAGAATCTCGGGGCTTGTTTCCTTTTTTCCCATACCGCCTACATCCCGCAGGCGAAAGGGTCCGTCTCCGCTTTCTTCTTCGTGATCTACCAGGAACAGCCGGCCGTGCCGAATACCTATTGCCTCGGCGATGAGGTTCACCATCACATTTGCCAGGAGTTCCAGATCCAGGATGTTACTGATACTCGTGCTGTACTCGCGCAGCGTGTGGCTGGGGTCGAATCTGGCCCCGGTGATCAACCGGCTTACCAGGCGTTGAACCACGTCTAAAAGGGGCTGGAAGAGGATGGCCAGGATCAGGGCCATGGCCGCCCCGGCCAACAAGGGGCTGTAGCCGGGCGCGGCCTGAAAGGCGTACTGCATAACAACCAAGCCAGATGTGTAAAGAACTACTGCCAGGAGGGTGATGATCAGATAACTCACCGTGCGTCGCGCCGCCTGGCGCACATCGGGCAGGCGATGCGTAACCACGACATAGGTGGCGATCAGGATGGCCACCAGACGCAGGCCACTTCCCAGCAGCTCGTGCCCGGCGAAGAGCAATACGTCGCCGCCGAGGGTGAAACCCAAAACTACCGGCCAATAGGTGATCCGGTTTCGGTGCAGCGGCTGTTGCGTCTGGCGATAAGTCCTTACGATAAGTAGGGCGGCTCCACCCATAAAAATCGCCCAGCCCAGGATGAGCGCACCCGAGATGAAGTCCTGGCGGTATAGGACCCATCCATCCTGTCTCCACAATACCTCAGGTAAGCCGACCCGGTTGGCGTCGAGGCCGATCAGCAGCATAACCCAGGCCGGACCCAATACCCACCACCCCCACCCGGGCCGTTCCCGTCGCAGAAAGGATCGGGTCAGGTGCAGGAACAGCCAGGACAGGAGCAGTACCCCGTAAACCGGTATTCGCACTAAGGCGTCGTCGGCTACGAAAGGCAGCCGCCCCAGTCGCCCCAAAGCCTGGCCCAACGCCCAGAGACACGAAACCAGCGCGTAAAGAACTAACCAGCGCACGACTTGTTCCTGAAAACTGCGTCTCTTGAGGGCGATGCCCCCGATGAGGATATACAGAACGCCTTCTAACGTTAAGATGATCGTCGTTAAATTGTTCATGTTCAGCCACTTGGAGAATGGAATTTCACCTAGATTATATCACAAAATTGCTGTTATGTCACGTCTTTTCATTGGCGTAAAAGATCTATATTGAAAACAACTTGCTATGCTGGTATACTACCCATTGGCCGCTGCCGGCCACCCACATCTGAATTTATGGAGGTCTCCAATGACAGACTTACAGCGTAAAGCATTTGCCACCCGCGCCGTCCACGCCGGCGAGCGCGCCCCGCATCCCGACTATACGCCGGTCGTCGGCCCCATTCATCCCACGGTAGGCTACCTGTACGAAAGCCTGGATGATTTGGACGCTATCTTTGCCACCACGCGCGAGGGTTACGTCTATCCCCGCTACGGCAGCCCGACAGTGGCTGCCTTCGAGTCGGTTATGGCCGAGTTGGAGGAGGGCGAAGCCGCCCACGCTTTTGCCTCAGGCATGGGCGCGATTCACGCGGCGCTGTTGGCGGCTGGGGTGCGCTCCGGGACGGCCGTCGTCGCTGCGCTGGACCTGTATGGCGCGACGTACACGCTGCTCAACCGTCTCTTCGCCGAATTGGGAGTGGCGACCCGCTTTGTGGACGTGGCCGACCTGGCCGGGGTCGAGGCCGCATTGGCCGAAACTCGCCCGGTGGCGCTGGTGGTCGAGACCATCTCCAATCCATTGCTCAAGGTGGCCGACCTGCCTGCTCTGACCGGCCTGGCCCACCGTTACGGTGCCCAATTGCTGGTAGACAACACCTTTGCTTCGCCCTATCTCTGCACGCCACTGAGCTACGGCGTCGACTTCGTGATCCACAGTGCAACCAAGTTCATCGGCGGTCACGGCGACGTGATGGCGGGCGTGGTCGTCACTTCTGGCGAAAACCGGCGCGAGTTGTATGAACTGAACAAGCTGGTGGGCGGCGTGCTGGGCCCCTTCGAGGCCTGGCTGGCCATGCGGGGGGTGAAGACGCTCCCGCTGCGCGTGCGCCAGCAGTGCGCCAACGCCGCTCGTATCGCGGAATGGCTGGCCGGGCATTCCCAAATCGCGCGCGTCAACTACCCCGGACTGCCGGACCATCCCCAGCATGACCTGGCCTGCCAGCTCTTCGGCGAGCGGGGCTTTGGAGGGGTACTCTCCTTTGAGATTGCCGGCGCGGATCGGGCGACCGCTTTCCGCTTCATGGAGGCGCTGAAGCTGTGCCTGCCGGCGACTACCCTGGGCGATATATATACCCTGGTCTTGCACCCGGCTACCTCCTCGCACCGCAGCCTGTCGGCGGAGGCGCGCGCCCAGGTGGGCATTGGCGATGGGTTGGTGCGCCTGTCGGCCGGCATTGAGGATGCTGCTGACATCCTCGCTGACCTGGAGCAGGCGCTGGCGGTGCTACAGTAATGCTGGACACTGGCGATTTTTGAATTGGACGCGGACACTTGCACCTGCGTGCAGTGCAGGTGTTCACGCGGATTCACGCAGATAAAAATTCAAAAATCTGTGGGGGAGCGTGGTTGGGTTATTTGAAAGGTATTGCGTCAAAGTCCTTAAGCACGACGGGCAGATAGACGTGGCTTGGCCCTGGGCCTGGCAACGGCTGTGCCAGATGGCTGACGGAGTTACTCTCCTGGGGCTGTGTTTGATCGCTGACCATTACTACCCTGTTGGTGATGACCGTGTCCCCGGTGACGTTTGCGGCCGTGACGCGCACGCTGTAGCTGACCGCGCCGCCCTGTTTGGGTAACGTCCCCACGTCGAAGATCAGTAGGTTGGGGGCGCTGACTCCGGCGCTGGGCATCACGTCCACGAAGTTCACGTTCGGGTCCAGGGTGTCCGTCATAACAACGCCGGTGGCATCGGCGTCTCCATAGTTGGTGAGGGCGATAGTGTAGGTGATCAGGTCACCTGGGGTGACAGTTGAGCCGCTGTCCGGCACCGCGATTTGGGTGATGCTGAGCTCAGGCAAACAATCTCCCAATGCCATGCACATCACGTCGTGGATGTGGATATTCTCGTACGACCCGGCCAACAGGTCTGACCATGGCCCCATACTGGTGGTTGGCACGTCGGCACCCGTGTGGTCTGTTGATTCCCAGTTGACGTAGAAGGGAGTTCCTTCTGGCATGTAAAAGGGGCCTTGCTCCCCTCCCGTCAAGTTGACATTCATACCCCCTGTCTCATGGTCAGCGGTGACGATGATCAACGTGTTAGAGATGGTTGAGGCGTAAGCCTGCGCCACAGTGATCGCCTCGTCTAAGCCGGTGGTGTCGGAGATGGCATTGGTCGCATTGTTGGCATGACTGGCCCAGTCTATCTGTCCGCCCTCCACCATCAGGAAGAAACCGTCGGGGTCTTGGGAAAGGATGTCAATCGCCTTTTGGGTCATGTCCTTCAATGACGGCGAAAAGGGGCGCGGCATCTCTTCGTCGGCGAAGAGGCCCAGCAAGTGGGTCGTCGAGGTGGGGACGGCGGTGAAGGCGGCTGCAGTGCACACGTGCGTGTAGCCTGCCGACGTCGCCTCGGTGATCAAGTTCCGGCCATCGGTGCGCGTACCTGATCCGAAACAACCACTGGCGGTGGTTGCTACGAACTGGTTTTCGCCGCCGCCGAGTAATACATCCACACTGGCCTCCAACATCTGGCTGGCGATCTCGGTCATCTCACCCCGGTCCGCTACGTGGGCGGCAAAGGCGGCGGGCGTGGCGTGGGAGACCTGGACGGTGGTAACCAGCCCCACGGCCATGCCTTTGGCCTGGGCCCGCTCCAGGATGGTCGTCAACGGGGTGCCGTCCGGGGCCTGTCCGATCATCCTGTTGTTTGTCTTTACTCCAGTAGCCAGAGCGGTAGCTGCGGCAGCCGAGTCGGTGACGGGATTGTTGGCTGAAGCGGTACGCGCCCAGCCCACAAACGGCATCCGATCCATAGCCAGCGCACCCCTCTGACCCACCGCCGACCAGCGGGCAGCAGTGCGGTGCGCCTCCCCCATGCCGTCCCCGATAAACAGGATGATGGCATGGGGCTGGGATCTTTGGGGAGGGGCGGTTTGTATGAGGATGACCGAGCCGGTGCCATCCTCGCTGACGTACAGCCGCCCATTCTCATCCAGGATTACGTCTTCAATACTATCGAAGCCGGTGCAAAAGGGCATGTGGCTGCCATTGGCTTCAACCCGGCTCAACATGCCGGCAACGCCGGTACCGCTGTCCGTATCTTCCTGGGCGACGTACAAGGGGAACCCGCCGTTGGTTGCAAAACGTAACCCTTCGGGGGAGACCAGAGTGCCGGCGAAGAGATCTCGATTCTTTGTAGTGGGATCCACCCTGAAGACGCTGTCGTGCTTAAAAGCTCTATCGGGACCTGTCCCCGACACTTCATTGGTCACGTACAGCAAGCCGTCGGGCCCGATGGTGATGCCGGCGTAGCTCCAAAACAGGGTATCGGTCAGAATCCTCGTCACTTCATTCAGAGAGGAAATGGCTGTGACACGTGTCCGAAACTCAGCAGGATTTGAAATAAATTGGAGGTTTGATTCGGTAACGTAAAGCGTGCCATCCGCCGCCCAAACCACACCTTCGGGGGCGTCGAGGTCGGTGGCCAGCGTGGTGGTGATCCCATTTGTGGCGACTTTCAGCAGACGCCCCCTGGATGTGTCTGGCGGATCCGGTACATCTTCCACCACGTACAGATTCCCGGTGTCGTCAAAAGCGATCCCTTCCGGGTGGTGCAGGCCGTTGATGATAGGGGTGATACTCCCATCTGGCTCGATGCGGCTGACTCGACCTGCCGTCTCTTCGGCCACGTACAACACCCCATCCGGGCTGAAGGCCAACCCATCTGGCGAGGACAGACCCTCGGCATACAGGGTAGCGGTGTAGCCTGCCGGGCATTGGATGCGCGGGAGGGGATCGCCCACAGCGTTGGGGATCTGCGTAACGTCATCTTTTGTTATGGGGATAGGGTGGGGGGCAGGAGCGTGCCCGGCAGGGGGCATTGGCTCTTTGGCGGGCGCGTCAGCCGGTGCGAGAGCCAATGCCAACAGCAGCAAAACGACCAACGCGCAGTGAGGGCGTCGTATCAGGTTGAGCACTGAGGCAAATTGTATAGAATGCACGTAGTCTTTTCCTGACGAGGGGGAGTGATGGTTTATTGCAGTATATCACATTTGTATCTCACTTTCAATCAGGAGATTTATTGACATAATCTTTAAACCCGATGAAAAAAGGCCGCTGCTTTCTTCACAAGCCCTTAGCGCAAATCCCGTCCAAAGGGGAAAAGGGCCAGGGGAATCAGCTTGATGTGCTGCTTGGCAAAAGGAATGCCGATGATGGTGATGGCCAGCACCAGGGCCGAGGTCAGGTGGGCCACGGCGATCTCCCAGCCGAAGAGCACCAGCCAGATGATGTTGAAGATCACGCGCAGGGTGCTGTTGGCATGTTCCACTTCTACTACTTCTTTGCCAAAGGGAGCAAAAGCTGCAAAGCCCAGCTTGATGGATTGGATGCCGAAGGGGATACCGATGATCGTCAGGCAGATCAACAGCCCGCCCAGAATATAGCCCAGCCCCGCCAGCAATCCCCCGAAGATCAGCCAGATGATATTTCCCAAAATACTCATAGTTCTTCCTCGCCTCGCGTATTCATTTCAATTGTAGGGCAAACTAGCAACAGCTTGCCCTACTGCATAATACAATACGCATTATCCGGCGGGGAGTTTCAGATCTACCGTCCTGGCTCCTAGTGCTCTGTCAAAGCTGAAGTGACGGGTAACCTTGGTTCCCATGGCGCTTGTTCTTACCCTTCAAATCACCCTTGACAGAGTGCTAGGGTCCTTCTACGAGCATATAAATATTGCCGTTGGAATAGTCGGTCACGTACAGGTTGCCATCCTCATCTTCGCCGAAACTGGTGATCGTGAAGCTGGCGTCGAAGAGGGGCGGGGAGTTTTGCCAGGCAGCCCCGTCGTATTGCAGGCCCCAAATCTGTCCGCTGCAATAATCGGCGTAGAAGTAGATACCCTGCATGCTGGAATAGTCCTGCCCCCGATAGACCATGCCGCCGGTAACAGCACAATTCCCATCTGAGTGCGTGGCGTACTCAGTCACTGGCCGGATCAGCTCGCTGGTATCGCCGCACGACGTGGCGTTGTAGCAGTCGCTGCCCTCCATGATGTTCCAGCCATAGTTTTCGCCGCCGGTGCTGGCAGCCGGCCGGTAGTCGATCTCTTCGCGTCCGCCTTGCCCCACGTCGCCGATGTAAAGGTCCCCCGTTTGCCGGTCGAAAGAGAAACGCCAGGGATTGCGCAATCCAAGTGCCCAAATCTCGCCCCGATAGCCGCCGGTCCGGGTAAATGGGTTACCGGGCGGGATCTTATAACTGGAGTTGGAAATGAGGTTGTTCTCTGCGAAGACGATGGGTAGATAGAGGGTGAAATTGGCAGAGATGACCTGGGTAGGTTCCACGTCGATCCGCAGTATCTTGCCCAGCAGTGAAGCCGGGTTCTGCGCGTTGTTCTGGGGGTCCCCACCAGAACCTCCATCGCCCATGCCGATGTACAGGTAGCCATCGTTGGGCCCAAAGGCCAGTTGCCCCCCATTGTGGTTGGTGTAGGGCTGGTCAACGGTCAAGATTACTTCTTCGCTGGCCGGGTCGGCCACGTCGGGGTCGGCGCTGATTCGATAGCGGGCTACTACCGTATCGCCAGAGAGATCGGTGTAGTCGACGTAGAAGTAACCTTTGCTGGCGTAATCCGGAGGAAAGGCGATGCTGAGCAGGCCCCGTTCGCCGCAACAACTGACACGGCTCGTGATGTCCAGGAAAGACCTGGTGAGCAGCACGCCGCCCTTGATAATCCGGATGCGTCCTCCCTGTTCCACTACAAACAGCCTCCCGCTGCCGTCACCAGCATGGGCGATGTGCACCGGCTGGCTAAGCCTGCTGGCTTTCTTGACCAGAGAAATGCTCGGCCAGCTAATACCCCCCTGAGCAGCCACCTCCGGCGATGAGATGAAGACCCCGGGCCACAACACCAATCCACTTGCTACTCCCAACCATACTGCCAAAATCAATTGCCATATACGTCGCGTTATTTTCTCGCTCATATCTCTCCAACTCGTTAGTTCGCTGATTCGCTGACTTGCTGACTTGCTGACTTGCTGACTCGCTGACTTGCCGACTCGCTGATTCACTGACTCGCTGACTCCTTCTTCTCCAGCCTGTCCATGGCAGCGATAGCTTTATCATAGTGGGGGTTGGCTGCCAGCGCCTTTTCTATCTCGGTGCGAGCGGCGGCGGCATCCCCCAGACCCAGGTAAGCCAGTCCACGCTGGAGTCGGGCTTCTTCTAACTCACCGGCCTGGGCGATGACTTGCTCGCTCATGTCCAGCACGCGCCGATAATTGCCCACCTGGTTAAGGGCTTCCAATGGGCCAAATTGATACCACAGGAAGTGATCGGGAAATTCAAAGGCGAAGGCCTGATCGTAAGCCGCCACGGCTGCGGCTGGGTCTCCCAGGGCCAGGTACTCATCCCCCAGGTTGAAAAAGGCATAGCCGTCGCCCAAGGTTTGCGTCTCCGCCTGCGCCTGAGCCAGGGTGCGGCGATGGTTGGTCTCCTCATCCCAGTCGTCACCCAGAATCGCCGCAACCAGCGCTTCTTGCTCCGGCCGATAGACAGGAATGTAGCCGCGATTGAAGGGCCGCCACCAATCGTCGAATTGGGCGTAGGAAATAGTGAATTGCGGCCCGGTGTAAGGATCGTTGGCGATAAAGAGACCGCGATTGGTGTCGTAACCGCGCAACACGCGATAATGTCCCACCAGCACGCCATCCTGGGGGCGGGCCAGCCATTGATGGACGATGACGGGCAAATCGTTGGCCAGCAGCCGTTTCATCAACTCTTCGTCGCCGTTGACACGGTAAACGGCCCCCAGTCCCAGCGAATGCAGGTAGCTCACCATCTCCTGAGGAGAGACGTTTTTATCCTCGGGCCCCCCCTTGACCACGTCCGCGGCGTCAAACTGGGTGATTTCTGCCCCGAAAAAGCTGGCTGCCGCCGCCAGAGAGACCGGGCCGCAGTTGTTCAGCTTCTGGTATTCGTGATTCATAGGCTCCAGGAAGATCGCCGGCGGCAGAGTGGGCCAGGGCGTGGGCGTATGGGTCGGGCTAGGAGTCGGGGTGGGCCAAGGCGTCGCCGTAGGCGAGGGGCTGGGCGTCATCGTAGGCGTCGGGGAAGGGGTCGGTGAAGGAGACGGGCCAGGTGTAGGCGTAACCTGCGGCGCATCAAACAGGGCGCTACGAGGCGTTACCGGCACGAGCGTGGGGGCATCCGCCAACGCCAATGAGGTGGGCGGACGGTAAATGAAGGTTGCCCACAATGCGAACAGGGCTGCGCCTCCCACGCTGAGCAGAATCAGCAGCAGGCAGCCAACCCGCTCCAATGGACCAAAATGGATATCTCCTGTCTGTTTTGTTCTCATGGTGGCTATTATACTCGTTCGTTGTACCAATTTCAAGCCGCGTCGGCAAACCGCTGGCTAACTGTGGGATTGGATTTCTCTATGGGCGGGCAAAGCTGAATTTCTCTTTACAGCCCTCTAAAGTTATGTTAAAATTGTAGGGGCTGGCTCGTTGGCTGTATTGCCTCTGACTTGGCGGGTGCCTGTACGGGGGAAAACAACGTGGAAGATCTCACTGGTAAACAACTTGGCCCATATCGAGTTGTCGCTCCGCTGGGCGAGGGAGGTATGGCTGCGGTTTATAAGGCATACCAGGCCGGAATGGATCGGTATGTTGCCCTCAAGATCCTGCCCCGCTACTTTGCCAGCGATCCACAATTCGTGGGCCGCTTCGAACAAGAGGCCAAAGTCCTCGCCAGGCTCCTGCATCCGCACATTCTCCCTGTTCATGATTACGGCGAGGCCGATGGCTATACTTACATTGTTATGCCGTTCGTTGACAGCGGTACTCTGGCCGATCTGTTACGCGGCGGTCCGCTGTCCCTGGCACAAATCCGCAGTATTATCGCCCAGGTAGGCGACGCGCTCGACTACGCCCACTCGCAGGGGGTAATCCACCGCGACGTAAAGCCGAGTAACATTCTGGTTGACCAACGAGGTAATTGTCTCCTCACCGATTTCGGCATCGCCAAGATGGTGGAGGCGACCGTTCACTTCACCCGCACCGGTGGACTCGTGGGCACACCCGCCTATATGTCCCCTGAGCAAATCACAGGCGAAGAATTGGACGGGCGCAGCGATATCTATTCATTGGGGATTGTACTGTACGAGATGGCAACCGGTCGTCCGCCGTACCAGGCCGAGACACCCCCCGCCATCTTCGTCAAACATCTCCACGATCCCTTGCCGCCGCCCCGCTCTTTAAACCCATCCCTGCCGGAAGCGGTGGAGCGAGTGATCTTGAAGTCGCTGGCCAAGCGGCGCGAGGACCGCTATCAGACTGCTGACGACATGGTACAGGCACTGCGATCAGTCATTCCGGATACGCCTTTGACCGAGAGGGTGCCAGTTGACGAAGAGACTGCTGTGATCTCGGGCGAGGTTGTGATTGAAGAGCCCGATTCGGACCTGGCCGAAGCGGTTGATACTGAGTTGTTGGTGACGCCAACTGAGCCACCCCTTCCAACACCCACTTCACTCCAGGCACGCAGAGATGTCATTGGCGTCTCCACTGCCAGAGAACGTATAGTTACCTGGCTCTCTGGAAGTGACGTGAAGCGCGTCATCCAGGTGCTCACCCAACCCATTGCTTTGGCAATTTTCGCTGGCTTTGTCCTTCTGGTAGTGTTGGGGTTGGTGGCCAGCTTTGCTTTGAGACCGCTGACCGGCGTGCTGGATTCTCGCCTGGCCTTTGCCTCCACTCGTAACGGTAATCCTGAGATATACGTGATGGATGAAAAAGGGGAGGTCATTCAGCTTACTCGCCATGCCGCCTCCGATGACGCCCCATCTTGGTCTCCAGATAAGACTCGCATCGCCTTCGCTTCGAATCGCGATGGAGATTGGGAGATTTACTGGATGAACGTGGATGGAACGGGGCTGACGCAGGTGACTCACAATCCAGCTCGCGACATTGAGCCAGCCTGGTCGCCGGATGGAGCCTATATTGCCTTCACCTCGGATCGCAGTGGCAAGCGAGAGATCTACATAGCTGGACCTTCTGGAGTCACGCGTGTCACCCACGCCCCTGGCGATGCCGAAAGCTGGGAACCAGCCTGGGGACCGAATGGCACCGTTCTTTTCACCTCGGATCGTGATGGCAAACGAGAGGTATACCGGACCACTGAGACTGGGGAGGTAGTACGTATGACTTACACGCCTGGCAGTGGTGAAAGTTGGTCGCCGGCCTGGGCGTGGGGCGGCAATTACACCGCCTTTGTATCGAACCGGGATGGACTACAGGAGGTTTATACTCTCTTGGAGGGAGGTGTACTGCGCCGTGTCAGCCACACTCCCGGCGGCCAGGGGAGCTGGGGGCCGGCTTGTTCTAAATCAGGGCAATTTATCGCTTTCACATCTGATCGAGCGGGGCAGTCGGAAGTTTACACGATCACTGAGGAAGGTGTACGTCAATTGACTCAGACCCCTGGTGGTGGAGGGAGCTGGTCGCCGGCCTGGTAAACCATAGAGATGGCCTGATCTGGTCATGGCCATGCCATGGACCAGGAGATGTCAAATGGGGGAATGTAAAAGGCACGGAGCAACCCGTGCCTTTTGCATTTGAGTCATTTGAGAATATTTGCTAGTAGCCTAGCCGGCCTTTTCTCCTGACCTGAGATTGGCAGGAACAGATGCCTGGATCTCTTCCGCCCTCTTGCGTGCCTCGGCCACAATCTCTTCGGCACGTTTGCGGGCATCAGCCGTGACCTCTTCGGCGCGTTTGCGCGCCTCGGCTGTGATCTCTTCACCGCGCCGGCGGGCATCGGCGACGATTGCCTCTGCCTTTTCGCGGGCCTCGCCGATGGTTTCACTGGCTCGATCTTTTAGTTCAAGGCTGGCGTCACGAATTTGCGTTCGCGTCTCTTCCCCCGATTGCGGGGCTAGCAGCAAAGCCATTGCTGCACCTACCAATCCACCTATAACCAGTCCGGCGAAAAATTCGCCACCCCCATTGCGATCTGCCATTGTTTACCTCCTTTGCGCTATACCTTGTTTGTAGATTTCGACCCTAATTTCGGGGCCGGGTGAATGTTCTAATGATGCTCCTCACTGCCGATACGTAGCTCATCACCTCGATGACTGGCTTGACGACCGTATCGCTGACGAAGACTGCTCGACTTTGGACGGTGCGAACGGCATCATCTGCCCGTTCCAGCATTGGGCGTAACTCGTTCTCAACGAACTGAATGAGATCGTACAGCTTGAGTGCGACGTAAATGAGAGCCACCACCGCCACAATCATCAGCAGGCCGATGATCATCGACTGGATGCCCAGCAAGATGATGAAAATGTCGCGCAATACAGCGGCTACCGACGGATGGTTAAACAGCAGCACGCCGACGACGACGAAAGCAGCCAGGATGACGAGGACTACTATCGCCGCGATGATGGCCGGCTTACGGCTGGCGCCCAATCCAGCCGATACACCTGTGGAATTTCCTTCTTGGGGTGGTTCCGGCAAGGCGGACACCTCGCCGGGTGACGACGTGCTCGGGGCTGAGCTAAGATGATTGTCGTTTGGCATGGCCATTTGTCTCCTCCGCTGTCGACGATGAAGCACCCAAAGGATTATATCATACCTTTAACCACCTGGCAATGAATAGCATGCCCCAGCTCCCCAAACTGGCTTCGATGATGTGTAATGGCCCGATCATAAAGATGTCCAGGCTAATGGCGTTTCCGGCCAACTGCCCCAGCGCGAAACCAACGCCAGCCGCGATTAGATAAAGCGGCAGCTCACGGAACGTCCGTCCGCGCCATAGGTGGAACAGCGCGCCGTATATGCCGGCGATGAGGGATGAAAATAGCAAGGAAGGAGACATCTCAGCCCTTACCTAATTATTATACACCGAAACCTGGCAGCAGTCCTTAACTTTGGATTAAGCCAGCCTTAAGCAAACCTTATGAATCTCGCCTGATCTCAGGGTTTTATTTCTCAATGGTCCCTCCCCCCAGCACTACGTCCCCCTGGTAAAGGACGACACCCTGTCCAGGGGTGATGTCGCGTAACGGCGTGTCGAAGCGAACTTGGGCGCGGTTGTCAGGCTGGGGGGTAAGGGTAGCCGGCGTTTCTCGTGCCTTGTAGCGAATCTTGGCGGTGACACGCAACGGATTGGCAGGCGGCCGTCCGCTCACGTAGGTCATACCAGCAGCGGCCAGTTCGCGGCGGCCCAATTCTTCAGCTCTGCCCACGATGACCGCATTGCGTGCTGGGTCCAGCGCCAGCACATAAAGTGCTTGCGGCGCGGCGATACCCAAACCCCTGCGCTGGCCGATGGTGTAATAGGGCAGTCCCCGGTGCTCACCCAGGATGTGTCCGGCCGTGTCGAGAATCGGCCCGGGCCGGGGGACCTCCGGCGCGTGGCGCGAGATAAACTCCCGGTAATCGCCGTTCCCTAAGAAGCAGAGGTCCTGGCTGTCGGCCCGGTTGAAGACAGGCAGTCCACGCGCTTGAGCCATCTCCCGCACCTTTGATTTAACATAATCTCCCAATGGAAAAAGAGCGTGCGCCAATTGTCTCTGCCCCAGCCGGTGGAGCACGTAACTCTGGTCTTTGGCCGGGTCGATCCCCTTGAGCAGTTGGTATGTACCGTCCTCCACCTGGCGCACGCGGGCGTAGTGACCGGTTGCCAGGTAGGCGGCGTCCAGGGTCAGTGCCTCATCCAACAGCCGGCCAAACCGAATCTGCCGGTTACAGATCAGGCAGGGGTTGGGCGTGAGGCCGCGTACATACGTTTGGGTGAAGTAGTCCACCACCGTCGTCTTGAAAATCTCCTTGTAGTCCCGCACGTAAAAGGGGATGCCCAGCACGTCGGCTACACGGCGGGCGTCGGCGACAGCGTCGGGCGTGCAGCAGCGATTGGCGGCCGGGCCGGCCTCGGCCCACAGCCGCAACATCACGCCAATCACCTCGTACCCCTCCTCCAAGAGCAGGGCCGCTGCCATCGAACTATCCACGCCGCCGCTCATCGCCACCACGACGCGCTGATTGATTCTATCCTTCTTCATCCGTCCCTATCTGCTATTTACCCTCTGCTGCATATCTTAATATCCTGGTACTGTCCAGTCTTATATTACAGTCATATCGGCTTGAGCCACCATGAGATTGCCGAGCGCCCGGTCATCAGCCCGAAAACGGTCCGCAATCACATTACCAGCATCTTCAGCAAGCTCCAGGTAGCTGACCGGACGCAGGCGATCCTACGCGCGCAGAATGAAGGAATGGGATGATTGTACCTACACCACCGGCGTGTAGACCGGGTTGGTCGCTCGCAGCTTTTCCACGATGTCCGGCAAGATCTCCAGCACGTAATCCACGTCGGCCTGGGTGGTGCTCCGGCCCAGGGTGAGGCGCAGCGCGCCCAACGACAGCGTGTGCTCAACTCCCATCGCCACCAGCACGTGGCTCGGCTCGGGCATACCGCTGGTGCAGGCGCTGCCGCTGGCGGCGCACACACCGGCCATGTCCAGGTGCATCAGTAACCCGTCGGCCTCCACGCCGGGGATGACGAAACTGGCGTGGCCTGGCAGGCGCTGCTCCGGGTGACCGGTCAGTTGGGCATCGGGGATGTTGGCGAAGATTCCGTTCACCAGCCGGTCGCGCAGTGCGGCCAGGCGGGCGTTCTCGCCCTCCCGTTCCTCCTGCGCCAGCTTGAGGGCGGCCGCAATCCCCACAACGTAAGGGACGTTCTCCGTCCCGGCGCGGCGGTTACCCTCGTGACCACCGCCTGTCTGCTGGGGCAGCAGGCGCGTCCCCTGGCGCACGTAGAGCACGCCCACTCCCTTGGGCGCGTAGAACTTGTGCCCCGACAGCGACAGCAAATCCACGTTCACCCGGTCCACGTTGAGATCCAGGTAGCCGCCGGCCTGCACCGCGTCGGTGTGAAAGAGGACACCGCGCTCGCGGGCAATGGCCCCGATTTCTGCCAGCGGTTCTATCGTCCCCACTTCGTTGTTGGCGTACATGATGCTGATGAGGACCGTATCAGGCCGGATGGCGCGGGCCACATCGTCTGGATCCGCCAGACCGTATTTGTCCACCGGCACCACCGTCTGCTCAAAGCCGAATTGGTCGCACAGTTGATCGATGGTGTGAGTCACAGCGTGATGTTCGATGGGGCTGGTGATCAGATGCTGCCCCTTGCCAGCCAGTTTGGCTGCCCAGGCGGCGCCTCGGATGGCCAGGTTGTCGCTCTCACTGCCGCAACTGGTGAAGACCACCTCTTTGGGCTTGCAGCCGAATATCGCGGCCACCTCGCGCCGGGCCCCGTCGAGGGCGCGGGCCGAAGCGCGCGCCTGCCGGTGCAGGCCCGAGGCGTTGCCGTAAGTCTCAGTGAAATAGGGTAACATCGCCTCCACCACCCGGTGATCCACCGGCGTGGAAGCAGAATGGTCCAGGTATACCTCACGTTTTTCGCTCATTTTCTCACTATTCTCCCGTTTGATATACACTTCTCGCTTCAGCTAACACACGCTCCGCCTCTGCTTTCTGGCGGAGGGCTTCCTCTATTTGTTGATCCGGTTCGTAGACGAAGGTATGGATGATCTGGATCTATCTTTCTACTGGGCGCTTGAAGTAAGCTACCTGCTGGCCATCCTTGTCGGTGGTGACGGCCACCAATTCCCACCCCTCTCTTTCCAGGTAGTCCCAGGCATTGAACTCGCTCCTGGTTTTGTCCCTTTTGTCTTCCAGGATGCCGGCACGTCCCAGGTATGTGATCTTGGTGCCGATCAATTGGCAGTGTTCAAATCGCTGTGCCATAGCAGAGTCTCCTTGTCTTAAAGAGATAAAGGGCGGAAAACCGCCCCAAGGCAGAGGTGAAGATGAAATGTGCATATTGCTGAGGGCAAGAACGTTTTTCTACGGCTTCTCGCCTGAGGAGCATAGCTCCATTCGCTCCCGCAAATAGGCTCGCTGCTGGCGGCGCAGCCAGGCTGTATCCCGATAAACACGCAGCGTCGCCAATTCAAAACGCTCGCTGAGCGCCTGGTCGGCTGCGTACAGAAGCTGACCAGTACGCAAAATCTCGAAGCGCAACACAGGCGAAGCCCGGCGCAAATCGACCAAATCGAGCCGCTCAGTTCCCAGACACTCGGTGATAGCCCCTCTGTAGAATACAATTTCACTAATCTTACCATCAGGGGGGCACAACGTCAAAAGAGACGTCCGTCGCGGATGCAGACGCACACCTGCCCCGCTGAGCGGCGCGGTGCGGGGGAGACGCAAAGAAAAACCTTCTAGAAACTCTGCGCCTTTGCGCCTCAGCGTCTTCCCCTCGGGGTCCCTTTGGGATGCGTTGAGGCTTTTTCATGGTCTCATTGCTGGAACAACCGCCCCACCAGCTCAAACACCCCCAATAACTCCGCCCCCGACACGGCCACTACGGCGATCAGCACCCAGCGCACAAAGGTGGCTCCGCGCTCCACCGCCATGCGCGAGGCGACCCAGGCTCCGGTCATATTGCCCACCGCCAGGATGAGCCCGATGCCCCACACCACCTGCCGGTTGAGCAAGAAAACGGCCAGGGCTGAGATGGTGAAACATAGCACGATCAGCAGCTTGACCGCATTGGCCCGCACCAGGTCGTAGCCGGCCCCCAGCACCAACCCCGCCAGCAGGAAGATGCCCACCCCGGCCTGGATGAAGCCGCCGTAGACGCCGATGGCGAAAAAGATCAGCAACTGCGTCCAGGCCGGACGCCCATCCAACCTCTCGCCGCGCCCTTCCAGCCAACGCCTGGGGCGGATGAGGATGACTACCAGCATGACGATCATCAAGGCGCCAATGGTACGGCGCATCATCTGCTCGTCCAGGTTGACGGCAATCTGTGCACCCAGGACCGAGCCGACCACGGCCGGCGCGGCCAACATCAGCCCTCCGCGTACATCCAGCACCTTTTGCTGGCGAAAGCTGCTCACTCCGACCACGTTCTGCAGCAAAATGCCCACCCGGTTGGTACCGTTGGCCACATTGGCTGGCAACCCCAGAAAAATCAACAGCGGCAGCGTGACTAAGGATCCGCTGCCAGCCAGGGTGTTGATGAACCCAGCCACAAAGCCTGCGGCGACGATTGCGAGATAGAGATACCAGGCCAATGGAGTACTCCCTTGAATTCGTAGTGTGGTTTATAAAATCTGGAAGGTTGGAAGGATGGAAGGCTGGAAGATTGGAAGGCTGGAAGATTGGGAGAGGGACAGGCGAAAAACCAACGCAGTCTTCCAACCTTCCAATCTTCCAACCTTCCATCTTCCATAAAATTAAGTCCTCTCGTGAGTAACCCAGATAGCGGCTGCCAATTCGCTGCCGATCACCTGCTCTCCCCGTTCGGCGATGGCCAACCGCAGGGGGCCGTTGAACGGCTGGCGGCTGACCAGGGTGTAGGGCGCGCCCGGCACCAGCTTCAGGCTGGCCAGGTATTGCAGCTTAGCCGAGTCGTGCGTTTTGATCCGGCTGACGTAACCGCTGGTACCGGGCGAGACCACAATCAGGGGCAGGTCGTCAATTTGGGGCATCACCCCCTCGCGGCTGGGGATGGGCTCCCCGTGGGGACAGCGAGTGGGGTGGCCCATCATCTCATCTATGCGATCTTCTATTTTCTGGCTGACGCCACTCTGCATAGCTTCCGCGTCGTCGTGCACTTCGTGCCAGCCGAAGCCCATCACGTCCACCAGGAATCGTTCCACCAGGCGGTGGCGACGAATGCCCAGTAAAGCGTGGCGAATGCCGCTGGCAGTGAGCTTTACCCCCTGATAAGGCTGGTGTTCCAGCAGACCACTGCCATCCAGGCGCTTAATCATGCGAACTGCCGCCGACGGCGAAACATCCAACGTCTCCGCCAGGGTAGTGGTGCTGACCCACGATTCCCCCTGGCTCAGGCGATAAATATCGGCCAGGTAATTACGCATCGTGGGGGTAATTTCTGAGGTGGAGGAGGTCCCTGTCATTAAGCAATCCTATAATACCCGTGTGCGTTGGGTATAACTATACACCACTCCATATGGTAACCTACAGGCCGGAAATTTGCAAATGATTTGCAATAACAAGAAGGGAGCTGGCGGGGAGAATGCTCCCTTACGCGAAGCCCAAACCCCGTTCCCTGAGTGACACGTAGCGTCCCCGGCCGATGACCAGGTGGTCCAGCACCTCGACGTCCAGCAGCTTGCCCGCCTCAGCCATTTGGCGCGTGACGTGCACGTCTTCCGGCGAGGGTGTAGGATCACCCGATGGATGATTGTGGGCGACAATGATTGCCGTGCTGTTGTGGCGAACCGCCTCGCGGAAGAGTTCGGCGATGCGGATCAGGCTGGTGTTGACGCTTCCCTTGTAGATGGTAGGAGAAGCCAAAACCCGGTTTTTGGTGTCGAGCAACAGAACCCGCAGGTGCTCTTGTTCCAGGTGTCCCATTTCCAGCATTAGCAGGTTGGCTGCGTCGGTGGGCGAACTGATCTGCGGGCGTTGGTCAGGGGCAGCGACCAATAGCCGGCGTCCTATCTCCAGCCCGGCCTTGAGTTGGGCTGCTTTGGCCTGGCCTACGCCTTTGACAGCCGACAATTCGCTGAAACTGGCTCGTGCCAGTCCCCCCAGCCCGCTAAATTGAGCCAGCAGACGAGTCGCCAGGGCCAGCACGTTCTCTCCCTGGCTGCCGGTGCGCAAGAGGATGGCCATTAGCTCCGCCGTCGAAAGGGCCTCCGAGCCATAGTGTTGCAGCCGCTCGCGGGGTCGTTCCCCGGTTGGCATATCGTGGATGGTCACGTGGTAGTGGGATGGGGGGTGGTCGTTCATGACGTTGCCTCCGCATTGAGGTGTAGGAATGGTTTGCTTGTCGAGAAGGCCTGGGCAGGCGGATCACCCTGAGGATCTCCGCAGGTTGGTTTCCCATTCTATCATACCCGGCCCTAATCGGCAATCATGCTGTAATGTAGATTACGTTGACTTCATTTTCACACCATGCTACAATATCGCCTGTTATCTTGTAAGGGCGTAACCACTCAGCCACCCTTGCGAAGGTCAAGAATAATTTCGCCAACGGGGCAATTTTCGGTAGACCCAGGCATTTTTGCTCTGAAAATTCTCACCAAACCTTCGCAAGGGTTATCTGGCCTG
>CAYTNQ010000027.1:0-40599 GCA_964439175.1 uncultured Anaerolineales bacterium | reverse complement strand
GGAAGCTACGGCCTGCTGGTGGATGGCCGTCCGTTGGGGGAGGTGGAGGCGCGCCGGTTCAGCCTGCCGCCTCTTGATGAGCGACTGGATGCCAACTTCGGTGACCAGTTGCGGTTGGTGGGCTACACCCTTGATCCGCCGTCGAAGTCGTCTGTAGTTCGGTTAGGCGGTGTAAGAGCGGTACGCCTGGTGTGGCAGGCGGCCCCCAAGGCCTGGGCCGATTATACGGTCTTTCTGCATCTGGTAAATTCCGACGGTGAGCGGGTTGCCGGTTGGGATGCCCAGCCTCCGGTGAGTACCAGCAAATGGGCGCGGGGTGAGGTGGTGGTAGATGAGCACCGTCTGGTTGTCCGGGACGATTTGCCCAGGGGCGACTACCACCTGGTCGTTGGTCTTTACCGGTCTGATACCGGTGAAGCCTTGTCTCTGCTGAACGAGGCTGACGCGCCTGTAGGGAACGGTCTGACGTTGCCTCGACCGGTGCTGGTTGTAGAGTGACGAGGGATCGCGACTTATTGACGGGGGCTATTTGCCGTGATAGAATAGGGCGGTCAATCCCCTTTTGCGCGATTGGGTTGCCAGCCATCCCGAATTGGTGGATCGAGCACTTTGAACTCTCAACATTTCCATATTTCCTCGATGCGTCTCATATTGACCCGCTGGGGCATTCCCGTGGGACTTTTTTTGCTGGCCCTGGCGGTTCGCTTGCCTGATTTGGGGCAGTTTCTCACCGCCGACGAGTTCCTCTGGGTGGATCGCTCGCGCAATTTCCTGGCGGGCTTGCTTAATCCAGCCTATGGGTGCACCTCGCCGGCCAATCACACCGGCTTTGAGCAGGCGGTGGGACTGGCCTGCACCCTGCGCACCGGGCACCCGGGTGTTACCACGATGTGGACGGGAAGCTTGGGCATTCTGCTGCGCTATCTCGCCGATGGGTCGCCCGGCCCTCTGTTCGATTATGTGCTGGCCGTTCAGACTAACCCCCTCGACCCCCGCTTTATCGCCCCGACGCGCCTGCCCACGGTGGTGTTGACCAGCCTGTGGGTCGCTGCCGCGTACTGGCTGGTGTGGCGCTTGTTTGCCGACCGGCGCGTGGCGTTAGCGGCGGGCCTATTGCTGGCCTTGGATCCCTTCCACGTCGCTTTTTCCCGGGTCATCCATCACGACGCCCTTGAGACCACGTTTATGACCCTATCGCTGCTGACCGCTTTGATCTATTGGGGACAACGGGGGTCACGACGCTGGCTCGTAGCGTCGGGGATGCTGGCAGGGCTGGCCTTTCTCAGCAAGAGTCCGGCCCTCTTTCTGAATCCGTTCATCGCCCTGGTAGGAGTGTGGTCGCTGGCAGACCGCCGGGCGCGAGGTGAAGTAGTAACCTGGCGGCACCTGGCGGCCACCGTGGGCGATGGGTTCCTTTGGTTTGGCTGCGCTGCGACCGTATTCGTGGCGTTCTGGCCGGCGATGTGGGTCATCCCCGTCGACGCGCTGCGCACTATCTTCTTCGTCGGGAGCAAATATGCCAGCGGCGGCCATGCCAAAGGCAATTACTTCCTGGGGAGCGTCTCTCGTGATCCGGGTGTCTTCTTCTACCCGGTGACGTGGTTGCTGCGCAGCTCGCCCCTGACCTGGTTGGGCCTGGTAGCCTTATCCATCCGGAGCTTGAGCCGACGCAAGATTGGAAGATTGGAAGAGTCAGCTAATCGGCAACTCCACCAATCTACCAATCTACCAGCTACCAGTCTACCGACCACCAATCCACCAACTACCAATCTACCAACCTACCAATCTACCAGTTTCCCCAGGCATTATGTGCTCCTGATGCTCTTGTACGTCATCCTCTTCGTCGCCTTTATGACGTTGGGGGAAAAGAAACAAGATCGGTATATCTTACCCATTTACCCGATTTTGAATATCGTGGCCGCGATTGGGCTGGTTCAAATCTCAAACTTCAACCTCCAATCTCTAATTCCTAACCTCCCCTGGCCTACCCGCCAGCCCGCCCTGCCTGCACCTGTCGGCGCGGCACAGGTGGCTCCGCCACGCGGGCCGGGGGGCAGGCAATCTTTACTCTTCCTCATCATATTGCTTTTCCAGGGTGTGCTGACCATCGCCAATTACCCCTATTATTTCACTTACTACAACCCGCTGCTGGGAGGCATCCGGGGCGCGGAGCGAATGGTCACAATCGGCTGGGGCGAAGGGTTGGATCTGGCAGCCGCTTACCTGAACCAAAAACCCAACGCCGAGCAATTACGGGTGTCAAGCTGGTACCAGTCCACCTTCGCTCCGTTCTTCAAAGGGGAGGCGATCAGCTATTCCCAGGAAAAAGGGAAGGCTATGGCCGGCGATTACGTGGTGTTTTACATCAATCAGTTGCAGCGTCGCTTTCCGGACGATGAGTTATTTCGCTATTTTGAGTCACGTTACCAGCCGGAGAAAATTATTCCCTTGAAAGGCATAAATTACGTGGAAATTTATCCTGGTCCACATATCCAGCATTACGTGGAGGATCGGGTGGATGAGAAGCGGCGGGCGTATCAGGGTATCGCCGCGCTGCTGGGCTGGGACTGGCCGGGCGCTACGGACCCGAATCGCCCGGCAGTGGCGGCCGGGGAGCTCCTCCCTTTTCGTCTTTACTGGGAGTATCTGGGCAAGGCGCCGGAGGAGCAGTTCTTCTTCCGTCTCGTCGGACCTGATGATCGGGTCTGGGCCGAAGGGACCAGCCGGCCGGTCTTGAGTGAAAACGGCGATCCCGCCACCTGGCGTCAGGGGCAAATCATCACCGAAGCTGGAGAGTTGCTGGTGCCCCCCGGCACGCCCCCCGGCGAATACCGGCTTCAGATCGGCTTCTACACCCAGGCGCCAGCCGTTACTGAGGGAGAACTAATCTTCGATTTGCCACCTGATGAGGCCTGGGTACAAGTCATCCCATCACCAGGGTCGCTTTTGCCGGTCGAGTTGCCCTTGTCCCAGCGATTGGACACCCCGCTGGCCGAATTACGTTTGTTGGGAACGGCGTCTCTCAAGACGCCTCTCGTGTCTGGCAGGCCGTGGACGGCAGAAGTCTACTGGCAGGCCGAAGTCGCCCCGAAGACTGATTACCGCGCCCGTCTCTCGCTGGTTGATAATGATGGCCAGAGTCGCTGGGTCTGGGATGCAGGGCCACTGGTGAATTTCTATCCCACCTCCCACTGGGGAGCCAGGGAGGTGGTGCGCAGTCAGGCGACGGTGACGCCCACCCTACGCACCCCGGGCGGTACGTTCGACCTGGCGCTGACGCTGCTGAACAGCGCGGGACGGCCCGTGGGCCAGGCAACGCTGGGATCGGTGCAGGTCCAGGGGCGTGTCCGTTCCTTCAGCCTTCCCTCCATAGACGTGCCCGTCGGCGCTACCTTCGGTGATGGCATCGAACTGGTGGGTTTCAATCTCCAGTACCCAAAGGGCGCGCTGTCTCCCCTGGCCTACCCGCCAGTCCGCCCTGGGGATGAAGTGGCCGTCACCCTCATCTGGCGGGCGCTGGCGCCGGTGGACGCCGACTACACGGTCACCGTGCAACTGTTGGGATCCGATGGGCGAGTCTACGGCCAGCTAGATGCGTCGCCACTGGGTGGGACTGCCCCTACCAGCACCTGGAGCCCTGGCGAGGTGTTGATCGATCCCTATCGCTTTGCTGTGGCCACCGAGGCTCCACCTGGGGAGTACCGGTTAATCGTGGGCATGTATCGGCTGGAGACGGGTGAACGGCTGGCCTTAACTTCTGGCGTTGATGAAGGTGATGCTGCGATGTTAACCCGGGTGAAAGTTGACTCTGGCAGGGTTGATGAAAAAAAGTAGGCTGGTTGCACCAGAAACCTGGATACTCGCAGGTATTCTGTTGTTGAGTATTGGTTTGCGCCTGGCAGGGGTTGGGTGGGGTATCCCTGTTGATGCTTACATGGGGTACTATCATCCCGATGAGCCCAAGGTCGTACAGGCTGTTGCTCAATTCCCCGCACATATTTGGCGCAATCACGATCTGCGCTATCCCACTTTGTATCCCTATGTTGTGGCTCTGGTCACTTACCCGATTAAGGGCCTGATTCAAAAATGGGCTGCGTTGTTTGCGACAGATGATCCCTACCTGGGATATTACTTGTTGGCCCGTTTGGGGGTAGTCGTTACTGGCGTGATGGCAGTGTATGGCACGTATTGGCTATATCGCCGTCACGACAAAGTCATTGGGCTGCTGGCGGCAGCTTTTTTGGCGGTGGCGATGATCCATGTGTCTAATAGTGCCTTTGCGACGCTCGATGTGCCCTCTTCGTTGGTGGCAGTGATAGCCATGATGGCTGCTTATCGGGTTATTGAGCAACCATCGGGTCGCTCGTATGCGTTGCTGGGACTGGCTTTGGGGGCATTGGGTTCAGTCAAATACCCGGCGGGAGTGTTGGCGCTTAGTGTACTTCTGGCACACATGCTTGTCTGGTGGAAAAGGCGTGCAACTAAAGGTTGGTGGTGGCGTGCTTTGGCTGATCGTCACTTGTGGCTGATGATATTTTTGGCGCTGGCTGTTTTATTGGTTACCACGCCAGGCATCCTTGTTCACCCCGGTAGTTTCTGGGAGGGCGTTCTGTTTGAAACGGTGCGAGTTAGCGATGATCCGGACTCGCGTCTCTCGCTCTATACCTGGGGCAAGGCAATGGGCAAACTCTTCTCGGTGGTGGGCTTCCCTTTAGGGATTGCCATGTGGGTTGGTGTCGGACGTGCTTGTTGGCGGCCAACTTACAAGCAGCTTTTGCCGTTGGTGTTTATAGCCAGCTACTATTTCTTGTTCGTGCAAAATATGCGCCGCCGATATTTGATTGTGCTTCTGCCGTTTATGTGCCTGATTGCGGCTACATGGCTGGTTGAGGTCTATCGCTGGCGGCGTGGGCGGATATGGCGTATGATGACGGGGAGCGTTATCTTGGGAATCTTTGTGGCCTCTTTGTGGTTTACGCTGGCAGGCATCCAGACACGTCTCGCCCCTGATCCTCGTTATACGGCTGCGCAATGGGTAGATGAACATGCACCGCCGGGTAGCACCGTGGGCTTTGGCTACACATCTGCCTGCGATAGTGGCTTTGATGCACCGATCTATGAGACGAAATTTCGGGTATTAGAGGGCAAATTGGGGCCAGACTATCTCGTGTTGGACGACTGCGTTTTCAAGAGGCTGCAAAGCGCTGCTGCTGACTCGCTTGAATTCCGTTTTTACGATGACGTGCTCAATGGGGCCGGTCAGCTTTATAGATATGAATTGATGGAACGTTATGATCCATACAAAGGGATTACGTTGGATATGGGGGCCTCGGAGGTATTCGTCTATCGCAGCCAGTGGTTAAGACGACAGCAGTTTCAGTTACCACCAGGCCTGAGTTTACAAGAAGCTACTTGGGAAGGGCAGATCGAGTTGGCAGGTTATCTTTGTGGAGGATGTGATGTCTCTCAAAGCGCAGGATCCCTGCGGTTAGTGCTGTACTGGCGTGCTCTGTCTACTTTGAGCCAAGACTACACCGTCTTTGTCCACCTGGTTGATGCGCAGGGCAACATCGTGGCCCAGCGGGACCAACAGCCGCTGGAAGGTGTGCGCCCTACCTCCCGCTGGGTGCCAGGCGAAGTCCTCGCTGATACCATTGAGCTGACAGTTCCCATCCCAGTTGCTGCCGGCCAGTATTGGCTCAAAGTAGGCTGGTATGATGCGCTTAGCGGCCAGCGACTGGCTGTTGGTCAAGACGATAGTGTTACCTTGTTATCGCCAGTAATTGTTGGACCGTGAGTCTGCGCTGGCTTTGTCCCGCCTGCGCGGGGCTTTGTCCCGCCTGCCGAAGTGCCCGGCACGGGTGTGCGGGGCTTCGTCCCGCCTGCCGAAGTGCCCGGCACGGGTGTGCGGGGCTTCGGTCGGATAAAGCTGGCTGGGTTTGTGTATTTGACAGTTTTCATGGAAGACATTAGAGTATTGGGCAATCACCAGCGAGAGGGAGTATGCGTACGCATCGGCATCAGTTACGTCAGGTATATCTGATATCGCTGGGTTTGTTCCTCTTGGCTTTAGCCCCGCGTCTGCCCGGCCTGGATGTTTTCCTGACTGCTGATGAACCAAAGGCATGGTTTGGCCGCTCGATCCAGTTTCTAGCAGCGTTGGCCCGCACCGATTGGGCGGCGACATTCGATAGCCCTGCCCCCGGCGTGACGACTATGTGGGCCGGAGCCATCGGGCTGTTGCTGAAATATGTCTGGCAAGGCTTCCCCGGTGGGAGCCTCACAGCCTTCCTGACCGGTCTTCCTTTTGACCCCCTTGATCCGGCCGTTCTGCCTCTAGTTCGTCTACCAATTGTCGTGATTGCTGCCAGCGCTGCGCCATTGACTTATCTTTGGGGGCGACCCTTCCTGAGCGAAAAGGGCGCGATCCTGGCTGCCTTGTTTTTGGCCTTTGACCCATTTCTACTGGCTCTTTCGCGCGTATTAGGCCACGATGCGCTGGTTACCACGTTTATGTGGCTGTCACTGTTGGCGTTTCTGTATGCAGGTAGCCAATATCAAATCAGCAAACACCTGCCCCATACCACACCTGGGGTGTGGTACAGGTGCGGGTCAGCAAGTCAGCAAGTCAGCAAGTTAGCGATTCCCAAGCCCCAACTCTCCAGTCTCCGGCCTCTATACGTCGACCGGCGTTATATGCTCGTCTCGGGGGCGTTGGGAGGGCTGGCTTTTTTGACGAAGTACCCTTCGCTCTTTTTGGGTGCGTTTGTGGCAGCAGCAACGCTGGCTCTGTATATCAGCCGACGCCAATCCTGGCGGCAGGTGTTCCGGGATTGGATGGTTGATGTAGTGCTCTGGTCGGTGGCAGCCGGCGTGGTCTTTGTGGTGCTCTGGCCGGCGATGTGGGTTGACCCACTGGGCCGGGTGATGGCGATCGTCAACGATGCCCTGCGTGCTTCAGGCAGTCCGCATCCGAAGGGAAGCTTCTTTTTGGGGCAACCGGTGACGGACCCTGGCGCAGGATTCTATCCGCTGGTGACCCTGTTCCGTACGACGCCGCTGGTATGGCTGGGTTGGGTGTTGTTGGCAGGGCTAACCGTCTGGCGGTCGCGGCGAGAAGACAAGGTGTGGGGACGTGCGCTGCCGATTTTATTGACCTACGCTTTGCTATACGGTATGTTGGTAACCCTGGGAGGCAAAAAGCAAGACCGTTATATATTACCTGCCTTCCCGGCTTTGACCACATTGGCTGCTCTGGGATATGCTCAAATTTCCCATCTCAAATACCCAAAGGGCACGATGTCTCCCATCTCCAATCCCCCATCTCCCATCTCCCATCTCCCATCTCCAGTCTTTAATTGGCTTTTACCGTTGGTTGTTCTGGCTCAGACTGCCTTCGTGTTGCCGCATTATCCTTATTATTTCACCTATTACAATCCATTGATGGGAGGAGGGCCGGCCGCGGTGCGCACCATGATCGTTGGCTGGGGCGAAGGGTTAGATCAGGCCGCGCGTTGGTTGAATACACAGCCTGATGTTGAAGACTTGGATGTGGTTGCGTGGTATAGCACGACCTTTGAACCGTTTTTCCGGGGGCATGCCATCTACAAGATTGAAGAGGAGAAAATCTCGCGCAGTTCAATGCCTGGCCTGGCTGCGAAGTACGTGGTGCTTTACGTCAATCAGGTGCAACGTGAATTGCCTTCGCCTGGGGCGCTGCAATTTTTGCGTGCCACGTCACCTGTTTACACCGTCACCCTGCATGGGATTGACTATGCCTGGATTTATCCCTCAGTGGGGATGCAGCACGTGATCCCTGATAATGCCCGGCTGGTGGGCCAGGCCGAGTTGCTGGGTTATGACTTAAATGACGAGGCGGGCCAGCCGGTCACGGTCACCTACCCTGAGAGCGTTTCTTATCTCTCCCTTTACTGGGAGTGGCAGGGCAAGGCAGAGGACGAACCGGTTCGGGTTAGCCTGGTAGACAATGGTGGCGTCACCCGGGGATGGGGCAACTCGATCCAGACGTTGGCACCTCTGCCCTATGCTGAGTGGCAAGAGGGGATGGTGGTGCGAGATGACTTCGCCCTGGTGATCTTTCCCGATACGCCGCCTGGTGTGTATCGCCTGGCTGCCTGGATTGACCGGCCTGCGACCAATGAGACCGTTGGGGTCTTCCCTTTGGAAGACGCGGTGATGATCCAAGTCGCGCCGCGCGAGCCCGGGTGATGACAAGCTGGTCGGCAATGTTCGTCGGTGATAACCCGCCGCCAGGGTCAAGGAAGGTATGACAGTTGGCACCTGTTAAGGATAATCGATAATCTATGGAAGCAAATGTCCCCTTGAAACGAGGCCAGGGAAAATTGAGGAGGTATTGGGAGCATCAAGACTTCCTTTACTGGGTTGGACTTATCGCCCTGCTGGTGATGTCGTTTTGGCTGCGATTGAATCGGCTAGCTAGCTATCGATGGGGTTACGATGAGGGCATATTCTTGATGTTCGCCCGTTTTATTGCAGCCGGCTATCAACCTTACTCCGAGGTTTTTGTGAGCTATTTGCCACCGTTCCCTTTCATCATCGCACTGGTCTGGAAGATATTTGGCTCTGTTACGGCTGTACGCCTTACTATAGTGGTATTCGCTCTGATCGAGTTAGTCGTTTTGAGTCTAATTGCCCGGCATCTGGCTGGACGTTTGGCCGGTTTGGTTTCACCGCTGCTTCTCTCATTCCATCCAGGATTCTTTCAATTATCGCGCGCTGTCATGGCTGATGTGCCAGCCACAAGTTTGGCCATTGTTGCAATTGGATTTGCCTGGTGGTATTCCGAATCGGGACATCGGCGCTGGTTGGTAGTTTCTGTTTTATCTTTGGTCCTAAGCCTAATGGTGAAACCTGTGGTTGCCTTTGCTTTCCCATTGTGCTTCTTGATAATAGCCTGGCGGCACGCCGTATTGTTGAAAGGCCTTACACCTGCTGAACGGCGATGCGCCATTCGCAGAACGGTCGAGGACGGGCTATTAGCTGTGGTTGTTTTTGTTGCGCCTATCATCCTGATTCTACTGGTCTTTGATGCCAAGGCGATGAGTGAGCAGGTTATCAAATACAACTTCGTAGGTCAGGTGACTTTTGTGAGGGGGGTTTCGGAAACCAGCTTTATTGCGGACTTCCTAAACAGATTAAGAATCATGGGTGAACATCTCTGGACGGAGTGGGGATTGCTGGCTTTGGCGTTGTTTGGACTTATCACTATCGTGATGCGGGACCTCAGACGAGGATGGCCAGTCCTGGCCTGGTTCTTGTTGACTGTTGTTTCGCTATTGTTTGATGTCCGTTTGAGTGGACATCATTGGGTGATCTTACTACCCCCTCTAGCTCTTGCGGCAGCAGTTGGAACAGGCTACTTCTGGCGATCGATATGGGTGCGAGGTGGGAAGGGCAATGGACAATTGATCTGGCAAATGGGCGGCATCCTCGCACTTGTTCTTTTCCTGGGGTATGTTCCTGCTCAACTGGCTGGGTTGCATGGCGAGGAGCCCCCCGTTGTTGAGGGTCGGCAAGAAATGATCGAGTTCATTCGCCAGGTGACTTTCGAGGATGATTGTGTCATCACAGATGACCCTCTGGTTGCCTTTCAGGCAGATCGGTTGACACCGCCCGAGCTTAGCGAGACTTCCGAGGATCGAATTACCTCCGGCTATTTAACTGTAGAGGAGCTTATTGCAGCTACAGAGAGGCACGATTGCCCGGTGGTAGTCTTCACTAAGAAAGCTCGATTTCGAGAATTGCTTCCTGATTATTTCCCCTGGGTACAGACCCACTACCTGGCCCACCGTGGCTATCCTCATGACGAGCTATTCTATATCAAGCGTGGCGTTCAGACCTCTAGATCAGACCCAATCGCTCGATTGGGCGCTCAAATCCTTTTATGGGACTATCAATTCAATCCGAAGGATTGGAAAGCAGGACGACGAGTGTCTCTGCGCCTCTTTTGGGAGACGTTTGAGCCTGTAAAGGATGATTACAAGGTTTTTGTCCACTTGCGGAATGATCAAAACCAGCCGGTTGCCCAGGCTGATCATTTACCATTTAATGGGCTACTTCCTACGTCTGCCTGGCCGCCCGGCGATATTCTCGCGGAGAATTTCTGGCTGGATTTGCCCACGGACTTGCCTGCCGGTAATTATATGCTGGTAACCGGTTTATATCACCCTGATACAGGTGAGCGGTTACCCGTAGCCAATGATATCAGCGGTGAGAGTGCGGTGGTCCTGGGGTCGGTAAACGTGGAATCACCATGAAACGTAATGAGCAAATCCGCAATCGCTCATCTACCCTTTTTTGGTTGGGGGTGAGCATGATTTTGTTGCTCGCCGTTTGGGTGCGCTGGATTTTCTTAGAGGCGTTTCCTCTATCGCCTGATGAAGGCATCCATCTGATGTGGGTACGTTTAATTGAAGCTGGTTACACTCCTTATTCTGAAGTGTATATCACTTACCCGCCGCTCTATCCACTTTTCTTGACCTGGAGTTGGAGCCTGTGGCCCACCCTGACGGGATTGCGCTGGTTTACTTTTGGCTACACGTTTCTGTCGGTCGTGGTTGCGGGGCTCATCGCCCGCCGAATAGGGGGTAATGTGGCCGGGGTGGCCACGGCTGCTCTTTTCTCAATGGCGCCCGAGTTTGTCTTCCAGTCGCGGGCCGTTCTGGGTGAGATACCTTCTATTACCTGGTCCTTGCTTGCGGTCTGGCTGGTCATCATCTACCGGGATACGGGGCGCCGTTTACCCTTGGTCCTGTCGGCGATCAGTCTGGCGTGCAGTCTGTTGACCAAAATGCTATCACCTTTCATAGCCATACTCATAGGGTTGATAATTCTCTCTCGTTTTTTTAAAGCCCGCTCACTGGCCGAATTGCAAGAACTTTGGCGTGATCAACGCCGGAAGTTTCTGATCGATATGTTTTGGTGGAGCTGTGGCCTGGTAGTGCCGCTCGTCCTGATGCTTGTTCTTTTCGATTGGGGGCCGCTGTTGCAGCAAGTGGTTGGGCAACGTTTGTCGGCCAGGGCTGCTTACATCCAGGATAGCAATTATTGGGCATCCCGCCTTGAGCGCTTGGGTATATTTGTCAGCGATAATCTATGGGCTATACCCCTGGCTGCTATAGGGCTATTTGAGACCTTTGTCTGCAGGATGAAGGAACGCGTCACCCTGCTGGCGTGGTTCGTGCTGGCAGCTTTGATGCTCCTGGTCCATGAGCCGATTCGTTACAAACATTTCACAATTCTATTACCCCTGTTGGCAGTCTGGGCCGGGATAGCGGTTTCGCAAGTGTGGCAAAGTATCGCCCATTTCAGGCAGATACCCAAGTGGGCTGGAGCCACAATGATGCTCAGTTTGTTGTTTCTGACTGCCTACTTTCTGAGGTTGCCCGCTATTATTAAGGGCTGGCAAGCCGGGCTGGAAGTTGCCGGTCCTCCGGCGGATGAACGGATCGCCCTGGACTTTATTCAAAAGGTGACTGTCCCTGACGATTGTCTGATAACCGACGATATGCAATTGGCCTATTGGAGTGGGCGGTTGGTTCCGCCGGAACTGGCCGAAGTGTCGAACAATCGCCTCAAGGCAGGTGAATTGACACTTGATGAACTGATTGCTGTCAGCACCCGCTACGACTGTCAGGTAGTGGCGGCTGTCTCCAATCGTATCCCCAAGTATCTACCGGATTATATGGATTGGGTCAAGCAAAACTATTTAGGCCTCTTTCATTATGGCCAGGATGATCTCTACGTAGCCAAAGCCGATACCAGGCCAGCCCCGGCGCATCCTATGCAGGTGGAATTTGGGGAACCCCTCCGTTTTTTAGGGTATACCCTGGATTCTCAGAATGCCAGGCCGGGTGATCGTTTGTCCCTCGCCCTCTATTGGCAGTCTTTGCAGCCCCTGGATACGGACTATACGATTTTTGTGCATTTACGGGACGCAGGCAACGTCACCCGGCTGGCAGCAGATCACCGGCCCTACGATGGCGTGGTGCCAACCACTCATTGGACGGTTGGTGCGGTGGTCAAAGACGTGGTCTGGCTTGACCTGCCGGCCGACCTTCCAGCGGGTGAATATCGTCTGTTGGTGGGGCTGTACCAGTTGGATACGATGGAACGCCTGCCAGTGTTTGATGACGTGGGTGGGGAAAACGCCGTCCAATTGGGAACGATCACGGTGCAATAGTGGATTGGAAAATCTAGCCATGTCTTCACCCAATGATGCGAAGAATCCTGGCCTTGTTTACCAGATCTCAATCGTGATATTCCTCCTGGCTCTACTCCCACGTATGATAGGCCTTGGAAAGTTCCTCACGCCTGATGAAACCCTGTGGATTGATAACTCCAAGTATTTCCTCAGCGGTATACTGAACAGGGACTTTGTTTGTCCCCCTGATCTGGAAATGCTTGGCCCGCGGAGAGGCCTGGAATGTACGTTACGCAGAGGGCACCCGGGTGTAGTGACCATGTGGACGGGCAGCGTTGGATTAGTCCTCTTCTACCTAATAAGTGACAAGAAGGAATCGCTGCTGGAGTTCGTGAACAGTGTCTCCTCAGATCCTGTAGACAAATCGGTTATTCCTTGGGTGAGATTGCCGACAGCAGTCCTGGCAGCGGCAATGGTGGCGATGACCTTCTTAATGTTGAGGAAGATTCTCGCGAAAGAAGGAAGTCGGGGTTTTCAGGTGGCAGTGATCTCCGCCCTATTTATGGCGCTTTCCCCATTTGAAATAGCCTTATCGCGTGTGTTGCACATAGATGCCTTAACTATGATTTTCATTACCTTCTCCGTATTGACGGCGTATCATTACTGGGAGAATGGCGCTTCTCGGCGTTGGCTGCTCGTTTCCGGCATTTGTAGCGGGCTTAGCTTAGCCTCAAGGACTTCAGCGGCCATCCTATTGCCGTTTACGGCCATGCTTGGCATTTGGCATTTGGTCAAGCGACGGTTGGGTGGTGAGCCTATTCAATCGGGCATGGTCCTACGGTTAACAGTTGATGGGTTGGCATGGCTTTCTGTTGCTTCACTTTGCATCATCCTGGCCTGGCCCGCGCTGTGGGTTATCCCTGGTGATGTGTTTTCCACGGTCCTCATCGAGAACTTCAAGTATGCGACCACAGGCCACGAAAGTGGAAACCTCTTTTTGGGCACAGTTTCCCATGATCCAGGCCCGTTGTTTTATCCAGTAAGCTGGTTGTTACACACGACTCCTTTAGTGGTGCTGGGACTTATTCTGGGAATCGCCGGGTGGTTTTTGGGAGACTCGATTGGTAACCGGGGTGACCATAGACGGGGCAAGCCTACCAGATGGGTTGAACGTATTGTTCACGCAGAGCCTTCCAGCCACCTTTGTATATGGTCGGGTATCTTTCTAGTTGTCTTTGGCGGCATGATGATGATTTCTAAGAAGAAACAGGACCGGTATATACTGGCTGCATATCCGTTTTTGAGTATTATGGCTGCTGCCGGTTGGGTATGGTTTGCCGAGTGGTTAACGCGTCTATGGAATGGTAAGGGTGAAGGAAACTCCTCGAGGAAGCGCATATTCCCGATGGTCGTGGCTGCTGTTGTGGGTCTTAACGGTTATTTGGTGGGAATACATTTTCCATACTATTTTACGTATTACAATCCCTTGTTTGGTGGTTTGAAGACTGCACCCTATTTGATTACAGTAGGTTGGGGAGAGGGTTTGGATCTGGCGGCGCAATACCTTAATCAAAAATCGGATGCCAAGGAGTTAACGGTCTACTCTTGGTATGCATCTACTATGGCTTCATTTTTTATAGGTGAGACCAGAAACATGCCCAAAACAAAAGCAGAAGCGCTTGCCGGAGATTATGTGGTGTTCTACATTGCCCAGAAGCAACGGTATCTACCAGATGAAGACTTTGTGAGATTCATTGAGAGAAACCTTGAGGTGGAAACTGTCATCAAATTCCAGGATGTACCCTATGTTTGGATCTATCGTGGCATTCACTTAGAGCATTATCTGAAAAATCAACGTTATCGGGGCATGGCGGAGTTATTAGGTTGGAATTATACGACGCCAGGCATAGACACGACGCATCCAGTTTTGAAGCCTGGAGATCGGTTGGATTTTGATCTGTGGTGGGAGAACTTGGGCAAGGCGCCTGGTGAGGCCTTTTTTCTGCGACTCGTTGATACTGATGGACGTATCTGGGCCGAGACGACGACCCGGCCTAAACCAGAAGCGGGCAACCCAGCACAATGGATTCAAGGACAGATGATAGCGGAATATGGGAGTCTGCTCATCCCTGCGGGGACTCCTGGCGGAGATTACACGATACAAATTGGGTTTTATACGAAGGCACCCGCCGTGGTTACTGGTGAATTGCTGTTCGAGTTGGACCCGAATCCTGAAACTGTCACCATTGAAACAACGGAAACTGAAACGGAACATTTTGGGAGATGATCGTGATTTTGAAGGGATTAGAACACTTCCAACGATGAGTTTGATGACAGACTATAGTGTAAGCCGCGAACAGATCATGATAGTATTTGGAAGAGGCTGAATAAAGATGCCAGTGACTGGTCGTAACCAAGTCCCTATCATAGCCGCTGGCCTCTTTGCCATTGCCGTTGTGCCTCGTATTGTCGGGCTGAGTGGATTCTTGACCATTGATGAAATCAAGTGGATCGAAGGCGCCGGCCAGTTCACCCTGGCCCTGCAATCCGGCGACCTGGCTCAAACCTATTGGCACTTTTTCCCTGGCATCACCATTACCTGGGGCGAGACATTGGCTCTGTGGCTGGGACGCTTAATAAGCGGCGGTGACCTGGCAACTTATGTCGCGGCGCAGGTGGCCGACCCGGCTCACACCATCGGGCTGTTTCGTTTGCCGGGGGCATTGCTCACCGCTTTGTTCGCGCCCGGCGCGTACCTGTTGGGCCGGCGTATATGGGATGAGTGGGCGGCGGGGCTGGCAGGGGGGCTGATCGCGCTCAACCCCTTTTTGCTCGCTCACTCGCGCATTGTCAACGGCGATGCTGGCGCTGCCGGGTTGATGTTCCTGTCACTGCTGGCATTTCTCTGGCTCTGGCAGGGAAGCGGCTTGCGTATGGCGGTCCTTTCGGGCGCCCTGGGCGGACTGGCTTTGCTGACCAAGCTCCCCTCCCCCTTGATTGTGCCCGTCATAGGATTATCAGCGGCGGTGGGCTGGCAGCGAGATAAGAAGACCCGTTTTTGGCTGAAAGTCTTGTTACTATGGGGATTGACGGCGCTGCTGGTCTTTGTCATCCTCTGGCCGGCGATGTGGGTTAATCCGCTGGGTACCCTGCAACATATGCTGCGCGATACATTTGATGTGGGCGAAGCTGGTGAAGGACATTCGACCTTTTACCGCAGTCAGATCGTAAATGATCCCGGTTGGGGGTTTTATCCCTATGCGGTTGCTTTTCGCTTGACTCCTGTGGTGCTGCTGGGATTGCTCTTGCTGGTGCTGATATTCAGGCGTGGCAGCCCGAATCGTCCCGTTGTGAAGTATCGTCTGTCAACTTTGACGTTAGTTGTCTACGTGCTCTTTATCTACGTGCTCAGCAGCCTCAGTCCCAAAAAGCTAGACCGTTACGTGATGGCTGTCTTCCCGGCATTGGATATGTTGGCTGCCATAGGGTATGCCCAAATATCAAATGTCAAACGTCAAACGTCAAACGTCAAACGTCAAACGTCAGGCGTCAAACGTCAAACGTCAAACGTCAAACGTCAAATATCAAAATTAGCCTCTTGGTTATTGATTGTTGGCGTTTTGGCGGTGGCTTTCGTGGTGCCCTATGACCCTTATTACCTCAGTTATTATAACCCATTGCTGGGGGGAATAAGACGATCTGTGCGGGAAGTGCCGGTCGGCTGGGGGGAGGGGTTGGAAGAGGCAGCCGCCTGGTTGAATGCCCAGCCTGACGCCAAAAGTTTGCAGGTATCTGCCTGGTATAGTGACATCTTTTTCCCCTATTTCATCGGCGAGCGTGCCAGCTTTTCTTCCAGCGGGAAGTCCCAACTGGCTGCTGATTACGTGGTCTTTTACGTGAACCAGGTGCAACGGCAGAAGCCATACCCTGCCCTGGTACGCTATTTTCAGGCACAGGAGCCAGCGTATACTGTCTATGTCAAGGACGTGCCGTGGGTATGGGTTTACCGCGCGCCTGGTATGCAAATTTCGATGCCCGGTCAGGTGCAAATCGAAGGCCGCGCCGAGTTGTTGGGCTTTGATGTCTCGGACAGGTTGGTCCGGCGAGGGCAAGGGATCGGGCTGCGGCTCTATTTGCACACGTTGGGTGATATGCCTATGAATGAAGCTTGGCAGATAAATCTGCACGATGCTAATAACTATGTGATAGCCTCCGGTATCTGGAAACCCTCTAATTGGGAAGGGGATGCTATTCTCGTTCACTCAACCGAGTTGAAACTGCCGGCGAATTTGTCCTCGGGTATATATAGTTTGGGTGTAGTATTATGGGATGAATCAGGCGGTCATCAGGTTAAGGCGCTTCCCATCCCGGTCGAGCTATCGGAGATTAGGGTGATTGAGTAATCTGAGTCCAGGATAAAATGACGAGATTACTGCCAGTAAAGGTCAGAGATAGAGCCCGCGCGATTGACTTTTGGCAGGATGCGCTGTTGGCATCAGGATTGTTTTTGCTGGGGTTGTTACCGCGTCTGGTCAACCTGCGCGCATTCCTGACAATAGATGAGCCTATTTGGGTTCGAGGTGCGGTTCAATTTGCCCTGGGACTCGCAAACGGCGAGTTATCAAAGACCTACTGGCATTTCTTCCCTGGCATCACCACCACTTGGGGGGAAGTCCTGATATTATGGGTGCAATACTTGATCCAGGGACTTCCTTTTGGGGAGAGTTTTGCCACGTTTGCAGTCTCTCAGTTGAGCCATCCCCTTGACTTGATCGGCAGCATGCGTTTATCGAGTGTACTCATCACAGCTTTAGGTATTCCGATTGTGTATCTGTTGCTAAGGCCCTTGGTGGGGAAGGGACTATCCCTGCTGGGGGCTGGTTTGGTAGCTTTGGATCCCTTCTTTCTCTCTCACTCGCGTATTGTTAATGCCGATGCAGTCACCTCTATTTTCATGCTGTTGTCTCTATTGGGATTCTGGCATGCATGGCTTGGAAGGGGTTGGCGTTGGGTTGTATTTTCTGGAGTGATGGGCGGACTGGCATTTCTTTCCAAACTGCCGGCACCCCTGGTAGCAGGTTATCTGACCATCTTGGCTGTTGCTTGGGCTGTGAAGGAAGGAAGACTCGCCCTGTTGGTAAGATTCTTGCTGGTTTGGGGTGGAACGGCCATCGTCGTCGTTCTCCTGTTTTGGCCAGCACTGTGGGTTAAACCGTTAGAAACACTGCGCTTGATGGTCACCGATAGTATTTTGATAGGGGAAGCGGGTGAGGGTCACCGGATCATGTTTCGCGGAATGATCACGAAGGATCCAGGATGGATGTTCTATCCGTATATTATTGCCTTTCGCCTGACACCGCTAGTCTTGGTCGGGCTCTTGTTGTGCCTGTCTAGCGTGACGACGAGGCTTGGGTGGGAGTCGCCGCAGCGCCGGGCGACGGCGATGATGCTATTTGGTTATGCGGTCTTCATAGTTGTCGTGAGTAGCTTTGGCCCAAAGAAGCAAGATCGCTATGTGATGGCGGTGTTCCCCGCTCTAGATTTGCTAGCAGGGATGGGGCTCTTCTACGTTTATCGTTTGCTGGCTATGAAATGGGAAATTGCTTCCAGGTTGGGGTGGCTGTTTCTGGGCGCTGGTCTTCTGGCACAAGGTTGGGCTTTGCCGAGGGAGGTACCTTATTTCTCGACTTACTACAACCCTTTGCTGGGGGGGCTCCCGCGTGCGGTACAGGAAACGACGGTCGGGTGGGGAGAAGTATTGGAACAATCGGCAAACTATCTCAACCAGTTGCCAAATGCGGAGGATCTGCGGGTTGCTGCCTGGTACGATTCGATCTTTGCACCTTATTTCGTCGGCCAGACGCTACCTCTGGACGGGGAAAGAGAAGGGGATGTGCTGGCGGCAGATTATGTCGTCTTCTACCTCAATCAGGTGCAGCGGCAGAAGCCTGAGCCAGAATTGATTGATTTCTTCCGGCAGGATGCTCCTGAGCGAATCTTTCGAGTACATGGCGTTCCTTATGCCTGGATCTATCCGGGTTATAACATGAGTGAGGTAATGCGTAATCCCGTTGTTGTTGACGACATTTGGTTGCTAGGCTATCATTTATGGCCTGAGACCCTTGTGGCTGGTAGCAAGCTAACTGTTACCCTGTACTTACGCAATCGGCGAGAGTCGGATTCGCCTCCTGGACAATCTATCAACGTCCGTTTGCTTGCCTCAGATGGTACTCTGTGGGGCGATTGGTTCTTCAGTGATAGTGCCAGTGATCGTTGGCGACGGAAGTCCATAGCCAAAGTAGGGGGACAACTGACGTTGTCTGAAAATATGCCTCCAGGTGCGTACCGTCTGTTAGTTGCTTTGTGGCAAACTGATACCCACCAAGAAGTTGCCCGCTTCGTTATGGCTGAGGATCAAGGATGGGTCCAGGTCAGAGAGTGTGAAAATTGTCCAGAACATTAAGATACAGTCCGCTACTTGCCTTAGTCATAGCAGCTTTGGTCACCCTGCCTCACCTGCTCACATTAGGCCGTTTCATTACGTCAGACGAACCTTTGTGGATCGTTCGCTCCACCGCCTTTCTCCAGGGGCTGTTGACCGGTGACCTGAGGGCTACCTTGCAGACCGGGCATCCTGGCGTGACTACGATGTGGACAGGTAGCCTGGGGCTGATCCTGGACTATCTCTTGCATCATCGCGATGTTGGCTCATTGCTGGCCTACGTGCAAAATCTACCCACTGATCCGATGCGAGTGGATCCCTCAGTGATAACCTGGGTCCGGCTACCCACCGCTTTATTGGCTTTGTTTTGCGTATGGGCCGTCTACCGCCTGGCCCGGCCGATGGGCCGGGGCGTGGCCGTCGTGGGCAGCCTGTTGCTGGGATTGCACCCCTTTTTCCTGGCTCACTCACGCGTGTTGCATCACGATGCGCTGGTATCCATCTTCATCAGCCTATCCTTACTGGCATGGCTGGCCAGGCTGCAGCCCCCTCTGCTCTCTGAACACCCTGATTCACCGGCCGAGGCGGGCTGTGTCCCACGCAAGCGGGGCTACGTCCCGCGCAGGTGGGGGGGCTGGCGAAGTTGGGGGCTGACTATTGTCTCCGGCGTAGCCGCCGGTCTGGCCTTTCTCAGTAAATCCACCGCTTATATCCTGATCCCGTTTGTGGCGCTGATGCTGTCGGTCGAGCTGATTCGGCAGCGGTTAGCTCACTCTTCCTCTTATGGAAGCTTCGCGGATACCCCATTGCTGGATGTCTTCTGGATCGGACTGGCGTGGCTGGGTGCGGCTGGCATTACGTTTGTCGTATTGTGGCCGGCTTTGTGGGTAGACCCAGCCTCGGTGTTCGGCACGATTTTCGGCTGGGCCAGCCAATCAGCCAGCTTGGATAGCGCATCCGAGACTGTTGTCTTGGGGTGGACGGGAGGAGTCCCCGACCTTGGTATCTTGTTCTACCCGGTCAATTGGCTGCTCAGAACCACCCCGCTCACCCTGGTCGGGTTGATTGCCCTTCCTCTGTGGTGGCGCCGGGCTCGACAGGACGCTGCAACCGCTGGCGTCCGTTGGTGGGCTGGCTGGCTGGTTATATGGAGTTTGCTTTTCTCTTTGGCTCTCAGCCTGGGAGACAAGCGCGACGCTCGCTATCTGTTGCCCATTTATTTTGCCCTATGCCTGTTGGCAGCTCTGGGCCTGCTCGAAATTTCCAATCGCCTATCTCTAATACCCAGAGGGCACGATGTCTCCCCCGGCCTACCCGCCAGCCCGCCCTGGCTCACGTCAGCCCTGGTCCCGTCTCGGCCCCAGGACGGGGCGGGCCGGGGGGCAGGCAATCTCCAATTTCGTTTTGTCTTTGCAGTTTTGCTCCTGGGGTTGGGCCTGCTCTATCATCCCTATTACCTGGCTTACTACAATCCCCTTTTGGGTGGTCCGTGGATCGCGCCTCGCCTGACCAAGGTCGGCTGGGGGGAGGGAATGGAACAGGCAGCCGCCTATCTGAATCGGCAGCCTCACGCCGAGCGGCTGGTAGTGGCGACCAGCTACGCTCAGAATTTTTTGCCCTATTTCGCAGGTAAGACTGTCAAGCATCACGAGAGTGAAGCCGCGGACTATGTGCTGAACTATATCCGGCAGATACAAAACGGATATCCTTATCCCGAGTACTGGCAATACTACCGTGCCCGCGAGCCAGTCTTCCGCCTCAAGCTGGCTGGGATTGATTACGTATGGCTCTACCGGGGGCCCTCGCTGGCGCCAGTGCGCGACGCTCACTTTGGAAATGGGCTGGATTTGATGGGCTTGACACTTGGCGACAGGCTGCTTCAGCCGGGCACAACCATTGAGACCACTCTCGTCTGGCGCGCGACCGATGCCCTATCCGCAAATGCGCTGGCCCACGTACAATTGATTGACGGGGAAGGGAGGGTGTGGGGTGACGCGCCGCCGGCCCCGGTCTTCGACCCGGCTGGCCCCTCGCCGGTGGAGGGTCACTATCAACTAAGTGTGTTGCCGGATGCCCCTCGCTTTGACGGGCGTTTGCGCGTGTCGGTGACGGGCGCCGGCGGGCAATCACTGGACCAGGTTGTCTTCGATCAGATACCGGTGCGATCTACGTCGCTTCCGGCGTCGGCAATAGCCTTGCCAGGGGTGAATCTCGGCGATCAGATTTCGCTGCTCGGCTACCAGGTAAGTGCTACCAGCGTTGCCCCTGGTCAGGCCATGGACGTGACGCTCTATTGGCGGGCGGAGACTCCTATCAACTTCGACTACACGGTGTTCGTGCAGCTCTTGGACGCTGACGGTAGCATTTATGGTCAGCACGACACTCAGCCTGCTAACGGTTTGCTTACGACCAGCCAGTGGACAGTGGGCGAGGTCGTGGCCGATCCGCACCGCTTCAGCGTGGCCCCTGACGCTCCACCGGGCGACTATCGCCTGATGGTGGGTATGTATCGCTGGGATACGGGCGAACGGCTGTCAGTCGCCGACGACACGACAGGCCAAAACGCGGTGATGCTTTCACCGGTCAAGGTACAGACCCATTGAGTGGAGAGGGAATGCTGCGGGTTTTGAAATTGTTGAGTAGCTTATTGCGTACTAACGTACAGTGGCTGAAGCGGTTGGGGTTGACCGTTGGGATTGTTCTTCTGGTCGCTCTTCCCCGATTGACTCATCTGGGCGGCTATCTCATTGTCGATGAAGCAGACCGCTGGCAATGGGCCGAGGCGTTCTATCGGGCTCTGATCGCAGGTGATTTGCGAGCCACTCTGGTGGGTGATGGATACCCCGGCATTATCCCCGCCTGGATTGAAACGCTCTGGCTGCTGGGCGAGAGTCTGCGCCGTTCTATCCTGGAGGGTGGCTGGTTTGGCGAGGAAGGAGTGTATCTTCTATTCCACGTCTGGAGTCGCACCGCCCATTTAGTCCAGCAACGCTTTCCAATTGTGTTATTTAACAGCCTCCTGGCTTTGCTAGTTGGCTGGCATGCGAGCAAAGTGTATGGTCGGCGTGTGGGCCTGGTGGCCCTGATCCTTATCGCTCTCAGCCCATTTTATCTGGCTGACTCACGTGTCAACCGGGCCGAGGCCGTCATCACCGGCTTGCTAACCCTCTCTATCTTATTCTTGGTTCGCTATGGCCAAACTGGACAACGTCGTTGGTTGATCGCCTCTGGCATAGTGGGGGGGCTGAGCTTTCTGACCAAGATCCAGGGGCTGGTTGTATTACCTGCGGTGGGGATCATTTTGCTTCTTGTCGAGATGAATAGAGATAGGGAGTTCCTGCCCTTGCTGCTATCCCTATCCCGATCTCTGTTGCTGTGGACGTTGGCTGCTATCCTGATCTGGGTGGTTTTGTGGCCGGCTATGTGGGTTCGCCCTCTCGATGTCTTGAGGTTAGTTTTCGACTACGCCACCCGTAAAGTCGGCTCCGAAGGTGTCAACCTCTTTTTCATGGGGCAGCATTTTTACGATCAGGACCCCGGTCCCCTGTTCTACCCGGTGGTTGTCTTGCTGCGAATGACACCGCTGACGATGTTGGGTCTGGCTCTGGCATTGTGGGGGGGCATCCGCAGCTTGCGCACAGCTCCCTCCCCCTCTCAGGGGGTCCCTTCCGCTGCGCTTCAGGGAGGCTTTCCCCTGTGCAGGGGACCATTGGGCGCTCAGGGCCGGGGAGGGGGGGGGCCCTTCGCTCAAAAGCCGGTGGTGCCTTTGCTGATTTACGTTTTGCTCTATGGAGGCGCGATGACTCTTGGCAGCCACAAGCAGGATAGATACCTGATGCCCATCTTCCTGGTGCTTGACATCGTGGCGGCAATGGGTTGGGTGTATCTGTGGGATTGGTTGGGCGAGCGATGGAGCGGCTTTCGCACGCCTCGCTGGACGCTGGCGGCCTGCGGAGTCTTGACAGCGGTTCAGGTTGTCAGCGTGCTGCCCTACCATCCCTACTATTTTTCGTATTTCAACCCGCTGATGGGGGGTGCTACCGTAGGAGCCAAGACACTGCGTGTGGGTTGGGGTGAAGGGATGGACCGCGTCGCCGATTACCTGAATGCCAAGCCCGACGCTGCCAACCTGACAGTCGCTGCTCGTTGGCACCCATATATGCTTGGCTTTGCCGGGAAAACTCTACCTTTCGATGAGAGTGGTCAATGGACACAAGCCGATTACATCGTCCTATACATCCAGCAAACCCAGCGCATGCTTGATCCCAGCCCCGGCATTATTCGTTACTTCCAGGCTCGCCAGCCGGAGCACGTGGTCAGGATCAATGGCATCGATTACGCGCAGATTTACCCATCGCCTTTTACCCGTCCGGCCCAGCCGCTGGTCAGTCATATTCCGGGGCAGGCAGCCCTCTTGGGCTACCGATGGGAGGATGCTGCATCACCCCGCGCTCGGATGCAGCAGTTGCGGGTGATCTGGGAAAACCAGGGCGTTACGCAACCTGCCCGGCTGATGGCAGCGTTGACTGATGGCGATACCGCTCCCGGATGGCAGCTCTGTCAAATTGCCCCCGGCTTTGAGTCAGCAGCCGGTACTCCTGGTGAGGTAGTGGAAAGTGCATGCGATCTCAGTCCCATTGCCGACCAGTTGGCTACTGGTGCTTTTGATCTGCGGTTTGGCCTGGCGGACACCGATGGAGACGTGACGGCTTTTCTCTTCCCCCAGGGTTGGCGCTCCATGGTCAAGGAAGAAGATGGAACCTGGCGACCGGCCCAATGGTTCGAGTCCCTCGATCAGATCGCCCGGCGTGAGGTCCCAGCCCCAGCCACGATGGCCGACGTCTACTATCGAGGCCAGATTCGTCTGGTCGCTTATGAACTGAGTGACAGCGTCCTGCATCCCGGACAGCCATTGGCCATCACACTTTACTGGCAGGCTGTATCGCCGGTAGAAGAAGATTATCTCATTTTCAACCATCTTTTCGGCCTGGACGGGACGACGTTGGGGATGGCCGAGGAGTTGCCGTCCAGGCCAACCAGCCGCTGGCTGTTCGGCCAGGTCATAACAACGACTCATCAGATACGGACTGATGCTGCTCTGCCTGCTCCGGCCCTGGCCACCCTGGACATCGGCCTGTACGATGCGCAGCACAAGTCCCTTCCTGCGACGGGTCGGGATGGGCAAAGGGTTCCAGTGACCTTCACCCATCTCAAGTTCATACCCGCGACCTGGCCCAGTCGGCCGCCGCCAATCGCCGACGATGCCCTGTTCGGCGACAGCCTGCTGCTAGCGGGACACGCCCCCCTTGAGGCTACCCTCACTCCCGGCAGCACCCTGAGCCTGCAACTGTGGTGGCAGGCCCTGGCGCCGGTGGACACTGATTACACCGTTTTTGTCCACCTCCTGGACGCCGCAGGTAATATTGTGGCCCAAGGGGACGGTGTGCCTATGGAGGGGCGCTACCCCACCAGTGCTTGGGCTGTGGGTGAGTCCATCGTTGACTCTCGTTCTCTTGCGTTGCCTTCTGATTTGCCCATAGGGGAGTATCGCTTGATTCTTGGTCTGTACAATCCGGCGGATGGGAACCGGTTACCGCTGGTTGGACAGGACACAGATTTTGTTTTGTTAGGACAGTTGCGAGTTAATCCATAGCTGGGGTAAGGGCGGGAGTCGTTCAGATGTTTCGAGCTAAGAATTCTGGAAATAATGTGTGGTCGTATCTTAGTCGGCTCTTCCTGGGGACGGCACTGATTGGTGTGGTGATGCTACCCCGGCTGTCGAATCTGGATGTTTTCGTGGGACCGGACGAGTTAGCCGAGCTAGGGCGGGATAATCGCTTTGCTCTGGCCTTAGCGCAACTCGATTTGAGCGGTACACTCGTTGGTGATGGCAAACCATCTGTTACATTGATGTGGCTGAACACGATCGGCGTCGCGGTCAAATGGTTGTGGCTACAGATAACAGGGCTCCAACCGCCTTTTACCCAGGTAGTAGCTCAGGATCGCCCCTTTGCACTATGGGCCGAGCGACGGATGTTCTTGGCCCTGGCCAGTGGTTTGCAGATTCTAGCCGCTTGGCCGCTATTACGTCTCGTGTGGGATGACTGGACAGCGACGGTGGCGGTTGGGTTGATGGCAATTGAGCCATTCTTCCTGGCCTTCACTCGGATGATACGTGGCGATTCTCTGCTGGCAGGATTCATGCTGCTATCGGTATTGAGCATGCTGGCCTTCTTGAAGACGAGCCAACACCGTTACAATTGGCTCTCTGGTGTTATGGGAGGATTGGCACTGCTGACCAAATTGTCTGGCAGCGTCGTTGTTCCCACGATAGTGTTGATTTATGCTGCAATCGCATCGTCTCGTCGAGTGAAGGGCGGGCAACAAGGCTGGCGCTGGTTTGTCAGTGCCGTGACTGGTTGGGGGATTTCATCGGCTATCGTCTTTTTTGGTCTGTGGCCAGCTTGGTGGGTACGGCCAATCGATACGTTTAGCCTGCTCTGGAGTAAGATGACATATCACGCCATCGAAGCCACCACCCAACGCGCAGGCATGTATTTCTGGGGCAGGGTGCATCCCTTTGGGCCAGGGCCATGGTTTTACCCTGTCCTGGCGGCGTTGCGGCTGACGCCGTGGTTGCTGCTGGGGGGGCTGGCAGCCGTTGGGCGTTGCTTGTGGCGTGTCGTGCGTCCTCGGTCTGCTGCTGTTGATTGGAATGTACTGGCCATATGCTTTTACGTAGCTGCATACTGGCTGGCGATCACCATCCCCGGCCAGAAGATTGATCGTTACTTTGTACCCGTCGTCCCGGGCGTGGCTGTGCTCACGGCCATTGAAATGGTGGCTGTGGCTCAATGGCTCAAACGTCGGCTATCACCGCGACTTTCCCCCTCCATTTTGCCGCGCCTCGCAGCCATTGGCGTGGGATTGCTGATGATAGGACACGTGGGGTTTTACCACCCCCTCTATTCGACTTACTTTGACCCGCTCATCGGCAACCCGGCATTTTGGCAATGGGCCTTGCCCGTCGGCAACGGCGAGGGGGTTGATGCAGCTTTAAAACATCTGTCGACTCTGCCAGGTGCTGTTGACAGCACTGTGGTGTGCGGTACAAACTTTCCTCGTTGTCGCCCATTCTTTGCTGGCGATTTGTGGCACCAGGAGGACCTTCGTTCCGCGCGCTGGTTTGAAGCCGATTACGCCCTGTGGCACATTGATGAGCAACAGTCGGGTATCTTTCCGGCAGGAGTCCTGGCGTATCTACGCCGTCAGCCCGAGATTTACGTCGCCAGGTATCATGGTATAGAATACACGTGGTTGTATACTATACCACAACCTGCCTATCTCACAGGGGGCAGTAAACTGGAGGGGGTGGCCACGCTGTTTGGCTACGATTTCGAAGGAAAGTCGTTGTCCGCCTTATCGCCTGGCGACCGGTTGACGTTGCTTCCTTACTGGCAGAACGAAGGTCAGGCGGCCCAGCAGCAATTCTGGTGGCGCGTCGTGGACGAGGCTGGCTACGTCTGGAGTGAAGCGGCTGCCAGACCCTTGCCTGAATTTGAAGCTGGCTCCGCACAGGATGGCAGTATAATAGAAGGTGAAGTGGCAATCTCTCTGCCGCCCGATATGCCTCCCGGAACTTACTATTTGAAGGCAGGGTTTGCAGATTCCGGTGGTGACGTGGGCGAGTTCAGCTTACCTGCGGAGGGGAAGTCGTTGATAGTGACAGGGCCATCGGCAGGGGAGACTCGGCCGGGCGTTGCGCTGGACAACCTGCTTACCCCAGACTTGCGTCTGAGAGGTTACGATTTTTCCAGCGCTCAGAGCGTTCCTGGCGAGCCATTGTGGGTGACTCTCTACTGGCAGGCCATCGGACAACCTGGGTTTGACTACCTCATCACGCTGCGCCTGCTCGATGACGCCGGAGGGGAGGTTGCAGCGTGGTCGGGGCGGCCTTTTTACAATCATTTTCCCACTCTACAATGGCCTGCGAACGCGAGTGTGCGTGATCCGTGGCACATCTCATTGCCACCTGACATAGAGCCTGGCCCCTATGAGCTTAGGCTTGACTTGCTTGATGCTTCTGGTTCTGTTGAACGGACCAACGTCAGGCTGGGAATGGTCGATGTTGTAGAACGCCGGATCAATTTCGACGTTCCGTCTATGCAATTTCAGGCAAACCAGCCATTTGGCGACATCGCCACACTCCTGGGTTATGATTTGCTGGGAGATCTATCGCCTGCTGGTGCTCACGTGAGGGTGACCCTGTACTGGCAGGCCTTGCGAACCACCGTTCAGCCGTATACAGTCAACATTCGCCTGACAGAGGCGAACGGATTGGTCTTAGCCGAGCAGGAGTCCGAGCCGGCCAGGGGGACCCTCCCGACAACGAAATGGCAACCCGGCGAGATTGTGACCGATTTGCATGAAATAGACGTTGCCCGAAGCGAGCCTGTTTCGGTGAATCTGGAGGTGCGCTTACTGGGTTCCACCGGGAAGCCCGTGCCGTTGCCCAGTGGGGCAGGAGCGGCGGTCGTCTCTGACGTACAGCAAAAAGTTATGTGGCGCACATCCTCACGCTGATGGAGATACGTTAATGCACGGCTTATCAAAGCTGGCTTGGCCAGCGCAAGGCTGGCTCCTTGCCAGGAAAGATTATCTGGTTGTGTTGTGTATCGTCGCCTTGGCCTTATTTCTCTCATATCAGCTTGGCTTTCCACGAGTTTCGTGGTCTGATGAAGTGTATTATGCCGTGGTTGCCCGCAACCTGGTTGAGCACGGGACTTTGCAGACTACGTTGTATTTGCCAGAGGCAATTGTGCGTGGTGGCTATCCTCTCCATGATGTACATATGCCGGGTTATATGATACTTTTGGCTTTTCCCATAGCGATATTGGGCCCTACCGATGCTGCTATGGTGCTGCCATCGCAAGTTGCATATCTGCTTGCAGGCTTGCTCGTTTTCTGGGCGGGCAAACGGTTGTTTTCAAGGGCGGTCGGCTATGTTTCGGCGGTAGCTTTTTCGATATATCCGTTGTTTTTTCATTTTGCCAACACCGCGATGGCTGAGCTGTCGGTAGTGCTGATCGCTATGCTTTACTTTGCAGTATGGATAGCAGCCCTGGAGAACCCACATCTGTATCAAAGCCTGGGGTTGGTCGTACTCTTGATTGCAGGTACGCTCGTCCGCGAGACATTTTTGATATTCTTGCTACCGGCATTATATATTCTGTGGCGCTGGCCCTCCGCTACACGCTGGCGGGCGCGTATTTTGTTCGGCTTGAGTTTCTTCGTCTTAGTGGCGGGTGTTGTTTACCCTCTCTCCCTTAACCGCTCCTACTACCCCAATAATTTCAACAAGGTGTTGGATCTGGGGGACTTTTGGTTGATCGTCAAAGGTTTTTGGGATAATTTTGTTCTGCAAGCTTCGCGCTATATTAGCCGGTTTGACATTTTTCCCCAGCATTATATTCAGCTAATGCAATCATTCCTCGTGTTACTGGGGGCTGTCTCGTTCGTTCGCTTCAAAAAAGTGCAAAAGGCGGCAGCAGGCTACTTTTTATTCACTTATCTAGGCATGTTGTTTTTGCTCTCGATCTTCTACTCCAGCACCGGCTGGCGTGGGCTTCGTGGCTTGATGATGACACTGCCACCAGCGTTGATTGTGTTCAATGGTCTGGTGTTCAGTTTGCGGTGGCAATGGGTCAAGTATTGCCTGGTTGTGGCGCAGTTGGTTCTCTTTTCCCTTTTTGCCTGGTATGCAATGGAAGCGCTTGTTGCGGATCGGGTGGATTTTTACATGGAAGAATCTCCCAAAGCGCAATTGTTTGCTGAGAATGTCAATGCTTATCACCCAAAGGTGGTGATGGGCTATAAGCCATGGCTGTACGCTTTAAAGTGTTTTCCGGTGACTGTCATCTGGCGCTTGCCTGAATCGTTAGAGGTGATGCAGAAGGTACAGCAGCATGTGGTGATAGATGCCATCGTTGTGGATAACCCTGAGCAGCGAGACGAGATAATTCAGGCTTCCCAAGAAAGGATAATTGCTGGCAAGTTCCGGCCTATTAATCAGGAAGCGATAGAAGGGTATTTTTTCCTGGTGCGAGATGATTTGTTTAAGCAGCCAATTGGCGCCAGCCTGGGACCTGATTTAACCCTTTTAGGGGTAGATACTGTTTCAACTGCCACTGCGGGTGGGGCTTTACCCCTGACATTGGTCTGGAAGGCGCAGGCCGATATCACCAGCGATTACGCGATAGCGGTACGGCTGCTTGACGAGCAAGGACAGGAGGCGCAATATTGGTTGGGTCGCCCGGTATTGAGCAGTCATCCAACCACCGAGTGGCAGCAGGGTGACGTGGTACCCGATACCTGGGATATCACGCTCGATCGATCTTTATTGCCGGGACTCTATAACCTGGAGATTGAAGTCTATGAGGCGACTGCTGGACAATCGGTGGGGAAAACAACTATTGGTAGACTTCTGGTTGAACCTGCGGGACAATAGGTAGATATGAGAGGGGTATCTCAGGGGTTTATAACTTGTTACAGCGATTAATCTCTTTCGTGCATCCTCAAGTAAGTCAAGCAGAAATTGACACTGTTGTTGATCTCCTTCGTTCAGGTGACATAGGCGGCAATGGCCAGGTAACGGCTCGTGTGCAGGACCAACTGCGTGAACTTATCGGCGTGCGTCACGCGCTGCTCACGACCTCCTGCTCCCATGCCCTGGAACTGTCCATGATGGCGCTTAACGTCGGCCCTGGCGATGAGGTGATTCTGCCCAGCTTTGCTTTTGTAACCGCTGCCACTGCCGTAGTTCGCCAGGGAGCGCGCCCCGTTTTTGCCGAAATTGACGAGTCCACGTTCAATCTGGACCCCGATGATGTAGCCTCTCGGATAACACCCCATACCAGGGCGATTATCCCTGTACACTATGCAGGGCAAGGCTGCCGCATGCATGACCTGGTGTCGTTGGCCCGGCAGCATCACTTGTGGATGATCGAAGATGCGGCGCAGGCGATTGGAGCCCGGTATGAGGGCCGACCTCTGGGCACTATTGGCCATATTGGCTGTTACAGTTTCCACGTCACCAAGAACATCGTTGCCGGTGAAGGAGGAGCTTTTCTGACCGATGACGATGCTATCGCCCGGCGTGCTGAAATCATGCGCGAGAAGGGGACCAACCGTTCGGCCTTTTTGCGGGGAGAAGTAGATAAGTACACCTGGGTAGAGGTGGGCAGCAGTTTCGTTCCCTCCGACTTGCTAGTAGCGTTATTGGGTTCGCAATTAACCCGCCTGGGGCAGATCACGTCGCAGCGTGTGGCGCTTTGGCATCGCTATTACGGGGGGATGGCCGGGCTGGAAGCCAAAGGGCTACTTATACGCCCCGGATTGGATCCCCTGGCTGAGATCAATGGGCACATTTACGCCTTTCGCGTAGACCCGGACATCCGGGACGCGGTGATTGATGCGCTTAAGGTGCGCGGCATTGGTGCCACCTTCCATTTCGTCCCATTGCATTCGTCGCCCTACGGTCGGAAGATGCTGGGCTACCAGCCTGACGACCTGCCCATTACTGAGCGGGTGGCGGCCTCCTTGATTCGTCTGCCTCTCCACACACATCTGACCTTTGAGGACGTTGATTTTATTCTCGAGCAACTGGATCAAGTCTTGACAGGGTTTTCTCAGTGAGTCTCAAACGTGCATTTTCCCCTTTCTCGAACAAGGATCTACCTATCCAGGTATCTCCCACTATCACGTATTCAGTGGTAATTCCTCTGTATAACGATGTGCTGACGCTATCCGTGTTGCATCGGCGTGTGTCGGCGGTGATGCAGGGCCTGAGCCAGCCTTATGAGATCGTATATGTAGACGACGGAAGCCAGGATGGCACCTTTGGCGTGCTCTCTGAGATTCACCGCCAGGACTTAACTCATGTGCGGGTCATCCGGCTGATGCGCAACTTCGGCCAGCACCCGGCGGTGACATCTGGCTTTGATCACGTTGCCGGAGAGGTCATTATCACTCTCGATTCTGACCTGCAAAACCCGCCGGAGGAAATCCCCAAGCTTCTGGCCAAACTGGACGAGGGATACGATGTGGTGACCGGCTGGCGCCAGATTCGGCACGACCCATGGACGCGCAGGTTGCCGTCGTATTTTATCAACTGGCTCATCGCCTCGACCACTGGCGTGAGGTTGCACGATTATGGCTGTATGTTGCGCGTTTATCGCCGTCACGTGGTGCAGTTGCTTAACCAGTGCGGCGAGACGAGGCGTTTTATCACCGCTCTGACCAGTTGGCTTGGGGCCAACATTGCTGAGGTGCCGGTGCGCCACGAAGCAGCCAGTCTGCGCAGCTCGCGCTATAACTATCGTCGACTGATCCGCATGACGCTTGACCTGGTGACGGGCTATTCCCTGGTGCCCATCCAATTGGTTACAGCCCTGGGTCTGGCGATGGCTTCGATCGGGATTGCTGCCGGTCTGTTTTTGCTGGGATGGCGGATTGTATTCGGCGTGAATCCCACTGGCCTGTCTTCATTTGTGGCCTTGTTGTTGGTACTCTTTGGCATCCAGTTGGCCGGCCTAGGGGTCGTTGGTGAGTACATCGGGCGGATTTACATGGAGGTACAAGGCCGTCCATACTATCTCATTCGTACTATCCTGGACCGGAAGCCGCCTGATGAATGAGTTGCTACGAACACTCACCTGGGATACCCAGTTCTTCGGCTTTAAGATAGGGCGTGTGCTTCCTTCTCGCCTGGACACGACCGGCCTGGCAGCGATCCTTGAGCTGGCAAAGCAGGAACGGTTTCGCTGCCTGTACTTCCAGGCCGATCCGGACGATGCCGAAACAGTGAGTCTGGCTGAAGAAGAGGGGTTTCACCTGGTTGATGTGCGTATCGTGTTGGAACACCCTTTCGATGACCGCCCAGCCCCCGTGCCGCGCTACCCCACACCTGAAGCCGTGCGATTAGGGCCGCCACACCGGAAGGACATTCCCGCGTTAGAGGAAATTGCCATTGAGACTGGCCACACCAGCCGCTTCCGCTTCGACCGCAATTTTCCTGCCGATGCTTGTGCTCGCCTGTATCACGCTTGGCTGCACAAGGCTCTCACCGATGACAGCGCTTCTGTCATCGTGGCCTACTGGCATGATTCCCCGGTGGGTCTCATCGCCTGCGCGGAAGCTGAAGAGGTGGGCCATATCCAATTGGCAGGTGTGTACTCCCCTTATCGAAGCCATGGTATCGGAACTGCCTTAGTACAGGGAAGCCTTGACTGGTTTCGCCAACGAGAAGTTGCCCGGGCTGAAGTGGTCACACAGGCACGCAACGTTCTTGCGCAACGCCTTTACCAACAAATGGGCTTCTTTACGCGGCGTATGACCCTTTACTACCATAAATGGATTGAGTGACACTGTGGATGCCCGGACTCAGCAACCCAAAAGGCTTGTGAAATCAATGCTGCAGGAACAGCATATCCGTTGGCGGATTGGTGCTTATCTATTCATCCTGTTGGGCTTTTTCCTGCGCGTTTACCAACTCGATGACATTGCTGTGGAAAAAGCTGAGATGATGAGCATTGTTTGGTTCATCCGGCGTGGGTTGGCCTTCCTCCTCACCGATAACAAAGCTCTGAATAATCATCCCCTAAACTCGCTCCTGGCCTATTTGACCTCGATGGATAACGAATCCATCTTTACCTATCGCTGGCATTCGGTGCTTATTGGCGTTATTACGGTGGCAGTTGTCTTCCGCCTGGTTCGAGGGATGTTCAGCGCACGCGACGGGTTTGTGGCTGGTCTGCTTATCAGCACTTCGGCCTATCACGTGACTCTTTCCCAAAGGTCACGGGGATATGTGGGGCTGGTGGGGTTCACTGTGCTGAGCTTTTATTTCGCCTGTCGCGCCGTCCAGACCGGGCGAAAACGATATTGGTTGGGTTTTGTTGTGGCTTCAATTCTGGACATCTATTCTCATCTGTATGGGGTGATGGCGGTGGGAGTTGTAGGTCTGGTGATCTTGATTCCATTGCTCAGACGAACAATGCTTCGACAGCCTCTGAAAAAAGCCGTTCTCCCTGCCCTCTCCCCGTTGATTTTGAGCCTGTTTATAGCATATCTCATTTCATTTGGCCTCTATTTGCCGATGTTGCCAGGTACGCTATCGGTGGCAGGGCAGAACAATCAATTTAGAGAGTCTGACCTGCGCCATACTAGCGGGTACACAACGTTTCAAGAAGTTGCCCAACCTGTTCGGGACGCTATTCGCCCGTTCAGCCTGGCCGAAGACTCAACGCGGCTCCGTCTGGGTGATCCTGCCTTTCACTACGGCCCCTTTGACGGCGTGGCTGCCTTGGCTGAAGGGGGTGCAGGTTTTTACCTCTCTTTGGGCTCTTTCTTGTTAGGCTTGCTGTTCTCATGGCGGAAGTTCCGAGAGCAAACGTTCATTTGCGTGGCGTGGCTTGCACTGCCCTTTATCTTACAGCAAGTCGGCAATATCGTCCTGCCGGGCGCCTATTTCAGGGGAAGATTTCTGGCTTTTATCTATCCTCCCTATCTGCTGTTAATGGCGCGTGGGTGGCCTGGTTTGGCCGATTGGCTGGTGGCAAGGGTCGGTGATCGCGCCTCTCTCAAGTTACTCGCTGGGAGTGCAGGCTGGTTAGGAGTTGGGGGGCTGACTCTGCTTAATCTGGCCTGGCTGGGTGCTTTTTATTCGGCAGCGATCAACGAACATTGGAACGACGTAGCTCGTTCCATCTCGCAGAATATGCAATTGAATGACGTGGTTATGTGCGGCCAACGACCCAAGACAGCCTGCAATTTCGATCTTTCGACCCGCACCAGAACAGAGGTACAAGAATTTTCTGAGTTGATTACCTTTGAAAACATTCGGGCTAATCGCGCCCATGTTGAGCAATCAGGCCGGGTTTGGGTCGTGATGCCCCATTTGACGCCCTGGCAGGTTGCCGATCTCCAGGAGAAGATCAAACCGGCCCATTACTGGCTGGCGGGTAACCCCAGGTACGACCAGGCCGGCTGGATATTGGTGGATTCTCAACAAACTCTGGGCGATAATCTCGTTGCTGCCTTGCAGCTTGGAGTTGACATAAGTCTAGATCGAGAAGAAAAATACAGAAACTATATCAGCCTGGCGCAAATTCATCTGGCGCGCAATCGATTGACGGCGGCCGAAGAAGCTCTTACTTCGGCTTCAGAGCTGTTGCCTGACGACGTTGGCTCCAGGCAAAGATTTGACTTTGTCGCAGAACAGCTTCAATATGCCCGCCAGGCAGCCCAACCTGTCGAGGATTTACCGCCAACTGCCGTCCAGGTCGATCTGAGTTTTGAAGGAATGGCCCGCCTGGTAGCTTACGAGGTTGACCACCAGATTATCTCGCCTGGTGAGGCGTTGCGCGTCCGTCTCTATTGGCAACCCTTAGCACGCATGGAGCAAAGCTTTGCTTCTTTTGTACATCTGACGGACCATGAAGCGAATCTGCTGGGGGAAGACAGCGGTATTCCCGCTGCTGGAGGGTACCCCACTACCTCTTGGGAACCGGGGCAGATTGTCGTGGATGCCCACACAGTCAGCGTTGATGCCACTACCCAAGTCCCGCTCGTTATGAGAATTGAGGCCGGCTTGTTTGATCCCCAGAACTACGAGTTCATCAAGGCTGTGGACAATATTGGTCAGCCAACCAACTCGATAATAGCTGAAATGAAGGTGCTTCCCTCTGTCTGGCCATCGGCCAGCCCAACATATCCGCTGAACGCCAATTTTGATGGCCTGATTTCTCTCACTGGCTATGATCTGGCGTCTGATCCGCCAGGTATTGCCTTGTACTGGCAGGCGCAGGCGGCGATGAACGAAGATTACACCGTCTTTATCCACTTGCTCGATGCCAATGGTCAATTAGCAGGGCAGATGGACGGCCAGCCTCTTCAAGGACGCTACCCCACCTCGTGGTGGTCACCGGGGGAGTTGATCGTTGATCGACGCTCCGCGCCGGCCATTGCCCCAGGCAAGTATCGTCTGCTGGTGGGGTGGTATCGCCTTTCTGATGGCTCTCGTTTGCCATTGGCCGATGGAGGCGGTGACAGCGTGACGTTGGGCGTCGTCAATCTCCCTTAGGTGAAGGGTTCTTGTATGGGAATAAGAGATAGGCTGAAGACATTTCGCCTATTTGCAGATATCGCTGGCGAACGTTACAAACTGGTTCTCATATGAGCAGGGTTATGAGTCTACCCTATCAAAAGCACACAACGTTATATCTGGCTCTGGGATTGACTATACTTGCCTGTTTGGGGGTTTGGTTTTCCGCACCCTTCGCCATACGCCTGGTAGCAGCCACTCTGCTGGCCTTCTTTTTGCCCGGCTGGTTGTTGCTCCAAGCTGTTGGATTCACTGCCGAAGACAGCTTGGAACGGGTGGTGTTGGCTTTCGGTGCCAGCTATGGCTTGACGGTGCTGGGTTCGCTGGTGGTGCTGTACGCAGCCGGTCGCCTGTCGGCGCCATTCGTGCTCGGCATCCTCGGCCTGACGTCGCTGGTGCTGGCAGTGGTTGGCATAGTGCGGCCTGGACTCTCCGGCGATAGTCCTTCACCCAATCGCCTCAACTTGCTTTTCTTTGTCATCCCGGTGGCCGTAGCAGCCTTCTTCAGCTTTACCCGGTTGGGATACTCCGACTACTGGGGCGACGAGATGAATGGCCTGCTGCGGGCTGTGTCGATCATCGCGGGTCGCCGGGAGACGCTCTTTGAGCACACCAAGGGCCCAGCCGAGGTGCTGTTGCCGGCAGTTTTCGGCTTGCTGGTAGGACGTTTTGAGCCATTCACGTTGCGCTTCCCGTTCGCGCTGGCTCATACGATTGGCGTGGGTGGCTATTACCTGCTCGCCCGGCGTCTGTTTGGTCGAAGCGTAGGGCTGTTTGCCGCCTTGCTTCTGGCGATTAATGGGCTGTATCTTGCTTTCGGACGTATCGTTCAATATCAAGCGGTTGTGTTTCTGATGATGGGCCTATCTGTGCTGGCGGCTTACCGTTTCTATCGGGGTGGAGGCGCAAAGTACCTGGGGTTGGGCTCGTTTTTGGTCGGCATAGGGCTGCTGGCTCATTACGACATGCTCCTGATATTGCCGCCGATTGGCTACCTTCTCTGGCGGCGTTACGGCTGGCGCTGGAAGGCATGGAGAGCCGATGGGGCTCAATTGATTGGGGCGGGTGTCACTTTGCTGGTGGTAATTGCCCTCTTCTACCTCCCGTTCCTTTTGCACCCTCACCTGACAGAGACTTCGTCTTACCTGTCTCGCATTGTCGGCGCCTCCAATTGGCCTGCTAACAACTTCGATGAACTCTATGTGTTCGCTGTTATGTATAACTCACGCTATTATGTGGTCTTTATCACACTTCTGGGCGCGGGGACGATAGCCTTTGACCTGATTAAACTTTTTCGTGATAAACGTCGCGATAGAAGGTTGGGGTTGGTGCTCGCCCTTGCCTTTGTTCTGGGTCTGTTGGCGATTGTGACGGCTCAGACGTCTTTTGTGCCTATGCTTGTCTGTGTCTTGTTGTTGATCTTGCTGGCTGGATTCTCTCCTGCCACCGTCGAGGTTAAAGTAGTCTATGTGTGGGCTGGAGTCTCGTTCATTGGCTACGTCTTCTTTGTAGATCATCCTCGCACCCATCTTCAAATCGTTTACCTGGGTTGGTCCCTGCTGGCGGCGTTGGCCGCCAAAAGGCTGGTCTCTGCGTTACAGGCTGGATCTGCCCTCTTGCGACGCCGCTGGGCGATGGTCGGATCGGTTGCCGCCTCGTGCCTTCTTGTCGGTTTCTTTGCCAATTACGAATATCTGCTTTTTGTAGATACCGGGCGCGAATACATTTTTACTTACCCTGAGCACAAGAGTCCTGTGTATTGGGAGGATCCCAATTTCCCCTTTGGGTCGCGCCGACTATATGGTGCGCCCCATCGCCTGGGTTGGCAGATGATCAATAACCTGTATCTGCAAGACCGCCTGCAGGGCGACTGGGATAGCAACGACCGTGGCTCCAATCTGTTTTGGTACACACTGGGTTCCCCACGCAATCCTTGCTACCCCCGCTATTACTTCCTGACCGAGTTTCAGCAAAAGGAGGAGGTCGGGCAAGAGCCTCCCAACTTCCCCCTGAGTGACTACGTACAGATCGGCCAAGTCTGGAATCGTGATCGTCTTCAAATTGAAGTGTATGAATTTGCGCCGATGGGGCATGACGACGAGACGGTGATCTGGCCCGAGCCGGCTCGTTATACCTCCTTCGTTCTTCCTAAGGACTTTCGTTCGTTCCCGTACGAAGAAATTTCGTCGCCGGCCATCTCCAATCCCTTGCCTGACCCATCGATCTTTCGTCCCGGTTCATCGGCCCTTCAACAAATCGCTGATCAATATGGCGACCCGCGCATCGTCAATGTGCGTGACAAAGTGGCTTTGATGGGGTATGATTTGGACGGCACGTGGGCCAGGCCAGGCGGGGTAGTTGTCCTCACACTACACTGGCAGGCAGTTGAGGTGGTCAATCTCCCTTACAAAACTTTCGTTCACCTGGTAAGTGACGGAGGACAGGGGAGTGAACCAAAGTTGTGGGCCCAGTCCGACGATTATCCGGCTTGCGGCACTGATTCTACCCAACGTTGGCAAGTAGGTCAGACCGTTGTTGACCGGCACGTCATCCGGCTGCCGGCGGATGTGCCTCCCGGAGACTATTTGCTACAGGTTGGCATTTACGAACCGCAGACCGGGTTACGTATGGATTTTCTCGACGCGTTAGACAACCCCCAGGGCACTGGCTTTGTGCTAGCAAGTGTCACCGTTCAGCCTGCTAATTGAGGTGACTCGTGGATTACCCAATGCTCTCCCTGATTATCCCGCTTCTCAATGAGGCGGACAATCTATATCCCCTATACGAACGGCTGACAGCCTCTTTGGGAAAGTTGGGCCAGCCTTACGAATTCATCTTCATTGACGATGGCAGCACCGATGCTTCCCCTGCCATCCTGGAGGTCCTATTCCGGCGCGACCCGGCCCGCGTGCGAGTGATCCAATTTCGTTGCAACTTTGGCAAGACGGCGGCTCTCAATGCCGGCTTCGCTCACGCTCGCGGCCAGGTCATTATCACGATGGATGCCGACTTGCAAGATGACCCGGCGGAAATCCCCGCCATGCTGGCCAAGCTTGACGAAGGCTACGACCTGGTAGCTGCCTGGCGCGTCAACCGGCAGGACCCCCTGGACAAAACCCTACCCTCGCGCATCTTCAATGTCGTCGTCTCCCGTGTCACGGGCGTGCGTTTGCACGACTTCAACTGCGGCTTCAAAGTCTACCGCCGCGCGGTGACCGACTCGGTCAAACTGTACGGAGAATTGCATCGCTTCATCCCGGTGCTGGCTCATCAGCATGGCTTTCGCATCGCCGAGTTGCCTGTACAGCACCATCCCCGTCAGGCTGGGGTATCCAAATATGGCGCCGGGCGACTGTTGAAGGGTTTCCTCGATTTTGGCATTGTGCTCTTTTTGACGACCTATCTCAAGCGCCCGCTGCACCTCTTTGGCGCGGTCGGTCTGGCCGTCTTTGGCGCCGGGTCGCTCATCAACCTGTACCTGGCCTTCCTGTGGCTGTTGCGTGAGGTGGGGGGGGTGCTCAGTATTGGCCCCATTGGCACCCGTCCGCTGTTGATTGTAGGGGTGCTGGCCATGATCCTGGGTATCCAGCTTATTTCCATTGGCCTGCTGGGTGAGATGCTGCGCTATTTCACCTACCGTCCCACCGAAGAGTATGCTATTCACCGGGTATTGGAGAAGACGCACAAGGAGAACATCACTCGTGCCGAACCTTGAACGTGACCCGATGACCGACCGATATGGTAACCTGCAAAAGCACCTGAACCCTAATCCCATTCAGCAGCGGTTGCTGAGACTATTTCACCGGCGCATTTTGGAGTTGGTGCGGGGGACCGGCGCGCGGCGTATCCTGGATGTCGGGTGCGGTGAGGGTTTCACCCTGCGCGAACTGCGCCAGGCTGGGCTGCAGGCGACAATGGTGGGGGTTGACTTCAGCCCGGCCGCGCTGGCCTGGAACCAGGCGCATCACATGGCCCAATCGCCGCTGAAGGTAGCCGACGTTCACCACTTACCTTTCCGGGACCAGGGCTTTGACCTGGTGCTTTGCCTGGAGGTGTTGGAGCACCTGCCCGACTCGGCGTTGGGCCTGCGCGAATTGCTGCGTGTTTCCCGTGACTACGTCCTGGTCAGTGTGCCACACGAGCCCTTCTTTCGCGGGGCGAACTTCTTGCGCGGCAAGCACGTAGGTGCTCTGGGCAACGACCCTGAACACCTGCACAACTACGGCGGGCGCGCTTTCCGTCGCCTGGTCTCAGCTCAGGCAGAGGTGGTATGGCACGGCTACAGCTTTCCGTGGCAGATTGCCCTGGCGCGCAAAGGCAAGTAAAATAAGCGTGTGATGATGTGTTATCGCTCCTTTTGTTTTGCCTATGACTGAGTCGGGGAGTCAGGGAGTCGGGGAGTCAGGGAGTCAGGGATCAGGGACTCAGGACTCGGGGAATCAGCCCGCGCGATGTCCCGGATCCCGTCCCGGTCTTCGGGATCGGGACAGCCGGGGCGGGCTGATTTCCCGAGTCCCCGATTTCCTGATTCCTGATTCCCCGATTCCCTCATCCCTCCTCTTGGGAGGCGTACTGCTCCTGGCCGCCTGGCTGCGCTGGCGCTACATCACCCACGTGCAACCTAACCCCGACGAGTTCGTGACCCTGCTGGCGGTGAAAACGATCTTGCAAAAGGGCGTGCCGCTGCTTCCTTCGGGCCTGTTTTACGAGCACGGCCTGCTTTTCTCCTATGCGGGTGCGGTCGCCAGTGTCCTGTTGGGCTTTAGCCGGGAGGCGGTGCGGGCGACCAGCCTCCTCTTTGGCCTGCTGGCGATTGGGTTGACCTGGCATGTGGGCCGGCGTTGGTTCTCGCCGGGAGCGGGCCTGCTGGCGGCCACGCTATTGGCTGTTGCGCCGGCGGCTGTGCTGTGGGGCGGGCGCGCGCGTATGTATACTCTGCTTCAATGGTGGGTCCTGTTGACCTTGTACTTCGCCTTCAACGGTGCCCACCTCAATCGGTCCCGGTGGCGTTGGTTGGCTTTGGTCTGCTACCTGGGAGCGACGCTGACCCAGTTTGTCTCCATCACCTTGATTCCACCGCTCGTCCTGGCGATGGTTGTCGTCGGGTGGCTGGGGCGACCTAACCCCCCGGCCCCCTTCCTCCCTTGGCAGGGACAGGCTCCCAGGGAAGGGGGAGATTCCCCTCCCCGTGTCGGGGAGGGGTCAGGGGAGGGGTCTCCCCACGTCGGGGAGGGGTCAGGGGAAGGGTCTCCCCACGTCGGAGAGGGGGTAGGGGAGAGGTCCCTCCCCTGGTTCCGGTCGCGTGCGGTCTGGCTGGAAGTGGGCGGACTGGTCGTCGTGGCCCTGATTGCCTTCCTGGTGAAACGGGCGGGCCAGCCTAAGGGGATTGCTCCCCTGGGGGCGACCGGGACCGAGGTGGTGGCGGGCATCGCCCAGGTGGTTGCCATCTACGGCACCCTGTCCACCGATCTGGCCGGGAGCTGGCGCGCCCTGGCTCCCTTCTTCACAGCGCCCGCGGCCATCCTGCCCGCCGGGTTAGCTTTGTTGGCAACAGGCTGGGCCGGTGCCAACCTGCTGCGCCACCGGGTAACGCTGCGCGATCTGCCAACTCTCTTCTTGGCGCTGATCCTGGTCCTGACCACACTGGAAATGCTCTTCTTCGTCTCGCCCGAGCGCCGCGATGACAAATACCTTTTTATGCTGCAACCGGCCCTCTTCCTCCTGGCCGCTGACGGTATTACTCGTCTTGGAAAGCGAATCAGCAAACACCTGCCCCATACCACACCGGTGGCGTGGCACAGGTGCCGCAGG
>CAYTNQ010000026.1:0-41598 GCA_964439175.1 uncultured Anaerolineales bacterium | reverse complement strand
AACGACCCGTGGCAGTTTTCGCGCTCGGCCCAGTTCATGATCCTTATGATGAGAAAGAGTGGCAGGATTCGCGGGCTCAACTCGATAAAGAGCTGGCAAAGTTTCCCTGGTTTACACCGGTGGCCCTTGAAATGTTTGGCGGCAAGTTCGACCCGGCGAAGCTACGCTTTCCTATCAATTTGCTGGCCGGTCAGGAGCCGGCAAGCGACGTGCGGGACTGGACGGCGATCCACACCTGGGCAAGCAACCTGGCCACGCAGCTTGAGCCTGATTTGCCATAGATGAAATAACTAAGAAACATCATCATAATCCCTGATATCCTTACCAGCTTCTTTCGACAGGATATCGATGGCGGCGATGGCCCCTGCCCCTGCGGAGATAATGGCCTGGCTGCGGGGTATGCTCGTGCTCCGGCCTACCGCATACAACCCTTCGGTAGCGGTGCGTCCCTTGCTGTCCACTTCAATCCCAGCCGGGGTTCTCGGCAAGCCCAGGCTGTTGGCAAGCTTGAGCGCCTTCCCTTCGGCGATGATCACATACTGGCTCGTGTGACGTTCTCCATCTTCCGTGGTGACGAGGAACCCCTCTCCCGTCTTTTCCACGCCGGTCACCTGCAAATCCTGGAGGCTCGCCCCGAAGCTTTTTACCTGCTCCCGCGCGATTCTCTGAAACTCGCTACCACTGATCTCGGGCACTCCCAGATAATTATAAAGCATCGCGCGATGCATGTCCGTCGTGTCCTTCCCAAAAAGGGTGACGTCCATCCCATTCTTGGCCAGGAATAACGCAGCACTCAGCCCGGCTGGGCCATCACCAACGATAATCACATCCGCCATGACTCATCTCCTTTTATGTTAAGTTTTTACCGGGTTAGCTGTCCATAGTGTAACCGGATTGAGCGGGTTTGACAAATGGCCTAAATTCCGGTCGGCCCATGCCGTAGGATTTGACGTAACTATTCAGCCACCCTTGCGAAGGTTACGAATCATCTGGCCAACAGGGTAATTTTCGGTAGGCCAAGGCATTTTTGCTCTGAAATTCTCACTAAACCTTCGCAAGGGTCATCTGGCTGAGTGGTTACGATTTGACAATTCCGTATGATTCGTTTACCTTGTGTCCAGTGCCCTGTCCACCATGATTTAGCAGGTAAGAACAGTCGCCATAGGCGTCAAATGAACCAGTCAATTCCCCAAAGGGGGCCTATAGGTTAGCTTTGACGGGGCACCGGTGCACCCCAAGCTGAAACCACTGGTCCCATTGGCCGATCGCTGCATCTCAGCCCATGACTTCTGGGAATTGGCACACCCCATCAACCAAGTAGAGGATCGCCTGCGAGAAATTGTTCGGGGAGAATAAGTACCAAATGAGTGTATTCAAAATGAGTTGGTAGGGGCAGGTCCTGCGCCTGCCCTGGACACCCGCACCCGCAGGTCCCCTCTGGGGAAGGGGTGTCCCTACAACCGAAATTGAATGCACCCGTACCAAATGCAGGTGGAGGAGGCTCTATGAACAAGATCGGTATTGGTCTCGTTGGCTACGGGATGATCGGCCGCGTGCACACGCTGGCCTATCGAGAGTTGCCCCTTTTTTATCCCGGGCAACTTCCCCCCCTTCATTTGGCGGCGGTATGCACCTCCCGGCCGGAGACGGCGCAAGCTGCCGCCCAGGAAGCCGGCTTTGATGCCTGGCTCAGCGATGTCGCCGCACTGGTGGAGCGGGATGACGTGGACGTGGTGGACTGCTCCGTCCCCAATTACCTGCACCGGAGCACGGTGCTGGCGGCTGTCGCCGCCGGCAAGCACGTCTATTGTGAGAAGCCCCTGGCCATGAACAGCGCCGAGGCCCGGGAGATGCTGGATGCTGTGCAACAGGCGGGGGTCCAGGTCGGCATGACCTTCAACTATCGCTTTGTGCCGGCCATGCTGCGCGCCCGGCAGCTCCTCCAGGAGGGCGCACTGGGGGATATCTACACCTTCCGGGCGGAATATCTGCATACAGGTTACCAGGACCCGCAACGCCCCATGAGTTGGAAGCTGCGCCAGGAACAGGCGGGAGGAGGTGCGCTGGTCGACCTGGGCTCTCACGTGATAGACCTCATGCGGCATCTGCTGGGTGAGTTTGAATCGGTGCGGGCTGCGCTGCACACCTTTGTCCAGGAACGGCCTGCCCGGCGGGGTAGCAGCCAGAAGGAACCGGTCAGCGTAGACGACGTGGCATGGGTGCAGGCACGCATGAAGAATGGGGCTATGGGCACGATCGAGGTGTCGCGCTTTGCCACCGGGACGCTGGACGATCTTCGCCTGGAGATCCACGGCCAGCGGGGTGCCCTGCGTTTCAACCTGATGGACCCCAGTTGGCTCTACTGGTACGATGCCACCCGCGCCGCTGGTCCTCTGGGTGGGCAACGCGGCTGGGTCCGGCTGGAAACCGTCCAACACTATCCAGGCGCAGTCCTGCCGCCGCCTCGAACTCCGCTGAGCTGGACGCGTCCCCACGCCGAGAACCAATATGCTTTCCTGCGCGCATTGGCTGAAGGCAGATCACCTCAACCGGATATCCTGGATGGGCTGCGCGCCCAATTGGTGTTGGACGCGGCTTACGCTTCGGCACAGACAGGCAATTGGACCCAGGTGCAATACGAATAAAGGAGAAAAGTGTAAACATTTCACGAAAGGCAGGTACAAAGGATGAAAGACAGAAAATTGCTCATGATCCCCGGTCCCATCGAGTTCACGCCGGAGGTATTGCAGGCTATGGGCCTGCCTACCACCAGCCATGTGGCTCCCAATTTCATCCAGGCCTTCGGCCAGGCGCTGGAGCGGCTGCGCCAGGTATTCCTGTGCCCCAGCGGGCAGCCCTTCGTCGTCGCCGGCTCCGGCACACTGGCCATGGACATGCCCGCTGCCAACCTCATCGAATCCGGCGACAAGGCGCTGGTAGTCAACACCGGCTATTTCAGCGATCGCTTCGCGGCCATCCTGGAACGCTACGGCGCGGAAGTGACCCAGGTCCACGCCCCGGCCATTGGCGACGCACCTGCCTTGGAAGAAATGGAGGCTGCGCTGAAGGAAGCTGACTACAAACTGATGACCATCACTCACGTGGACACCTCCACCGGAGTGGCTGCAAATGTCAAAAGCCTGGCCGCATTGGGGCGCGAATATGGAGCACTGGTCGTGGTAGACGGTGTGTGCGCGGTGGCCGGCGAGGAGCTGCGCCAGGAGGAATGGGGCGTTGACCTGGCTCTCACTGCCTCCCAGAAGGCCATCGGTGTACCGCCCGGGCTGGCCCTGATGGTAGCCGGGCCGCGGGCGATAGATGCCTTCCGCAGACGAAGGATGCCGGTCGGCAACTACTACGCCGACTGGACGAACTGGCTGCCTATTATGGAGGCCTACGAAGCTCGCCAGGCCAGCTATTTTGGCACGCCAGCCGTGAACCTCATCTGGGCACTTAACGTCAGCCTGGGCCAGATCCTGGACGAGGGGATGGAGGCGCGTTTTGCCCGTCACCGCCGCCTGAGCGAGGCCTTCAAGGCCGCCATCACCGCTTTGGGCATGAGGCAAGTGCCGGTCAGCCCCGGCAAGTCAGCCACCACCCTGACCGCCCCCTACTACCCACAAGGGGTGGATCAGAAAGTGCTGGGCCATATCAATGCGGCCGGGGTTATCCTGGCCGGCGGCCTGCACCCGGCCATCAAGAGCCAGTACTTCCGCATAGGCCACATGGGTGCGGTCAATGAGTCCGACATCCTGGCCACCGTAGGAGCCATCGAGCAGGGACTGGCCCAGGCAGGTTACCAATTTGAGGCCGGGGCGGGTCTGGCTGCGGCTCAGGCAGTTCTCACCCGCTAGTACAGCCTGAGGATAATGACGTTTTAGAAAATAACCGGGTAACAGGGTTGTACCGCAATCGCCTGAGGATAAATCCTCAGGCTAAGAGTTGAAGCCAGCTGAAGCAGGCTAAACCTGAGCAAACCTGGGCAAAATAGTGCGCTTTCAGCGTACTTGAGCTTTTAGCCTGGAGCTTATGAAGATTAAGAAATTAAACGGGTTACCGATGCATGGGCCGCACCGCCGTAGAATACCTCTATCGGGGCACCCTGGCCCGCTGGCGCAAGCCAAGGCGGGCAGGCAGGCGGTGCTAGGTAGATTTCCTGAGAAAAACCGGCCTAGCACCGGCTCTTTTAGGCCGGTGCGGCTTTTGCCGTGTTACCCAGATAGTTTTTGAACCTTCATTGGCTCGACGCGACTGGGCGGCATAACCTGGCTCTATACCCCAGTCAATTCCTTAGCCTTCATCAGTCGCTTAACCGGTCTAAAAACGACTCGCAGAGGAGTGGCGCTTATGGTTCAGGTCGAAAATATCTTTCCCACGCTACTTGGAGTAAGCTGTATCCTGCTGGCGCTGTTGAACCAGCAACTCTTGCGCTTGATCGGACTCAGGCCATTGAGCGAGGTATTCACAACCCCACGTTTTCGACGTTCAGCAAGGATCACCGAAAAGCTCGGACGCCTGTTTTTGGCGATCTTTGGGATTGGCCTTCTTTTCCAGGGGGTCGGCACGAGTCTTTTGCCTGGTGGAGTGACCTATCTCATTTCTATAGCCGTTTTGGGGGTATCGGCGCTGATCCTGCTTGCTATGATTGGCGTAATTCTGGCCAATAGGAAGGCATGATTTGTGCCACTATTCTCTTAACCTAAATTTAAGGTAACTTTAAGCCTGAATTAACCACAAAACTGGGGATGTGTGGTAGACTGTTAGCGTAACCAATGAGAGATTATCTACACCGAGTCCAAGGAGGCAACACTCTATGCGTTCTCTATTAATCAAAGCCAGTATCATTACATCGCTCGTTCTGTCGCTGGGCAGTGGGATCACGCTGGCCTCTGCATCCAGCAAGCCGGGCATGTTCCTCTATCCTGTCAAACAGACGACACAGAAAGCTATCGGCACTTTTGCAAACATCGCCGCCGTCGAAATCCCGATTGCCGTCCCCTCCCAGACCCCTGAGGTACAAGGACCGGCTGTCCCCAATAATAGCTCTGTTAAAGAGATTCGGTTTGACACAACCCAGGAACCCACCGACACAGAGAGTATTAGCCTGGATGACACCCAGGAGAATGAAGCGGCCAACCATGTGTCTCGCACGCCAGTTGTCCCATCCCCGACGGCCCAGATGATGGACAACTCCCCGGGTATAAGTGAATCCGATGAGGGCCAACACAGCGCAACGGATATGATCGATCCCAGCGCACTTACCAGCGGTCAGAATAGCAGCGATCCTGCCGGCAACCAGAGCGCAGACAGCCCTGACAACAACAGCCAGGATAATAGCAGCCCCAGTGGCAACAACCCTGACAACAGCCAGAACGACAACAGCTACGACGACAGCCAGGATAATGCCAATCCCGACAATAGCCAGGATAACTATAGCGACAACAGCCAGGATAACAGTAGCTACAACGACAACAGCCAGGATAACAACACTTCTGACAATAGCCAGGACAACAGTAGCAACCACGACAGCCAGGATAATGCCAATTCCGACAATAGCCAGGATAATAGCAGCAGTCACGACACTCATCAGGACAACAGCAATAGCCACGACAAGCAGAACCACGACGAACACGAGTCAGACTGATTGAGAAATACAACAGATCAGCTTAACTTCACGAGGAGGGGAGGCCAGCGGCTGGCCTCCCCTCCTCAGCGTGTGTCTGCACCCTTAGCAGCAGCGGCTGCTGACTGCGTAAAGGGTAACGAATCGCAAGATTTGAAGTCTTGCTCATCAATGCTATAATAAGCTCAATCGTGAATCAGGACTCAGGAATCAGGGAATCAGGACTCGGGGGCCTGGATTCCCTGAGTCCCTGAGTCCCTGATTCCTGAGTCCTGATTCCCTGATTCCTGATTTCCCGATTCCTGATTCCCGATTCCCTGATCCCCTGAGTCTGGAGGCAAACTTATGCCCCCCAGGAAGATCCTGGTTGTTGATGACGAGCCGCTCATTACCGAATCTCTCGAATACAGTCTGAAGCAGGAAGGCTTCCGGGTGGTAGTGGCCCACGAAGGGCACCAGGCACTGGAAGCAGCCCGGGAGGAAGCGCCCGACCTGATCGTGCTGGACATCATGCTGCCCGGCATGGATGGCTGGGAAGTCTGCCGCCGGCTGCGCCAGGAGAGCACTGTGCCTATTATTATGCTGACCGCCCGCGGCCAAGAGATAGATCGCGTGCTCGGCCTGGAGTTGGGCGCCGACGATTACTTGCCCAAACCTTTCAGCTTCCGCGAGTTGCTGGCTCGGATCCGCGCCATGTTCCGGCGCATGGACTTTGAAGGAATCCCCAAAACAGGGCATCAAATCCAGATCGGTGACGTTCGGCTGGACACGGCGGCCCATAAAGCTTACAAACACGACCATGAATTGACGCTAACCCAGAAGGAATACGACCTGCTCCACATGCTGATGACGCACGCAGGCCAGGTGGTCAGCCGGGCAGACTTGCTGGACCAGGTATGGGGCATAGACTGGCTGGGTGATACGCGCACTCTGGACGTACATATTCGATGGGTGCGGGAAAAAATCGAAGCAGACCCCAGTCAACCGTGCTATGTTCAGACGGTGCGCGGCGTCGGCTATCGTTTTGCTGCCCCGGAGGAACTGAAATGAGAAGGTGGATTGGTTTGCGCGGACGATTGCTGGCGACTTATATGCTTTTGATGATCTTCGGTCTAAGTCTCTTTGTGATTCGTTACGGCTGGATCACGCAGGATAGCCTGGTAGAACAGCTCGAGCACGAACAGGAGCTGCACGCCTTTATCCTGAGCAACGCATTGGAAAGCCCGGTGCAAGAATATACAGACGGCAAATTGCCCCTCGATTCTCTAAAACACCTGGTAGATAACTTGGCCACCAGCGTGGAAGGGCGGCTAACCATCCTGGACCCCCATGGAGATGCCCTCTACGATACCCAGGTTGACTCGGCCACCATCCCTAATCAGTGGGAAGAGGTAGAAGTTCAGATGGCCCTGGTGGGAAGCGAACAGCACGACATCCGGGTAGACCCGGTGACCGGCGACGAGCGCCTTTACGTGGCAGCCCCCATCGAACATAAGGGAAAAACCTTTGGAATTATCCAACTCTCCATCCCTACTGCAGAGATGTGGGCCAACATCAACCAGTCCTGGCTTTCGTTGCTCGGTACCGCCCTAGCGGTCGTGGTGATCACCATCATCATCAGCCTCTGGCTGGCCCAAGGCATTCTGGAACCGGTTAAGGCCCTGCAGCGGGCAGCAGTGCGCGTGGCGGCCGGCGACCTGAGCCAGCGCATCGCTGCCACCGGAGAGGACGAACTGGGGCAACTGGGACAGGCCTTTAATTGGATGGCAGCACGCCTGCAATACATCATCGCGCAACAGCGTGACTTTGTGGCCAACGCGTCTCACGAATTGCGCACACCCTTGACCACCATTAAACTGCGGGTCGAGGCCCTGCTGGGCGGCGCTCGTCACGACCCGGCTATCGCCGAGCGGTTCCTGGCCGAAATCGAAGGTGAGGTCAACCGGCTGGCTCAGTTGATTGATGGCCTGCTTACTCTGTCTCGTGTCGAAGCCGGGCTCGACACCCTGGAAATGGAAAGAGTGGAGTTGCCGTTTCTTCTCGGAGAAGCAGTTGCCACTTTCTATCCGAGAGCCGAGTCCGCGGGCGTTACGCTAACCCTGGACGCCTCGCCCCAGTTGCCGGCTGTCAGAGCCTCCGCCGCCCAAATACGCCAGGTAATAGACAATCTACTGGATAACGCGCTGAAATATTCATCCTCGGGAGGGGTCATCACCGTTGCGTGCCGGCCAATGAATGGAAAGGTCGCCGTGTATGTAACCGACACAGGCCAGGGCATCGCAGCCGACAACCTGCCCCACGTCTTTGAGCGCTTCTACCGCGCGGACAAAGCCCGGTCACGCTCCGGCGGTCCGGGCGGCACGGGGCTGGGACTCTCCATCGTGCGCTCGGTCATCAAAGCCCATGGAGGTGAGATCTCCATTGATAGCCAGGAGGGGAAAGGAACGAGCGTCCGCTTCACCCTACCTATCTATCCTGACAACCCGCCAGTTGATCGCGAGTCAACGCTCCGCAAGTCCGAGCGCCTTCAGGATGTCCAGGCATAATAAAAGAATACCCCTCGTCATCGAAGGGTATTCCCAGACCAGGCGAGTGCTCTCTCGCCTTTATGTCAGCATTTTAGCACAAATGCGCCGCCTGGTCAAATAGAATGGGTTTCAATTAGAGCCAGCTCGCCTGCCCCTCTCAATCATTGCCTTGAGGTTGGCCAGGCTGCTCTTCATAGCACGCCGGGTTGAGGCACGCCCTCCCAGTCTATCGAGAATGCCAGCCAGGATCCCCCGCGGCCGGTAGTCCCAACTCCAGGTAACGCGGGTGCCACCGCTCACCGAGCCAAACTGCCAACTGCTCTCGCTGCCGACGCTAAACGGGCTACTGGAGGCGGTATCAATCACCCGCACCTGGGAACTCATAGGGAACTGGAAGCTGACGTACTCGGCGTCCCAGCTAAAAACAGAACCACCTCCATACCTGGCATCAATGCGGAGCAACGTCCCCTGGCGGATCGGCGGGGGCGTGAGCAACTCTACACGCATTACCTGTTCATCCCAGTCGGGCCGGTGGGTGACATCGTGACTAATGCGAAACACTTCGGACGGCGGGGCTGCGATGTCGACGTACTCTTCGATGCGGGGCATATTCTTCTCCCATTGCTGCATGAAGGGGGTGAGCGTAGTGTTAGTTATTATACCAGGAACCGGGCTTCCCCGCCAGCCACTCCAGACACACAATCGTCCGGCGGCTGTCGCATTCCATTCGTAACTACTTTGACAATGCCATGTTTCGACATGTCACCCTGCCTGCACCTGGGGCGCAGGCACAGGTGAGCGAAAGCGAAGGGTCTCGTTTGCCAGGGGCGAGATTCTTCGCTTATATGACTTTGTCCGTGTTCTTTTCCGTCCGTGAGTCAAAAATTCAGTTGCGGCTTGGCCGCGTAAGGAGGGACTTCGATGGAACTCAAAGCTAGGCTCACTGACCTGCTCCAGCGCGCCTACGACGAAGAGCAGGCGCTTGTTGCCAGACTGACCGAGGACGAGCGCTCTGCTTCTGGCAGCCTGGAACGCTGGTCGGCCAAGGATATCGTCGCCCATCTAGTAGAGTGGAAAGCCCGCACAGGGCAGAAGCTCGCAGCCGCGGCGCGCAACGAGCCGCCTCCCACGTATGATGACATCGACCAGGCCAACGCCGAGATCTTCGAGGAGCATCGTCACCAGACCTGGGCCAACCTGCTCGAAAAATCACAGCGCGCACACGATGAACTGATCAGGCACTTACAGACGATGCCAGAAGATGATCTAGTCGATCCCAACCGATTCCCCTGGCTAAACGGCCGGCCAGTATGGAGGGACATCGCCGGTAATGGCTATTCTCACCCGCTACTGCATATCGCCCAGTTCTATGTCGAAAGGGGCGAACGAGAGTATGCGACCCAGACCCAGGAAACAGCCGCGCACTTGCTGCGAGCGCTCGACGACTCCCCCAGTTGGCACGGCATCATACTCTATAACCTGGCCTGCTACTACGCCACCTCGGGCCAGAAAGAGAAGGCCATCGATGGACTGCGCCAGGCTCTGCGGCTCAATCAGGATCTTACCGAATGGTCCCAGCAAGATCCTGATTTCACATCCATTCGCGAAGAGCCAGCCTACCGCTCACTCTATACTCAATGAGCAAACTCAGCCAGTTGCCAGGAATCGGCAAAGGAGGTCACCACCCTGATGAAGAGCTACCGGAAAGAACTGTGGTTCAATGTTCCTGGACGTCGAGCGTTTATCAACATCACGGGCCAAGTGGAAGACGCACTGCGCGAAAGTGAGATCCAGGAGGGATTATGCCTGGTGAATGCCATGCACATAACCGCTTCCGTCTTCATCAACGACGATGAACGCGGCCTGCACCAGGATTACGAGGATTGGCTGGAAGAGCTGGCCCCCCACGAGCCTGTCAGCCACTATCGCCACAACCGCACTGGCGAGGACAACGGCGACGCGCATCTCAAACGGCAGGTCATGGGGCGCGAGGTAGTCGTAGCCGTCACCGGTGGCCGCCTGGACTTCGGCCCTTGGGAGCAGATCTTTTACGGAGAGTTCGATGGCGGGCGTAGGAAGCGGGTGCTGGTGAAGATCATCGGGGAGTAACTTGTGGGATTTCTTCAAGAGCTGCTACTCCACGGAGACCTCGACCCGTTCGTGGTCGTCCGTGTCCATCGTCTGCACGCTGGCGTCGGCCGTGCTCTTGGAAATCAACTCCCTCAGCGCCTGAGCGTCGTACCCATCGAGTTGGGTCGATAGCCGTCCCTCGGCGTAGAGCACTACGTTCACCAGGCCCAGCGGCAGGCGTAGGTCCGCTTTCATGACTCCAGAGGCCAGGTCGCTGACCCGGATGCGCAGATGCCGACTCTCCTGACTTGGACTGGATGCTGCCAGCGAGGCTAGCTTGCCGACCGCTACAGCCTCCAGCATTTTGGCCGCATCTTCAGCGGAAATTTCTCCTGCCTCAAGCCATTGCATAATCTCCAGCCTTCTGTCAACGGCCGACCAAGTTGAGCGACTAACCTGCCATTCCAGGAGATAAAAGGCCGCGGCCGCGACCAGGCCCAGGATTCCAGCCCCGTACCAAACCCAACGCGGGTCGGCGTTGTCCATCACCAGCCCGGCTAAAAGCGGCCCTACGGCCGTGGGGAGCACCCAACTGAAGCCAAAGACGGCCATGTAGCGCCCCCGCATGTCCTCCGGTGCCAGGCGGGCCGCGATGGCCTGGCCCACCGGGGCCGTGAACATCTCGCCGATGGTAATGACGACCATAGCGCCTAGAAACAGCACATAAGTCGAGAAGAAGCCATACATGGCAAAGCCCACCGCATACAGCAGCGTGCCCACCGCCATCACCACCAGCGATCGGTACTTGCTTATCCAGCGCGTGATGGGAAACTGGAACAAGACGACCATGGCAGCGTTGAGGCTCAAGATGTAGCCAAAGCCCTGCACTGAGATACCATGGCTATCCCGCAGATAGACGGCCAGGGTGGTGTTCATCTGCATGTAGACCAGCACCATCAGCACCGAAGCCGCCAAAAACCAGCCAAAGGCGGCGTCCCGCAGCACCTGGACGTAGCCGCCAAAGGTCTGAGCCATCGTCTCCTGGCTTACTTCTTCGCCAGAGGCGGCCCCTGGCCGGGTCTCCTGTAACGCCACATAGACGATGCCAGCGGTGATCAGGCTGGTAACCGCGTCACTGACAAAGAGGAGCATGTAGGAGCGAGCGGCGAGCAGACCGCCGATCATGGGGCCGATGGTGACCGACAGGTTGATCACCACACGCAGGATGCCGAACCCCTGGGCGCGCTGCTCATCCGGCAAGAGGTCGGCCACCATAGCCTGCCGCGCCGGACCGGCGCTGTCGGCCAACACGCCCACGAACACGACGACGACCAGGAAGAGTCCCAGGTCGTTGACCGACCCCATCACCAGGCTGGACAGGGCACTCATCACCAGCCCAAAGAGCAACAAGCCCTTGCGCCCCAGGCGGTCGCTCAGGGCGCCGCCGAACATGCTGCCCACCACACTCGCGATGGAGAAGACGCCAAAGATGACGCCCACGGTCGTCATGCCCACGCCGAACTTACGCGTGATGTACAGCGTGAAAAAGGGGAAGAGGAGGGCGCCACCCAGCCGGTCGATGAACGACCCCAGGATCAGGACCCAAAACTGGCGCGGATACTCGTCGTAGATGGCGTGAGCCTGATTGAGTTTTTTGGTGAAACCTTTGGCAAGAGGAAGTCGAACGGCCATTTTCAATTCCGGTGATCAGGACTGTCGCTGACTTTACTCCAAACGCTTGACGTCCGGGTGCCGTTCCGTCGCCCACTCGTGGCACAGGTCGGCCAGGTACTGCTGGACTTCTGCTTCGGACACAGAATCAGGCACCACGATGTCCCAGGCCGGGCGTCTTTTTCCTTCCGTTCCCAGGTAAAAGACGGACCAGCCATTCTCGGAGCCTACGACGAGAACCCTGCGACCGAACACATCGAATTTGAGTGATTTCATAAAGGTATCGAGTATCGTAAGGGAGATATCATATACGGAGCCTCAGAGTCACTATTGTACACTCAACCGTGATAGGGTCAAAAGTCGGAGGGGGGCGTCGGGCGGTTGGAACACACTTGCGCCAAGCGTGTGGCTTGCGTGGTCGGATAGGATAGGATAGAATCAGGTTCTATTGCCACAACCGTACGGCTGAAGTGTTTGCCCATCTTCAGGATCATAATCGTCCGGCAGCCTTTGACTGAAGAGGTACGAGACAGAATTTTTCAATATAAGGAGGAGCAAAATGAACAAAGTGCGCTGGGGTGTCTTGAGCACCGCCAACCACGGGATTGTAAAGGTAATTCCGGCTATGCAGTTAGGCCAGTACTGCGAAATTAGCGCCATTGCTTCGCGTAATTTGGGCAAGGCGCAGGCGGCAGCCAGTCAGCTAGGCATACCCAAGGCTTATGGCTCTTACGAGGCACTGCTGGCCGATCCCGACATCGATGCCATTTACAATCCGCTGCCCAACCATCTGCATGTACCCTGGTCGATTAAGGCCATGGAGGCTGGCAAGCACGTCCTGTGCGAAAAGCCCATCGGTTTGACAGCAGCCGAAGGCCAACAACTGCTGGACGCCGCCCGGAACCGACCGGAGCTCAAAGTGATGGAAGCCTTCATGTATCGCCATCATCCCCAATGGCAGCGGGCGCAGCGGCTGGTTCGTGAAGGAAAAATCGGCCAGTTGCGCACGATTCAATCCTTCTTCTCCTACTATAACGTCGACCCTGGCAACATCCGCAATATGGCCGAAATCGGCGGGGGAGCGCTGATGGACATCGGCTGCTATTGTATCTCCCAGTCGCGCTTCATCTTCGGCGCCGAGCCCCAGCGGGTATTTGGAATTATAGAGTATGACCCTAAGTTCCAGGTCGATCGCCTCACCTCTGGCATACTGGACTTTGGCCACGGCACTGCGACCTTCACCTGCTCCACCCAGTTGACACCCTATCAGCGGGTCAACATCTATGGCACCGAAGGCCGGGTCGAAATCGAGATTCCTTTCAATGCCCCACCTGATCAGGCGTGCAAGATGTGGCATCAACACGGAACCGAGATTGACGAAATCGTTCTGGAGGTTTGCGACCAGTACACCATCCAAGGCGACCGCTTCTCTCAAGCCGTACTCAACGACACCGACGTGCCAACTCCCCTCGAAGACGCGGTGGCCAACATGAAAATGATCGAGGCCCTCGTCCACAGCGCCCAGAGTGGAACTTGGATCTGAGGCAGCTCTCCCCCCTCCCAACCTCCCCCCGCTGGGGGGAGGAGCCAAGCTTCCCCCCCAGCGGAGAGTGCTTAAAAAGTCACCATTGGGGCTGGTAGTAACCACTTTAGTGGTTTTTTGCACCCCCAACGCAGGTAGTCAACCACTAAAGTGGTTACTACGAACAGTTTTTAAGCACTCTCCAGCGGGGGGGGACTGAGGGGGGAGAGGTTCGCCACTCCCAAAAAACCTACCCACGGAAGCCATAGAGATGATTAACCAGCGATCACAAAACCAATAATGAAGGGTAAGCATAGTTGCAGAATGCCCCTTCATTGCAACTTCTCAACGTCATTCTGAGCGATAAGGCAGTTATCTGCTTCTTTTTTGTCCAACGGTGAACAGCCGGTAATAGATAAGGAAAACGATGGATGCCCCGCTCCCCGCGTACATGATCTGGACCGGCAGCGCGCTGGCGTCGCTCCCCGCGGTCAGGCCGTGAACCAGGACCAAGCTGTAGGTCAGAAAAGTCAGATAATGCAATTTGCGCCAGGTTTTGGGACTGATGGTCTTGCGCACATAGAAGCTCAAGGTCAAGAGGGCGCTGAGATAAAACCCCAGTTGCCCCACTCCCACCCAGCCGGGCCGGTAGGATGCGGCAAATGGATAGATTATGTCAACAAAACGGAAGCCAATGTAACGATCGCCCAACAGGGCCAAAGCGTGAAAGGCTGAGAATGCCAGCGCCATCAGCGACAGAAATTCGTGCAGGCTGGTAGCAAAGGGAGCCGGGACCAGCCCCTTGGCCACCTTGGTGCTGACCACCAGGCCCCAGGCGGTGCCGCCCCACAGCAACAGGTAGCCCATCAGCCCGGCGGCGCGGGACATATACCAGTAGGCCGAGGTTTCGCCAGTCAGCGGCCAGCCCATGGTCGAGACTTCGTTGATCAGCATCTCCCGCGCTGCCGGAGGAATCCATCCCCAGAGGGGAACCAACCCATCCCCCAAATTGAAGTTCCCACGTCGCCAGTTGTCCAGCACGATTCCCAATAAGAGAAGCGCGATCAGCCCGCCGACCGTCATGCCGATGGCCAGGATCAGGATATCTTCCAGGCGCGATGTCCCACGTTTAGTTTGTGTTTGCGTCACCATTTGTCACCTCAGATAAGCAGTAAATCCGTCAGTAAAGATTAACCCGCCGTCGGCCCGAATGAAAAGCCCCTCGACCTCTGGGATGTCATTCAGAAAGGCCTGTCCGGGTTCCACACCGAGGATCAGCGCCGCTTTGGCGTAGACCTCGGCCAGGGCGGCCCGGTGTGCGACGACGGTGACCGACACGGCGTCGGTCTCAGCCGGCTGGCCAGTGCGGGGGTCGATCAGATGGTGCACCATCCGTCCGCCTCGCCGCCACTGGCGGCGGCTGATGGTCGATGTGGCCACAGCTCGCTGGCGTACTTGCAAGTGCGTTATATCCCGCTCCGGCTGCCACGGATCTACGATGCCAACGGACCATCCGGGTTGATCGGGCGGCGCGCCGTAGGCATACAAATCGCCGCCGGCGTTGATCATAAAGGGCCCGCGCCCGACCAGCCATTCCGCGCTGCGATCCACCGTCCATCCCTTGCCGATACCCCCCAGGTCGAGCTGCACATCGGGTGGCAGGGTTATCTCTCCCCGGACGCGATTCAGCCCAATCGTCCGATATTGCCCCGGATGGGGTGGCGGAAGGGGGGACATATGGCCGTTGGTTCCCACAGCCGCGTGGCTCCGCAGTTCGATCCATTCGAAGCTGCGGTCATAGCCAATGGCCTCCATCACCTTCAGCAAGGTGGGATCAAACAGGCCACCGGTCAGCGAGGCAGCCCATACCGCCGCTTCAACTACGTCGAACAGCAGAGAGCTTCCACGCTGCCGGCGCCCGCTCGCCCGGTTGAGCTGGCTCAATTCACTGCTCGGATCAAAGCGGGTCAGACACTTCTCGGCCTTGTCGAACATGCGTTGCACGTCTGACACCAGATCTTGAGCCTCTGCTCCCTGGGCATTGGTATAGAGCTGGATTTCCACGCCGGTGTTCATAGCTCGGAAGCAGAGGCCATACCAGCCCCAGGACAAGCCCTCGCTCATTACGAACCTCCAGAGCGACTACTACCACCGCCGCCGCCGCCGCCGCCACCACCACCGCTATGCCCGCTGCTGGGTGGAGGAGGTGGAGGCGGAGCCGGCATCTCGGGCAAAGGAGCCATAGTCGGCATTGCCAGGGCTGCGGGAGGCGGCGCCACACTGACCACAGTCACCGGCACACTGCTGGCTGCGACTTTCTCATCCGCCGTCCCCTCTGCCATAACAGGTAGCGGAGGCAACGTGGGCACCGGGACCAGCGTAGGCAGCGGAGTCATGGTGGGCCAGGGGGTGGGCGTGGGCCAGGGCGTGGGCGATGGCGGTGAGGTAGGCGTCACCTCCTCAGCCAGGGCCTTGGCCATATCGCGCCGGGCCACCAGATCCCACGCCACTACCAGGCTCGTCAAGCTAAAGGCAATGACGGTGGCTCTGAACCCATTACCAATCTTGTTGGGCTGGCGTTTGTGAGGACGTTGACGATTAGTCGTCATCTTCGTGATCCTCGTGCTCGCCGTGGTCGCCGTGGTCGCCGTGGTCTTCGTGATCCTCGTGGTCGTCGTCATCCTCGTGCTGCTCACCGCCGCCGCTGCCGCCGCCACCACCGCCAGCGGCCAGCGCCTGGCGCAAAGCAATCTCATCGTAGGCTGCCTGCAGTTGGCCATACACCTGCTCGATTTCAGCCTTTAGTTGCGTTTCTTCCGCCGTCAACTGGGCGACCTTAGTTTCCATCTCGGATTGGAAGCCGGAGTCGGCGGCCGAAATATCCTGCTGCAGTTGGCTTACCTGGGCCTGGGCAGTCTCCAGTTCGGCCTGGGCCTGAGCCTGCTCCTGCTGCGGAGCAGCCAGCTTCTCTTGCGCCTGCTGGAGTTGGGCCTGGTAAAAAGACTCCATTTCTTGCAGTGCCTGTTCAGCGTCGGCAATTTGCTTTTGATAGGCCGCATCACGTTCCTGAAGCGAAGCCTCAAACTGAGCCAGTTGTGCCTCCAGATCGGGCTGCCCGGCAACGGCTGATGCCGCATCAACCGGTTGCCCCTCGACCGACACTTGGGGAGTTGGTGCCTGGGCACCATAGGTCACGCTGGTCAGGCCAAGGGCCAACCCGACGATCGCCAAAAAGGTGATACTACCGCCAAAGATCAAAAGCCCAATAATTCGTTTCATGGCTGAACTCCTTTGCTGAATGTTGGTTATCGTCCCAGTTGGGCGTTGGCTTCTTGCAGCTTGGTTTTGCCTTCATCAAGCCGGGCCTGGAGCTGTCCCAGCCGCTCCTGGCGCTGCGCCTCGAATTCCGCCCGGCGTGTCTCAAAAAGATTACTGCGCTCGTTGAGAGCCTGTTGCAATTGAGCGATTTGATCCTGGTAGGCAGCCGTCGCCTGCCGGGTCTGGTCAATTTGGGCCTGATAGGTAGCCATCTGAGACTCTGCTTCGCTCAGGCGTGCTTTATATTCTGTCTCCCGCTCCTGGGCCATTTGCGTCAGTTCGTCCAGGCGAGCCTGGTATTGAGCCTCGCGTTCGGCCATGGCTGCCTGCGCCTGGTCGATGCGGGCCTGGTAGGCTGCCGCCTGGTCCTCGGCAGTGGCCGCCAGCGCCCCATCCTCTGCTACCTGACTCGAAGGGGTCGCGGCCGCGCGGGTATTCCATACGACGACCAGCCCCATCACTACCAACAAAAAAAGGGTGAACACGGCTGACGTAATCAATGCAGTAGATCGAGACATATCAACCTCCTCAAATTCACTCATCAAGATCAAGGTTATAGGGTCACACGGATTGAACTGTACCATAAAAAGGCTGACTTGTGGTTAAGCCTTCCTCAAACCTATCTTAAATCTGTGTTAAATTTCCGGCTTTTCCCCGCTCCCCAGGATTAGTTATAGCCCCTACAGCAACGCACCGTGTCATTCCGAGCGACCAACTCGGCTTCGATGACTATTCCATACACCGTCTTAATCCTACAGCAACACACTATGTCATTCCGAGCGACCAATGGGAGCGAGGAATCCCTAAAACCGCACTGAGAAAACTACCTCCTACTCGTTCAACTATTTCCCCTTAGCAGCACGCCATGAATCACAACGGGGGAATGGACCTCTTAGATCCATTCCCCCGTTTTTTTATTTCACCGCTTGCGGTGCTACCAGTTTTCGGACTATTCTCTTTTCCCAATCATTCTCTTGCGGTGAGTATCCCCTGATCCTTACCGTTTCATCTGAGTTGTTGATTGCGATATGTTAGGGCCACCGTCACATACGGCAGCCCATCCCGTAAGCGTATCTTCATCGGAGTCCTCGAATGCCCAACCACTGGCGCTCGGTAACATCGAGTACTTCACGGCTTGTATGGAATACGTACAGCTCTCGCTCCGGGGCTTCGCGATGGAGTTGCATGTAGCTCTGCATGGCCGATACCGAATCTGGAGAGACCCCAATCACGGCCAGTTGTTCCAAGACGCGCCTGTCCAGTTCAGAATGGGCCTTGATGGCTTCGACAAGCAGCCACTGTTGTGGATAGTGTTTACGGATTTCTTCCCAGCGCATGGAAAGACTCTTGGCTTCTATACACGAACATCGGTATTCTAATGCATCAGAACACTCGCCGCTGGCAGGCTACGCTGCACACCTGCCAGCGCGGTAGGACGGTGAGTTACCCGACCATCCCCGCGCAGGTCTTGGCACGCAGCTTCGCCGCACCGGGCTCTTACTTTCAATAATAGTATTCCACTTCAGCACCCCAGTGACCCAAAGCACCCTGGCCCGCCGGTCAGGATGGACTGGCAATTACTGTTCGGCCGAGCCTCCGGGCTGAGCCCTTCAGTCTGAAGCCTCATGGCAAAGCCACGACCGGACTTTCACCAGCTAACAGACGACAGCTTGCAAGGCACACCAACCGCTTGTTAGCCCGAGTTCCCCTATCACCCATTGTATGTTATAGCGCCTTGCTGCTTTTCAAGCAGTTTCTTTCCCAATTCCTCTGGCTTGCAGAAGGCTGGAATTCCGGGGTCAAGCGGCAACGAGAAAGAGAAACGAATTGGCCCATCATCTCTGGTTAGAAATATATCCGCTTTGGCAAACCAAGCGGCAAGAATGATTTCCAGATCTTCGGATGGTATCAAGGTTTCGATGGCTAAATCATCGAATTTTGCTTGCCATTCGTGTTGAGCGAACAAAGCCCCATAGTGTACGTATTCTATGCTCTCTTCCTTCAAAAACTTTTCGAAATCGTAGCGAACTTGTTCGTAGCCATTACGCCATTCGACGAGAATTTGGAATTTACCTCTGTATTCATCTGTATCAATTGCTCGCTCCAATATGGAAAGCTCAAGTGCCTGGCGATGCCAGAAAATATTGAGAAAGTCATCGCCATCGAAAATCATATCCCGGAGACGTTTTGAAGATATAAGGCCATAGCACGCTAACTCTTTATCGAGGATGCTTGTCTTAAGTATCCCGTACATTTCCGCAATGCACTTGTGAGCCGTAATAAGGCGGGTATTGGAAGGTAACTTGTATCCTTGACGCCAATCACTACCATTTGCCTTTTTGACAAAGGCTTCTCTAAGTATCGGCGTATCTAAAAAGATTGTGACATTTTGCATTCCTGTTTTGTCCTATCCCGAATACCCAAAGCGGTAGCAAGCGGATATCACGGTAGGAAGACCGGTTACCCAGCCACCGCCGCACAGATCCTAGCGCACAGTTATGCCACGCCAGCCTCTTTCTTCAGCCAAAGATACTCCATTTCAACATTTCCCGTCACCCGGAAGCATTGGATGCCTGTGCCCCAAAGGGCATCCCTACAGGACTACGCGGCCCCCGGCGATTGCCACGATCGGACTTCGGACCTGCACTGGCTAGCAGACGATAGCTTCAGGGCATACCAACCGCACAAAGCCTGAGCTTTATCTTTGGTTTCTCCGCTTAATAATCTTTTGCAACTCATCAAGTGGAATAGGCACCTTGCCGTTGCGATGTAAAACTCGATGACAATTAGCGCATACAACAGTCACATCTTCAATCGATGTCATCTTATCGGTTCCATGTCCCGAAAGAGGATCCAGGTGGTGGATTTCAACGTACCCTGCTCCCAATTCCCCGTAAAATTCCTCAAATGAGAACCCACAGACCTGACAACGGTGACCATATTTAGCAACAACTTGCTTTCGTAATTGGGGATTACGCTTTCGCAATTCTAGGGTAACTTCTCGTATCCCACCTTCTTGAAATTCGGTTTGAACCTCTTGCAAAGTGCATGTAGCATTCGTTACAACCTGTTTGTCAGCAAGAGCTAAAAGGTTACCCAACTTTACCTTGTTGATTCGATTTTTCGAAATATTCGTTCTAGAAATTGGAGCCTCTAAGACTTTGAGACAGGCATTGGCATAAGATGACCAAATCTCACCTATCCGTATCACTTCTGTAACAGCCTCAAATGGCTGGGCTACCAGCCACTGCAAAGGTACATAGCGTGAAGTAGATCTAGCAGGCTCAAGATGGAACTTCCCAATTGTCAAAGCCTCATCTACCAGCACCCAAACACGCTTATGATTTAAAGAAATCGCTGCTAGCCAAATGTTACCTACACATAGGCTAATACGGCTAGAATGTACTCCAAAATATGCTTGTTGCGTGTAAGTAATGGGCTCAAAAGCAAGGCCAAAAAACTCAACAAACTCATCAGCCAAATCAGGTTTAGCCTTTTCAAAGGTCCATTTTCTTATGGCTTGAGCCCATCCAACTTGGAGTAATTCTGCTGATTTCATTCTGCTCACCTCTTACTAAAATATCCACTATGAGCAATTGCCCAAACTCGAATTGGCGGAACTTTGGTTACGGCCAATAGTCTAACAAGTAGGCAGAAAAATTTCTGTCTACAAATAAGCCCCGCCTGAACAGATCACAAATGCCGCCCCATCTGCCCAGACTGCGCGCCAAAGGTAGGATACTGGAAGGAGGGTGAGCACATGCCTGATCCAAGAAAGCCCTCCGATGGCACAGGATTTTCTGTTACGTCTAATATATCACGTTTGCTAACCGCTCACAACCCCCTTTCTGTCCCAGTTTCATAAACCCGCGTCAAGAAAAGCAAAAACCCCGCGTCAATGGGCAGGGTCTTGTGCAGCGCTAACCTGCGAAGCACTATACCGTAAGGCGGCACTTCGCACCAAATTTGGAATTCAACGAATGAACGGAAAATTCGTTATTTTCTCAATTCGTTGTTGTGTCCTGGGAGTCAGCCGGACTTTCTGACCTATCAGGCACAAGGGCTACCAGCGGCACGGACTGAGCCAGTAGACGACAATCGGCTTCACTTGCCTCTAATTGCCGGCCGATCATCATTTTGGAGAGATTGCGAAAGGCGGTGGGATGGCGGCGCGCATAATCGACCAATTCCTGGGTGGCTTCCTCTACCGAGAGGCGGGTTGCCGCAGCCTCGAACCGGCGTCGACCGGCGTGCACCAACACCTGGGGCGTTTTCTGAATGTTCCGGAACCAGTCCGACCGCTCACCCCAACCTGAGGCGATGAAATACGTATCGCTGGCATGGTCGTGGCGAACCACCTCGACCACGGTGTAACGGGGTAACCCGGTTTTGCGGCCGGTGTGCCTGAACATCACAAAGCGGTCGCCAAGCAGCCAACCGAGACGGAGGCGATAGAGCCAAACTGGTAAACGGAATAACAAGCGGGTAAACCCGCGTGGTTTATGGGATCTGGTCGTTCCTGTTGTCATCATCATCCTCCTCTTATGCTGTTCTGGTCTGCCCAGACAACTTGACGAGAAACGCCCCATGGATAGCGCCCACCACAGCCCCGGTCAGGAACAGGGCGCCAGCCAGCAGCAGCACCGCTTGCAGGAGCGGCTGACCCTTCTGGGCGGCGTCGATTCCCCAGAAAATGATCGGCATGCCGGCCAGCCAGGCCAGCATATTGGCCGGCACCCACCACCCGGCACCTTCGACTTTTCTACGCATGGCCAGCCATTGGGCAAAGGAGAGCACCGCCCCCCCTACAGCGCCCAACCCGGCCGCGAACAGCAGCATCACCAACTGCGGTGGTTCGGCCGCCGGAGTTTGGGAAGCCTGTTCGCCCATGCTCATCAAGGTAGAGGGCAGATAGCCAAGAACGTAGGCCGCCAGTGCCCCAACCAGGGTGGCCAGCCACCAGGCGCGGCGGGTGATCGCCGGGAACCAGGGATACATCGCCCACCACTGGGCCAGGCCGACCAGGGTGGCCTCAATCGCGCCACTGCCAACGGCAACAAAAAACGAAACCAGCACGACCCCTGCACTCTGCTGGTTTGGCAGGCGTGAAAAGACCAGCGCCACCACGGCAAAGGTCGCACCCAGGCCAAGCAATTCACCCAAGGCATTGGCGGCCACCCAACGTAACCAGAGGGTCTGTTTGTCCATGCCTATCGTTGTCTAACCTCCTCCCTCAACTCTGACTTCATAGTGTTGTGAGCGCGCGTCGAATCGCGACAGTATCGCCCGAGCCCTGGTTGGAACGACCGCCAGTTCGTAGTCTTCACCGGCGAACTCGCGCACTGCGTCGAGGCTGTCGAACCGCATGATGGTGATGAACTCGACCTCATCGCCAGTGTCCCGGCGAAGCAGCTCGATTCCCTGGTATCCTCGAATGTGACGGTCTCGAATGCCGACAAAGATTTCCTCCTTCAGAAGCGCCTCATAGGCATCCGCGTTTTGGGGCGTGGTCCACCCGTGCCAAATCCGAATGATCATGATGCTACCTCCTCCCCATCTAAAATGCTGCAACGAGCATATTAGCCGGATTGTATACTGCGTTCACAACTTTTTCAACTTTCTGGGGTATAATCAACGCAGAAAGCCGTATCTCTTTCCCCCCTCATACGTCGTATAAATCAGGGGAAATATGGTGAGCGATCGCGAGCAAGCACGCCTGCGGCAAGCGCGGGCTCTCGACCGGGCTGCGCTGGCCGCTATCTACGATGACTATCACCAACCTGTCTACCGCTATGTCTACCGGCAGGTAGGCGATGTGGAGACCGCCCGGGACCTGGTATCCGAGGTCTTTCACCGCTTCTTGCAGGCTATGCAGAAAGGAAGCGGCCCTGACCGGTACCTGGCGGCCTGGCTGTATCGCACAGCCCATAACATCGTAGTGGACCACTACCGCCGCCAGCAGCATCGCCGGCATCTCCCTCTGGATGAGGGATTGGTAAACGCGGAGGATGACCCGGCAGGAACGGCCGAGCATCGCTTATCGGTGGCCCAGGTGCGGGCTGCCTTGCAATGTCTCACACCCGACCAGCAGCAAGTCATCAGCCTCAAATTCCTGGAAGGGCTCTCCAACCAGGAAGTGGCTGATGTGTTGGGCAAGCCAATTGGTGCTGTTAAATCTCTACAACACCGGGCCTTAGCGGCTTTGCAGCGCCAATTAGCTCCCGACAAGGAGAACATACCATCATGATCACTGATCTGACTGACGCCCTCGATGCCGCGCTGGAGGGACTGCGTGCCGGCGAGTCAGTGGCAGCCGTCCTGGCCCGCTACCCGGCCCAGGCGGAGGCGTTGATCCCCTTACTGAATGTGGCCACAACGCTGGAGACCATTCGGCCCGTGGAAATGCCCCCATCTGACACCTTACTGGCCGATCGGAATGACTTTCTGGCCGAAATCACGCGCTTGCAACTTCAGGCCGTATCTCCTGGCCCGCTCATGCGTCTCAAAGGGTGGATCGCTCACCGCATCCCCTGGCAATTACCCAGACTGACTTCCCAGCGAAAGGAGCAACGACGTATGAGCGCCCTACTTGTCAAAGCAACGCTGATCTTCAGCATGATCTTCGGTTCGGCCGGCGGTGCTGCTGCCCTGGCAGCCGACAGTCTGCCCGGCTCGCCCCTCTATCCGGCCAAGCTGGCCATGGAGCAGATGCGCCTGGATATGGCCCGTGACCCCGCCGACCAGGCCGCGCTGAACCTGACCCTGGCCCAGGTACGTACCCAAGAGATGGAGCGTGTCGCTCTGGCAGGCAGCGTGCCGGATGAGGCTACCCTGACCCGGCTGCAAACGCACCTGAACCAGACACTCCGCCTGGCGGCCCAATTACCCGACGATGCCATGCTCGGCCTGCTGACTCAAGTCCGGCAGATGACTCAGACCCAAGAACAGGCACTGCAGCAAGCTCAAACGCGCGCTGCCGAGCCAGCCCAGGAGCCTCTGCGCCAGGCCACCCGGCTGCTCAACCAGGTACGGCAGGAGGCTGAGGCCGGCCTGCAAGATCCGCAGACCTTCCGTTGGCGGCATACAGAGGGTCGTCCGCCGGAAGCGCCTCCCCAACCCACAATGATGCCCAGGCCGGGCGGCGTCATCACCCCTACCACTCCGATCAGCTCACCGCAGCGCGTCGGACCCTGCCCGGCAGGCAATTGTGAGCCGGCCGGCGACCGGAACCAGCCCGGCCTGCAACCGGATCAGCCCGGCCCCGGTACGCCCGGCGGCAATCCCGACGGCCCTTGCACCGATTGCGAACCCGCCGGCGACCGGAACCAGCCCGGCCTGCAACCGGATCAGCCCGGCCCCGGTACGCCCGGCGGCAATCCCGACGGCCCTTGCACCGATTGCGAACCCGCCGGCGACCAGAATCAATACGGCCCGCAGCCGGATCAGCCCGGCCCGGGAGAGCCTGGCGGCAATCCCGATGGCTCCTGCACCGACTGCGAGCCAGCCGGCGACCAAAATCAATACGGCCCGCAACCGGATCAACCCGGCCCCGGTACGCCCGGCAGCAATCCCGACGGCCCCTGCACCGACTGCGAGCCAGCCGGCGACCAAAACCAGTACGGCCTGCAACCGGATCAGCCCGGCCCCGGTGCGCCCGGCAGCAATCCCGACGGCCCCTGCACCGACTGCGAGCCAGCCGGCGACAACAGCGGCGGCGGTGGTCAGGAAACCACGCCTCCAGACTCACCCCCCTCTGACCAAGGTGGTGGGCAGGGTGGTAATGGAGGGCAAAGCGGCGGTGGCAACCGCTAGAACAGATACTTCACATTCCTGGCTCACCTCAACGCCCCTCGAAAGGAGTTCGCACGAGCTGTGCGAACTCCTCTTGCATTTGAAGCCCTCGAACTTCAGGATGAGCGCGCATATGTCCATTGGCCACGAATCATCGTCCGCCAGGCTGTAAAGTCCTCCTCAAAGACAGCTATATCAGCATGCTTGCCAGTTTCAAGGCTACCTTTGCGATCATCGACGCCGATGACCCGCGCTGGTGTCAGCGTGAGCATCCGAATGACCTCAACCAATGGGATGCCTACTGCTCCGGTCAGGATGGGTATCATCTGATTCACTAACGTCGTGCTGCCAGCAAACGCCGTTCGATCCAGCATCATCCCCACACCATTATGCACTTCGTATTCCATTTCCCCCATACGAAAGCGAGCGCCTTCCGCCAAACCTGCGCCGCTGCTCGCGTCGGAGACGGCACACAGGCGATCTGGCCCCAGGCATTTGTACGCCAACTTCATCAGGGTGGGTGGTAGATGCTTGTTATCTGCAATCATCTCCGCAGTCAGCCCATCGAAGACGAGCGATGCCTCCAACAGGCCAGGCTTACGCCATGGACCTTCGCGCACGGTGCTGGACTGCCCACTCCACAGATGAATGGCATGTCGCAAGCCGGCCGTTATCGCCGCCAACACATCCTCATCTGTGGCAGAACTGTGTCCTGCAGCCGGCACGATGCCCAGCCTGGCCAGCCTGGCCGTGAGCTCCAGTGCGCCCGGCAGCTCTGGCGCAAAGGTCATGATCTTGATCACATCGTGGCGCTCCAACAAAATGTCAGGGGTGCCGTCATCTGGATTCCGGACGTTCTTCGGATCTTGTGCACCCTTTTGCGCCATGCTAAAGTACGGGCCTTCCACGTGCACACCCAGCACTTGAGATCCCGGATGCGGCTCTTGCATCCATCGACGACTGAACTCGAGACATTCCACCAGATTAGGGATAGGGGCCGTCGTCACTGTCGCCAGCAGCGACGTGACACCTCGAGTCGCATTCTCTCCTGTGATGGATGTGAACGCCTCTGCTGTGGGCTCGTTGAACGTATGATCCAGCGCGCCATGGGTATGGATATCAATCAGCCCCGGTGCAATATAGCGTCCTCCTACGTCAAACTGTTGCACGCCACTACCCAAAGACGCGGTACCGGCCATCCCCAGGATCTGGTTCCCATCCACGACAAGTGCTTTGCCGGTTACGATTTCCTCGGGCAGAATCACTCGACCGTTGGTCAAAGCGAAACGCCCCTTTGGTTGTTCCAGTTCTTTTCCTATCACGATCAGCCTCTCTTTGATATGGATATCTCAGCGATAGAGTTCAGCACCACGTCGGCCTGAGGGGCAAGGGAATCCCGAGCACCGACGCCGGTCAGGACGGCCGCCCGACAACCTGCTCCGGCACGCTCAGCCATCACCATGTCAGTGAGGGTGTCGCCTACCACCAGCGTGCGCCTCGGTTCCACACCCAGGTCGGCGCACGCTTTCAATACGGCGTCAGGCGCAGGTTTAGTGGGAATCCGATCATCACCGCAGGCGAGAAAATCCACTTGATCTTCGATACCGAGTAGGGCCATTGTCTCCTGGGTTGGCGCTCGGTCGTCGGTGGTAACGACGGCGACGCGCACATTAGCCCGGTGCAGCTCGCTCAGCAGGACTTGGACGTCGGCTGCGGGGCGCACCAGTTCCCTCAAGGGAATGGCGGCCATCCCCGCCTCGAATGAGTTCTTGACGTGCGCTTCGGCTGTGTCCCAACCCAGGCCATGTTGGTAGAGCACGGTGGCCGCAATGGCAGATAACTTGGCCATGGAAGCAGTGGCCAGAGGGCCAGTACCGTCGGTGTGACGGGTTTGCGGGTCGTACCCCAGGCTGCGATACAGGTCTCGACGTAGTGCGTCGCTCCCCCCCACTGCTGCAACCAATCTTTCGACGCCGGCAACCGTCTGTTGACCCCAGGCATATTCAAAATCAATCAGAGTACCATCCTTGTCAAAGATCGCCAGGCCGGCGTCAAAAGATACAGAACCTACGTTCAACCAGGTCATATCAGGTTTTTCTCTCCTTCGCCGACGGCCCCTGATCGCGCTCTCCATTGAACCAGGATCACCCCGCCAATGACGGTAAGCATGCCGACAATCTGGATGCTGCTCAATCTCTCACCCAGGAGCAACCAGGCCAATAGCGCCGTTCCCAGGGGGGAAAGGTTGAGCAGCACGTTCATCTCGAGGGCGGTTAGCATCCGCAGCGAGTGGTTATACACCATATAGGCCAGGGCAGTGTTGACGACTGCTAGCCAAAGCACGATGCTCCACCCCGTCATGGAAATTTGGGGCAGCCCTTCGATGGGAAAGGCAATGAGAAGCAGCAAGCCCCCCCCAAAGGCCAGAGGAATAGCAGTCAGGGAGAGTGTATCCACCTGCCGGGCTCTGGCAATCTCTCGCCCCAAAATGCCGAAGAAGACAAAACCTACCAGCCCCAGAGCCACGATACCGATCCCAAGAGGCTCCCCAGCGCTGAGGCCCGGCGAAAAGAAAAGCCATCCTCCGACGAGGCTGATCGCCGTCCCGGCAATCTGCCATTGTGTAGGCACCTCCCTAAGCCAAAGGATGCCTACAAAAAGGATGAAGAGGGGTACGAAGCTCAACAGAAAAGAGCCGGTCGTCGCCGGCAGATATTTCAAGCCCCAGTAGAGCGCGCCATTCCCAAGGGTGTAAGCACACAAGCCGATGAGCAATAAGCGAACCCACAACCATATCGGCAAAGGACGGACCGGGTTTCGACGGCCGAGCATAAGCGGAAGCAGCAACAGAAAAGCCAGGAAATACCGCAACCCTGCTATTGTTAACGGCCCCATATAATCCAGGCCCATCTTGACAAAGACAAAGGTCGAGGACCAGATCAAGTTAACTACGAGGCCTTCAGCGATGGCTACAAAGCGAGAAGGCTGCTCGACAGTAGCGTGCCATTGTCTCAAAGATAGCCCTCACGTTATCCTGCATCCCTACTCAACCAGATGACAGGCCACAAAATGCCCAGAGCGCACTTCGCGATACCCCGGCACCGCCTGGAAGCACCTATCCACTGCCAGCGGACAGCGCGTATTGAACACACAACCCTTGGGCGGGTTGGTCGGGCTGGGCACTTCTCCTTCCAGAATGATCCGCTGCCGCTTTCTCTCGAGTTTGGGGTCGGGCACCGGCACCGCCGAGATGAGTGACTGAGTATAGGGGTGAAGTGGCTCGTCGAACAGCGTGTTCTTGTCACACAACTCCATAATTTTGCCCAGGTACATGACTGCGATGCGATGCGAGATATGTTTCACCATACTCAGATCGTGGGCGATGAAAAGGTAGGTCAGGCCTAACTGCCCTTGCAGCTCCTGCAACAAGTTCACTACCTGGGCCTGGATAGAGACATCCAGCGCCGAGATAGGCTCGTCACACACGACAAAGCGGGGGTTTAACGAGAGCGCCCGTGCAATGCCGATCCGCTGCCTTTGGCCGCCGGAGAACTCGTGGGGAAAGCGACGCATGTAGGCCGGATTCATGCCTACCAGGTTCAACAATTCTGCCACCCGATCCTCCAGTTCCTTGCCCTTCATGATGCCGTGAATGACTAATGGCTCACCGACGATCTTGCCTACCGAGTGGCGCGGGTTGAGCGAGGAATAAGGATCCTGGAAGATCATCTGCATCTTGGGGCGCAGCCAACGCAATTCCGCAGGACTTAGCTGCGTCAATTCATGATCTTCAAAGAAAACCTGGCCAGAGGTGGGCCGCTGCAACTGTAAGATGGCCCGCCCGGTAGTGGATTTGCCACAACCACTTTCGCCCACCAGGCCCAGCGTTTCTCCCAGCTTGATCTCAAACGAAATGCCGTCTACCGCTTTCACCGCACCCACCCGGCGGTTCAACAGGCCACCGGTAATGGGAAAATGTTTTTTGAGATTTCGTACCCGCAGCAGCACGTCGCTCTCAGGCATCACGCGCTCCCCCTTTTTCCATATCGTAGAAGCAAGATACCTGATGCCGCACGCCCACCGGCATCAAGGGAGGGAATTCCTCCCAGCAGCGGTCAAAAGCATAGGGACAACGAGGCGCAAAGGAGCAATGAGTGATTGGTATCAGCAAATCTGGTGGTGTGCCCTCGATGCTCACCAGCCGTCTGGATTCGGCAGCATCCAGCCGAGGCAAAGCGCCGAGCAACCCCAGGGTATAGGGATGCTGAGGGCGTTCGTACAGGTCATCCACCAACGCAATTTCGGCCACCCGCCCCGCATACATAACCAACACCCGCTCGGCCAACCCGGCCACGACGCCCAGGTCATGGGTAATCCAAATCACTGCCACGCCAATTTCTTCCCGCAATCGCTTGAACAGGTCCACAATCTGCGCCTGGATGGTCACGTCCAGGGCAGTGGTCGGCTCATCGGCGATGACGATGTCGGGCGTGCAGGCAACGGCGATGGCAATCATCACCCGTTGGCGCATGCCGCCTGAGAATTGGTGCGGATAGTTATTGTAGCGCATTTCCGGGTCGGGAATACCTACCTGGGCGAGCAGCCTGATCGTATTTTTACGGGCCTGCTCGCGGCTCATCCCCAAATGCTTGGTCAGGATCTCAGAGATTTGCTCTCCGATGGTCAAAATGGGGTTCAGCGAGGACATTGGGTCCTGGAAAACGAATCCTATCTGGCCTCCCCGCACCGCGCGCAGCTCCGCCGGTGACATTTGAAGCAAGTCACGTCGACCCCCGCTGCCAGTGAAGAACGCCTCGCCTCCTTCCACTTTGCCAGGCGGTGACGGGATGAGACCCAGGATTGACATCATCGTCACACTTTTGCCGCTACCGCTCTCGCCCACAATCGCCAGCGTCTCGCCATCTTTGAGACCAAAACTAACGCCGTTTACGGCGTGGACAACGCCATCCAGAGTGTAGAACTTGGTGACGAGGTCTTTGACCTCCAGAACAGTTGACATTTCCAGACTCCTCCCAGCGCGAGGTCAGGACGATCTGATGCTCATTTCCTTGAGCGGCGCAGGCGCGGGTCAAGCACGTCGCGCAGCCAATCGCCCAGCAAGTTCATACCCAACGAGGTGAACATGATAGCCAGCCCGGGGAAGGTGGCAATCCAGGGAGCGCTGGTCAGATAGTCGCGCCCTTTAGACAGCATATTACCCCAACTGGGCACAGTGGGTGGCACGCTCAGGCCCAGAAAGCCCAGGCCGGCCTCATAGAAAATCATGCGCGACATCTCAAAAGTTGCCAGGGTGACGAGGGGGCCCATGAGGTTGGGCAGAATATGGTCGAAGACGATGCGTCCCCGGCGCGCCCCGGCGCAGATGGCCGATTCCACGTAGCCCGATTCGCGTATGCGCAACACCTCACCGCGCGTGACGCGGGCGAAGATCGGCGAGTCGGTGATGCCAAAAATCAGGATGACGTTCAACAGGCTGCGGCCCAGGATAGAGGCGATAAACACCACAAACAAAAGGTATGGCAGCGACAACACTAGATTCACGACGTTTACAATGACAGCATCTACCCGCCCTCCGACGTAGCCAGCGATGGCCCCCAGAACGAGGCCAATGCCGCCCGCAATCAGTACCCCGAAGAAGCCGACGGTCAGTGATACGCGCGCCCCGTAAAGAATGCGACTGAAGATATCTCGGCCCAGGTTGTCAGTACCGAAAAGGTGTTCCCAACTCCCCTCCGCGCTCCAGGCAGGGGGCATTTTATTGTCGCGCAGATTCTGCTGCAGCGGGTCGTATGGCGCAAGCTGCCGCGCAAACACGGCCGACACTACCACCGTCAGGAACAATATGATCCCGATGACACCACTCCGATCGCGCCATAGGAAGCGTCCCCAATAGGCCACGCGGTCCGCAAAAGTGGGCTCAATATCCAGCAAGCTATCTGCCGTTTGGACTGTTTCTCTAGTTGCCATAGCGGATCCTCGGGTCAATAATTGAGTAGGCCACATCGGTCAGGAGATTGATCGCCAATACGACCAGGCTGGTGAAAAAGGCGATGGCTTGCACCAGGTAAAAGTCCCGCCAGCCAATGGCCTGCTCAATCAACTGCCCCATACCGGGCCAGGCGAAAATCGTCTCAATGTAAATGGAACCACCCAGCATGTAACCGAACTGGACGCCAATGACACTCACCAGGGGGATCGCAACGTTTCGGAGTACGTGCTTGGTGTAGATCACTCTAGGTTCCAGGCCCTTGCTATGGGCTGTCCGGATGAAGTCCTCACCCCGGACTTCCAACACGGCCGAGCGCGTCAAACGCACCAACTGGCCCACAGTAGGTAAGCCCAATACAAAGGCTGGCATAATCACCGATTTCCAGTCGTCACGGCCAAAAGAGGGGAACCAACCCAGCTTCACGGCGAAGAGGAGAATCATGATCAAAGCCAGCCAGAAGTTGGGGATGCTCTGCCCGAACAAAGCCAGGCCACGCCCCAGCGAATCGATGAAGCTACCCGGGTTGAAGCCGCCAATCAAGCCCAATGGGATGGCAAGCACTACTGCCATAAGCAGCGCCACCCCGGCAAGCTCCACCGTAGCCGGCAGTCGTTCCAGCACTAAGGAGAGCGCCGGTATCTTGAAGTGCAAAGACTTACCAAAGTCGCCCATCACTGCTCCGGACATAAAGTCTATGAACTGAACGATGATAGGACGGTTGAAGCCCATAGCCTCCCGGAAAGCCTCGATCTGCTCTGGAGAGGCTTCCCGCGGCATCATCAACCTTGCCGGATCCCCGGTGACGCGCACCATGGCGAAGACCAAGAGCAGAACCCCGAATAGAAGTACCACCGACTGGATTAGCCTGACAAGAAAATACCGGTACATCAACACCCCCTTTCCCGAACTGGGGAGCAAATCAAATAGGTGTGTTCAAAATGGGTTGTAGGGGCGGGCCTTCCCCGAAGGGGATGCCCCTACAACCGAAATTGAACGCGCCCAAATCAAATGGGCTGCACGCGCAACAGTGGGGGAGGGCGGCATCAGCGCCCTCCCCACTGGTTCACCGCTCCAACTGGGTTCCGAAAGAGTGCAACCTGCTACTCTTCGATGACCCACACATCTTTCAAGAAGTAGTCCTCGGCTCCCCGCGGCTTGTAGTCTTGCACCCGGACGTTGAGTGCTTCGAAGGTCTCCGGCACGTACAGGTTGATGAAGGGCGGGTTCTCCATCATATACGCCTGCAACTCGCGATACAACCCTGCCCGCTTTTCGTCATCCACTGTTTTCCCGATCTGGGCAAGCAAGTCGTCTATCTTAGGATCGGACCAGGAAGAGTAGCTGGCGTTCTCTCCTCCCAGGGCACCGATTAAGCGCGGCAGAGCCTCACCGCTCCTTTCAGACCAACTGTCGCCGAAGAGAGGCGGTAGCTGCTTCTCGGCTTCCAGATCCCAGTATTGGCCGGATTCCATGATCTCGAGATCGGCCGTAATTCCGACCTCGGCCAGATAACCCACGATGGCCTCACATACTTCCTCAAAGTGCGTGTAAGCGCCGGCCGGACAGGCAAAGCCCATTGTGAATCCATCTGGATACCCAGCCTCGGCCAGCAGCGCACGAGCTTTATCAGGATCGTAGGGATAGGGTTCGATGGTGTCGTCGTAACCCAGGTCAACCGGCGTGACGAGACCTGTCGACAACTGGCCATAGCCATCGAACAACTGGTCGATGATGGCCTGGCGATCGACCGCATAGTTTATGGCCTGCCTCACCTGAGGATCCTCGGTCGGCTGACCGACGCCCGTTGTCAGATTGTTAAAGGCAATGTAGAAGGCGCGATCCACCGCATATCTCAGGACCCTGACGTTGGACAAACCAAGCAAAGTCTTGGCCTCCTCTGAGGACAGGCGAGTGACGATATCCACTTCACCCGTCTGAATGGCAGCCACCCGGGTGGCCGATTCAGGAATCGAGCGGAAGATCAATGTCTCAACCTTGGGTCGGCCTTTGTCCCAGTAATTCGGATTGGCCTTGTAGACGATGCGATCTCCTTTCACCCACTCCTCAAACATGAAGGGTCCGGTCCCGATCGGGTGCTGAGTGAAGCCGTCCTCGCCAACCTCGGCGATGTACTGCGGGGGCACGATTGCCCAATGCTCAGCCACAATGGCCAGGAAAAGTGGGTCGGGCTCTTCCGTAGTGATCTTGACCGTGTAGTCATCGATCTTCTCCACCGACTTGGCTCTTCCCCAACGGTCACTCCATTCCATCTCGGGTCTGCTTCCACGTTCCCAGGAAAAGACCACAGCGTCGGCAGTAAACGGCTCACCGTTGTGGAAAGTGACATCTTTGCGCAAATGGAAGGTGTACTCCAGGCCATCCTCGGACACGTCCCAGCTCTCGGCCAGTGCCGGCACCTTGTTGCCAGCATCGTCAATCCAAATCAGGCTGTCGTAGAGCTGCCAGGCAGCATTTTCGGCGTTCCGTTCCGCGGTGGTCGCCACGTCGAGAGAGTTGGGGAAAGTGGTGAGGGCAACCGTCAGAGTTCCCTTCGGCTTTGCTTCGGGTTGTACCTCCTTGATTACCTCCACCGTCTTTTCGACTTCCACCGTCTTGACAACTTCAACTTGCTTCTCGACCTCCACCGTCTTGATGACTTCAACCTGCTTTTCGACCGTTTGAATAACGGTTTGCGGGGTAGGCGCCGGTCCACACTGAGTGGCCAGCAAGCCCAATACGACCAGGGTACCCAGGACAATGAACATCTTGGTCTTCATGTTCGTTTCCTCCCTCCATGATTATTGATTGGCTATTGTGTACTTTTGACAACGTCCCTATCAGGGGAAAAGCACGCCCCCCCATCTCTTGCTACACAAGAAAACAGCCTGAGACGGATGTCTCTGAACCGAAGGTATGCTTGGATTTATCACCCCCCTCCTGATCCCAATAGAAACAACAAGAGCCATCTAATTTCCAATATATAATATTGGAAATTAGATGGCTCTCAGCCATGACAGCAAATCGAGCGCACCAAAGGGCCAAATGTGCCGCGAGGGGGCACCTTCGTCGTGATCCAGCCTGAGAAATAGTAAAGGCACCTGGGATTAAAAACCTCAACACGACTGCTCCCCTGCAGATTCGAGAAGGTAACTACCTGCACACACTTGCTGGCCCGATCTAGATACCCTCTAGCTTCAATTCGAATTGGTTAGAATGCTGTAACTGATTTTACATTCTCCCATTAGTTAATCTAGTATATTGCGAGTATACCACAAATTCCTTGACTATTCAACCCTGTATCAAAACCAAAGGTGCAACGCACTTGCTTGATCTCAAAAGAGGCATTTTAACGTGAATTCAGCCATTTGACTGGCGCAAAGTGCGTTGCACCTCTTCAAAAACAGTCATCACGATACCTGGCCTAATTGACTACCAACTTTCTAATCCCAGCCAGGCCAAAATAATCCCGTACGAGCCAGCAAGTGCGCTCATATACCATATCCTGAGCGGTAGCCACACTACCCGATTCTCTCAGAGCTGACTCATAAGCCTGGCGGATTTCGGTACCGATATTCACCTTGGCGACACCCCTTTTGACTGCAGCTAGCAAGCACGCTTGCTTTATCCCGGATCCGCCATGCAGGACAAGCGGAATTCCAGTCGCCTTGTGCAATTTCTCCAGGTGGTCGAGGTTGAGTCTTGCTTCGACCTTTTTCTTGTCTTTCAATACACCCGAAACCGCTCCGTGGATATTCCCTATGGCGACTGAGAGCCAATCACAACCAGTTTCCTGCACAAAACGTTTCGCCTCTCTGACATCGGTGAAGCCCCTGCCCGACTCGAAGAGTTCCTCGTAGGGCGGGAGAGGGCCTGCTTCGTGCCCCAGCACCGCACCCAACTCAGCCTCACAAGGGATGCCCGCCTTGTGGGCCATTTCGCTCACTTGCCGCGTTGCCTCGATGTTCCCTTCCAGGTCCAGGCGTGAGCCATCTACCATAACTGACTGATAGCCCAGTTCAATCGCCTCCCGAATAATCGAAAGATAATCCACCTTCAGGTTATCTTCATCAATGACCGGCACGTGATCCAGATGAAGTCGGACATGGTCAGGCTCATTCCACTTCGTAAACTCCTCCATAACAGCGGCAGGGCTTCGGCTCTCAAACTTGATCCACTCGAGGCGGGCGACGGCGATGAGGGCGTAAGAGTCCTGATCCACCACGGCCTGTATGACCGGCTTGACCATAGGAAGATAGGGTACATTAAAGGCGGGGATCACCACACCCGCCTCTTGAGCATTGTTGATGACATCGGCCGTGCTCTGCATCTATCAACCTTCCTGACGTGGGCTTACCACTTCTGACGCACCATCCGATGGCCGGCAAATATAGACCCTCGCCTCCCGGCCGACAGCCGGTGAATAGAGTTCGTGAATAGCTGCAACTACCTTCTCAGCAGTATCGTGCTGTGCCAGTGCAACGATGCAGCCTCCAAACCCCGCCCCGGTCAGCCGTGCACCATACACCCCATCCACGCCACGAGCAATTTCCACCAACAAGTCGAGCTCACGGCAACTCACCTCAAAATCATCCCGCAAGCTGGCGTGGGAGGCATTCATCAATTGCCCGAACGTGACCAAATCGCCCGCGTCTAATGCCTCAGCGGCTGTCAACGTACGCTCGTTCTCGGTGATCACATGACGCGCTCGGCGGCGTACAACCGGAGGAAGTTCGTGGGCGCGGGCACTGAATGCTGCTTTGTCCACATCGCGCAGAGCTGGGACGCCAAAGTGGCGGGCTGCCGTCTCACATTCAACGCGACGCGTGTTGTATTCCGATCCCAGCAGGCCCCGGCGGACACCGCTATCGGCGATCACGATGGCAGCATCAGGGGACAACGGTACAGGCTGGTGGCTCAGGTCGCGACAATCAATTAGCAGAGCGTGATTGACTTGTCCTAGGCAGGAGATAAACTGATCCATAATACCACAGCGCATACCCACAAAGTCATTCTCGGCCCGTTGAGCAGCCAATGCCAGCGCCACGCGATCCACTTCAACTTGGCCCAGGCGGAGCAAGGTATAGCCTATGGCGACTTCGATAGCGGCAGATGAGCTCAGCCCAGCGCCGATGGGCACATCCCCGGCAAGCACTGCATCCATCCCAACCAGGGCGTGTCCGTCTTGTTGAAGCGACCAGGCCACGCCACGGATGTAATTGCTCCACGCCTTCTTTGGACGCCTGGCAATGGAATGCAGGTCAAAGTGATCCCATTGCTCAAAATCGAGAGCATATACATTGATCTGTGCATCGTCGCGGGCTCGTGCGGCGACGACAACCTGAGGGTCGATGGCTGCCGGCAGCACAAACCCATCATTATAATCAGTGTGCTCGCCGATCAGATTAACTCGGCCCGGCGCTCGGAACAAGCGTGGCGGCTCGCAGTTGAACTTTTCACGGAATGTATCCAGCGTATGCTGAAAGAGAGACATAAAAATCCCTTGTTCTACATCCTTAACACAGTTCCGCCATCAGCTCACATCTTTATTGACCATAGACATGGGTATAGCGATGATGCAGCTTCTCCACGTCTTCTGGCCGGATCTCGTCCGGCTGCCCTACTTGTAGCGCGATCCACACAGTACGCGCAACGTCCTCCACCATCACGGCAGCTTTGACCGCTGCCTGTGCAGTGGGGCCAATGGTAAAAACACCGTGGTTCTTGAGGAGCACAGCCGGAGAGTTGCCGATGGACTCGACTACTACCTGGCCAATGTCCTCGCCTCCAATGAGCGCGAATCCCCCGCATGGGATGGGGCCTCCGAACTCATCCGCAATGGCGGTCAGGTAGACCGGAATTGGCCGACCTACAGCAGCGAAAGCTGTGGCGTAGGGGGAATGGGTGTGGACCACACCCTTGACATCCGACCGGTGGCGATAGATGTAGAGGTGGCTGGCTGTGTCAGATGAGGCTTTCAGATCACCTTCCACGCGATTGCCATCCAGGGCCACGATGACCATATGCTCCGGGCGGAGGTCTTCGTAGCGTATGCCCGATGGCTTGATGACCACGTAGCCCGTCTCCGGATCCCGCGCGCTGACATTGCCACTGGTCCAGGCGGTCAGGTTATTCTTGGGCAACTCAAGATGCAATTGCCAAACTTCCTCGCGTAGTGATTCCAGCAAGTTTCCTACCTCCTTAGTGCATGAAGCGTCAAACGTCAAACGTCAAACGTAATGGGTAGGATTGCGTCTTACATCTTTACGTTTGACGTTTGACGCTTTACGTTTGACTTTGACGTTTCACGTCTCACGAATCACGCTTCCCAAGAACGCCTACGTATAAAGCTACGACGAATTGGCTAATATCTCAGTCCGGAGCGCCTTGAGGCGCTTCATCACGTCGTTGGCTCCCCGCCCAAAGTAGTCGTGCAAGGTGACGTACTCGGCATATAACTGATCGTAGGCCGCCTTGTCCTCCACAATGGGCTGGTAGGCTTCGTCTCGCAGGCGTGCCATTCGCTCGCTGGCCTCCAGGATGGAGTCGTAGCCCCCCGCTTCCTTACCGGCTGCCACTGCACCATGCATAGCCGATCCCAGCGCACCTCCCTGGCTGGTGTCAGCGATGTGAATGGGGCGGCCGCTAACGTCGGCGTAAATTTGCATCAGCAGCTTGTTTCGATCAGGCAATCCACCTGTGGCCACAATTTCGTTGACCGGTACGCCGTTGCCCTCGAGGGTCTCGATGATGATGCGAGTCCCATACGCAGTGGCCTCGATCAGCGCCCGGTAGATCTCCTCCGGCCTGGTAGCCAGGGTCGCCCCCAATAACATGCCGGTCAGATCCACATCCACCAACACACTGCGGTTGCCGTTCCACCAGTCCAACGCGAGAAGGCCGCTCTCCCCCGTCTGCAAGCGCGCCGCCTTTTCCTCCAGCAGCCGGTGAATGTCGAGACCCCGTGCTTTAGCTTCCTGTTCATATGCAGCTGGCACACAATTCTCTGCAAACCAGGCGAAATGATCTCCTACACACGACTGCCCTGCCTCATACCCAAAGAAGCCAGGCACAATGCCATCCTCCACATAGCCACACATGCCGGGCACAGTGCGTTCCTCGGTACCCAACACCATGTGGCAGTTGGAGGTACCCATAATGATCACCATCCGCCCCGGCTGGGTGACAGTGGCCGCCGGGACAGAGACATGGGCATCCACGTTGGCGATGGCCACCGCAGTGCCCGGCTTCAGCCCAGTCCAACGTGCCGCCTCCTCAGTCAACCCGCCGGCCTTCACCCCCAATGGATAGATGTCGCGGGACATCTTCTCGTCAATAATGTGCTCCATGCGCGGGTCCAATGCCTTGAAGAACTCATTCGAGGGGAATCCTTCTCGCTTCGACCAGATAGCCTTGTAGCCCGCCGTGCACGCGTTGCGCTTCTCTACACCAGTGAGTTGCCACACCACCCAGTCGGCACCCTCAATCAGTCGCTCGGCTGCCTGGTACACCTCTGGCGCCTCATCCAGAATCTGCCACGCCTTGGGGAAGAACCACTCGGAACTGATCTTGTTCCCGTAACGATCCAGAAAGGTATACCCCAGTTCCCGCGCAATCTCGTTCAGCTTGTTGGCCTCAGGCTGAGCTGCGTGGTGTTTCCACAACTTGACCCAGGCGTGGGGATTGTCTCGCCATTCGGGCAGGAAGCAGAGAGGGGTTCCATCTGCCTTGGTGGGAAGCATCGTGCAGGCGGTAAAGTCGATGCCCAGGCCGATCACGTCTTCAGGATCGACACCACTCGCTTTGAGTACAGCCGGGATGGCCTGCTTGAACACCTCCAGGTAGTCGTTGGGGTCTTGCAGCGCCCAGTCAGGCTCCAGCCGCACGCCGCTGTCCGGGAGTTTCTCGTCTATGACGCCGTTCGCGTAGGTGTGGACGGCCGTGGCAATCTCTCGCCCATCGGCCACATCAACTAACACCACCCGCCCGGACTCGGTGCCGAAATCTACGCCAATCGCGTATTTGCGGTCGCTCATATCAACCTCCTGTGAATGTGAATTGCGCGTTCAACAGTATTCTCACAAAACCTCCAGGATAGCTGGCCGCAGAATGGGTTCCGACTGCCCCTCGACGACAACGGATAGTGTGGGCCAACCGGGTATGGAAGTCAAGTTTTCATTGCCATCTTCAGCGACGAGGATGGTGTCTTCCGACTTAGTGCCGGCGATGGATGGATTCCAGGCATAGACCTGACCGACCGAAACCAAGTCGGTTAAGCCAGGCGTGGCCACATACTCCCGGGCTTCGTAACCGGCCGGCCCACCTTGATGGTGCAATCGCCACTCGTCGGCGAAACCTGTTGCGGCATAAGCGGCCGTGGCACGCTCGAAGACCTCGCTCAGCGTACGGCCGGGTCGGGTAGCAGCGATGAAAGTTGCATCCACCCGGGCGACTGCCTCCATTTTGCACCGGAGTTCGTCCGGCAGGGGGCCAAAGTGAACCAGGCGGGTGATGGAGCAAACCAATCCCCAACGCCGACCACACAGCACCAGCATCGCGTAGCGATCGAGTTCCTTGTCGGTGGGTAGCGGGTGCCGGAAGGAGAAAATGCGTTTGTCGGTAGCGATCAAGTTGACGATAGCCCGGGTCCCGCGGCTTTCCGCCTCATACGCCAGCAGGCCGGCAATTTGATACTCGGTCTGGCCGGGCCGGACGGCACGTATCGCACTGTCCATTGCCTCGGCGCAGAGGCGACTCAACGTTCGAAAACGCCCGACCTCTTCGGGGGTCAGGCTGGCCCGAAGACGAGCCATCTCGGCGGAAAGATCAGTGGCACCGGCGTAAGGGCCATCAGCGCCAAGCTTCAGGCCACGAGTTAGTTCCATCACTGTGCCCTGGGTTTTGTACCAGGGCACAACGCGAAACTCCCAACCCTGATTTGATAGATCCTCTTCTTGTTCCAGGCGCGCGGCCTCTATGTTGTTGGTAAGCAGATAGCGACCAGCCGGCGTGATGACCAGGGTGGCCACACCATCGGTCGTCGCGGTGTTGACGTATGAAGCTGCGCCGCAGGTAGCCCAAGCAAAGCTGCTCACACGCTGGAGGAGCATGGCATCGAGGCCTCTCTCCGCAAGCAAGGTCTGCATTCGATGCAGCTTATGATTGAACTCACTCATATGGTTCTTTCCTTCCCTCCGTGGTAGTATACATCCCAGCCCATATATTTGCTCAAGGCCTCGTTCACGGCCAAAGCGACCCGCGACAAATTGATGGCCGTGTGGTGCTCAAAGCCATTCTCGCAAATATGACGCAGCAAACCCTGCAAATCGGGAATGCGTACCACCCCGTACCCACCGAACGTCTGGAGTGGATCGTTGGTTAGCTCCCCTTCGCCCACGTAGGCGAGAATCCGGCCGTTGAAGTCGTCGGTGGAGATACGGCAGAATGTAAACGGCTCGGCCCGCACCCGGCCCACAATGGCACCAAAGGTGTTCTCCTTGCCCACTGTACCAGCGATAATCTCTTGATAGTCCATCACCGGGATGTCGTCGGGAGAGATCAAGCCCTGGTCATCCTGGCTGGTGAACACGTCTTTAGGCAAGTTGGAGCAGTGAAAAACGACACCCTTGTCTGGGTCATCGCCATAGTTGTTGTTCCAATCCACCAACGCGCTGGGCTTACACGAAGCCAGGGTCATAGCGTACATCCCCACCACCCCCGCGATGTCTGTCTCGCAGGCTGAAGGCATAAGATCATTGCTCATGATACTCATCACGGTGCACGGCACCACGCCGTAATACTCCTCCATTGAGGTCCAACACTGCAATGCACTGGCTTGCAGGTTGTTATCAGCCATCCAATCATCCACGACTATGCCCAATTTGGCAATCTTCATCAATGCCTGCTCAGGGACACCTTTTGTAGTGACGTACTCCTTGATTTGTTCCAATTTGGCCTTGACCTTGGGATCATCATCGTTCATTCGATCGGTACGCCCAAATACCTCCGAGAGGTCGAGCGTTTCCACCGAGATGCCGGTGCGCTCGAAGAGTTTCTCACTGAAACGTACGGTGTTGAATGCAGCCGGGCGGGCGCCGAGGACACCGACACGTGCCCCTCTCAGACCTCGGACCACGCGGCAGGTACTGACAAAGCGGCGCAGGTCGGAGCGGAAATCTTCGCTCTCAGGGTCCACCGTGTGCAGCGTGGTCAGGGAATACTTGATGCCATACTGATGCAGATTATTGCAGACCGACATCTTGCCGCAGAAGGAGTCACGGCGATCAGCAATGGTCATACGGGTGACGTCGTCGGGGAAGGCATGGACCAGGACCGGGACATTCAAGTCTGCCCAACGCAGGGTATTGGCTACCCCCCGCTCGTCGCCGAAGTTGGGCAGTGTCACCAGGACGCCATCAATCTCGTCACGATGTTTCTTGAACAAGTCGGCACACTTTCGAGCATCGGCCAAGCTCTCGACACTCCCAAACTTGGTATCTTCGGGCGTCAGAGTGATAGGGGTAATACCCTCTCCCTCCAACACCTTCAGAATGGTTTGACGCCCACTCTCACAAAGGTGATCGGGGAAAAAGCCCCGGTTGCCAATGATAACACCTAACACAGGTTTGCTCATGATTTTATCTCCTTATCAATACTTCCCGTACTGGAGGGCCGTCTCGAAGGCAGCGACAACGTTCTCGGGAGGCACAAAGGCCTGGATATTGTGGACCGTGGCAAAGACAAATCCCCCACCAGGTGCCAGGTCATCAATACGCCGCTTGACTTCGTCGGCCACTTCCTCGGGCCGGCCGAAAGGCAATACATGCTGGGTATCGACCCCACCACCCCAGAAGACAATATCCTGGCCATACTCCTTCTTGAGGCGACTGGTATCCATACCCCGCGCCGAAACTTGTACCGGGTTGAGAATGTCGAAACCCAGTTCAATCAAATCTGGGATCAAATCAAAAACAGCGCCGCAACCGTGATAGTAGATTTTTGCGTCTGTCTTGTGCTTGATCGCCTCTACCAGGCGTCGTTGTTTGGGCTTGACCATCTTGCGATAGAC